>NZ_JAVKPV010000002.1:0-503457 GCF_040981075.1 Kocuria sp. CPCC 205263 | reverse complement strand
AACCAATCAACCGAATAAAACATCCGGTATCAACAAACATGGCACACTATTGAGTTCTCAAACAACAGACCAGCAACCAGGCACCACACCCGGAAACCGTGTTGGAATTTTCGGTGCCCTCCGCGTCGGAACTTCGTTCCCCGCCTCAGGCAGCTCGACCATCATACGCAGTCCGTTCTCGGCGTGTCAACTTGCGTTGTTCCGGGTATGGACCGACCTGGACGGTCGCTCCCGCATGAACTAGGCAGCACCTGTCGGTCCTGCTGCTCTTTGCGGTGTCGTCGCCCGCCGGCCTCTCGGCCCTGCCTGACGACTCGATGAACACTACACCCCCGCCCAGGGGCCTGCAAGCTCGGCTCACGGACGGGGGTGGTGGGCGGATCGGAGCCCGGATCAGGCCTCCACGGTGACGGCGGCGAGGTGCTTCTTGCCGCGGCGCAGCAGCGCCCACCGGCCGTGCAGGAGCTGGTCGGGCGCGAGCTCTGCGTCCTCCCCGACGACCTTCTCGTTGTTGACGTACGCCCCGCCCTCCTTGAGGGTCCGGCGCGCGGCGGACTTCGACTCGGACAGCCCGGTGGCCACGAGGAGGTCGGCGACCTGCAGCGCTCCGGAGGACACGCTCGCACCGGGCAGCTCCCGGGCGACCGAGTCCAGGGTCTCGGCGTCGAGCTCCGTGAGCTCGCCCCGTCCGAAGACGGCGGCCGAGGCCGCGATCGCCTTCTCGGTCGCTTCCTCCCCGTGCACCAGCGAGTTGACCTCCCAGGCGAGGACCTTCTGGGCCTGCCTCTTGTAGGGCTCCTCCTCGACGGAGCGCGCCAGCTCCTCGATCTCCGCCCGGGTCTTGAAGGTGAAGACCTTGAGCCGGTCGACCACGTCCGCGTCGGCCGTGTTGAGCCAGAACTGGTAGAAGGCGTAGGGCGAGGTGAGCTCCGGGTCCAGCCACACGGCGTTGCCCTCGGACTTGCCGAACTTCGTACCGTCCGAGTTGGTGATCAGGGGCGTGCCGACGGCGTGCACGGACACGCCCTCGACCTTGCGGATCAGGTCGGTCCCGGAGGTCAGGTTCCCCCACTGGTCGGAGCCCCCGGTCTGCAGGGTGCACCCGTGGTCGCGGTAGAGGTTCAGGTAGTCCAGTCCCTGCAGGATCTGGTAGCTGAACTCGGTGTAGGAGATGCCCTCCTCCGAGTTCAGCCGCTTGGCCACGATGTCCTTCTTGATCATCGTGCCGACACGGAAATGCTTGCCGATGTCCCGCAGGAAGTCGATGGCGGAGAGCTGGGAGGTCCAGTCCAGGTTGTTGACCATGACGGCCCGGTTCTCGCCCTCGAAGGAGAGGAAGCGCTCGACCTGGGCGCGCAGCAGGTCCACCCACTGCGCGACGGTTTCCCGGGAGTTTAGGACCCGCTCGGAGCTCTGCCGCGGGTCCCCGATCAAACCGGTGGACCCGCCCACGAGCCCGATCGGGTGGTGGCCGGCGAGCTGGAGCCGACGCATGAGCAGCAGCTGCACCAGGTGCCCGAGGTGCAGGGACGCCGCGGTGGGGTCGAAGCCGCAGTAGTAAGTGACCTTCTCCTCCGCGAGCGACCGCTCAAGGGCCGCCTCGTCGGTCGACACGTGCACGAGGCCGCGCCACTGCAGCTCCTGCCAGACGTTGGCGAAGGACGGATCGTTGTGCTGGAGGTCCAGATCTATTGCGTTCGACACGGCTTCCAAGGTACCAGGACGCGGAGGGGGTTCCCCTCCGCGTCCCGGTGCCCCCGGCGGCCCGGGGTCAGAACCGGTCGAGGCCGGCCGGCAGCGGCCGGGCGGCGACGATGCGCAGCCGCTGGGTGGGCCGGGTCATGGCCACGTACAGGTTGCCGACCCCGCCGCCGACCTCCTCGACGAGCGCCTGCGGCTCGACGACCACCACCGAGTCGAACTCCAGTCCCTTGGCGTCCCACGCGGAGATCACCACGACCTGCCGGTCCAGCCGGCGGACCCCGGCACCCACGAGCCCGGGCAGGGCCCCGGCGAGCGCCGTGCCGATCTCCTGCACGCGGTCCTCGGGCACGATCACGGCCACGAGCCCGCCGCTGACCAGCTCGAGCTCCGTGCGCACCTGGTCGAGGACGCCCTCGACCACGTCCGCGGCGCCGACCCGCTGCACGATCGGCGGCTCGCCCTCCCGGACGGCCCGCGGGGCGGAGATGTCCAGGCCGGCGGCCCGGGCGACATCGACCGCGGCCTCGGCGATCTCGGCGGGGGTGCGGTAGTTGACCGTGAGCTCGTCGAGGACGAACCGCTCCCCCACGAAGGGCTCGAGGGCGTCCTGCCAGCTGCGGGCGGCGGTGGCCGAGCCCGCCTGGGCGATGTCGCCGACCACGGTGAACGACTTCATGGGGCACCGGCGCATGAGCACGCGCCACTGCATCGGCGAGAGCTCCTGGGCCTCGTCGACCACGACGTGCCCGTAGGCCCATGTGCGGTCCGCGGTCGCGGCCTCGGCGGCGGTCATCCGGTGCTGGGTGACCGCGTTGAAGTCCGTGAGCTGGGCCGCGGTCACGATGCCGTCCGCGCCGACGTCCTCGAGGCTCTGGTGCATGTTCGCCAGCGCGTGCTCGGCGTTGTCCGTGGCCTTGCGGTGCTCCCGGTCCGCCTCGGCCCGCCGGCGCACCCCGGCCTCGTCGAGGTCGCCCAGCAGCTCGGCGGCCTCGTCCAGCAGCGGCACGTCGGCCACGGTGAAGGGGTCGTCGGCCGGGCGCAGCAGGGCCTCGACCTGGGCGGCGCTCAGGTGCGGGGCTGCGGACTCGAGGTAGTGCCTCTTGCTGAACAGCTGCGCGACGAGGGTCTGGGGCGACAGCGGCATCCACGCGAGGTTGAGCGCGATCCGCACGTCCCGGGACTGCCGGATGTCCTCCGCGAGGTAGGAGCGGTCCATGACGTTGCCGCTGGTGGTGTTGAGGTGCTCGCCGAGCTGCTCGGTGAGCTCGCGCAGGGCGATCTTCACGAACGTGTTGCGCGCCTCGTTGTGCGGCTTCCCCGTGGCACGGGCCTTGTCCCGGGCACGCTTGACGGTGCGCGGGGTCAGCGTCACGCGGTGGGAGTCGACGCGCAGGACCTGGTCCGCCGCCGGGACCTTCTGCCGGTCCCGCACGGCGCGGGCCACGACCTCGGCCATGTCGAGGCCGGACTTGAGGCGGGCGGTCTGGGGATCGCGCTCCGGAACGGCCGCCACGCCGGGGAACAGCTCGGACAGGGAGGACATCACGACGCCGGTCTCCCCGAGCGCCGGCAGCACCCGTTCGATGTACCACATGAACGACGACGACGGGCCGACGATCAGCACTCCCGCCTTGCGCAGCCGCTCCCGGTGCTCGTAGAGCAGGTACGCCGCCCGGTGCAGCGCCACGGCGGTCTTGCCGGTGCCGGGCCCGCCCTGGACCACGCGGACGCCGGGCAGCGGGGCGCGGATGATCTTGTCCTGCTCGGCCTGGATGGTCGCGACGATGTCCGACATCCGTCCGGTGCGCTTCTGGTTCAGCGCCGCGAGCAGGGCCCCCTCGCCGTGGAGCACGCCCTCGTCCTCGAGCATGTCCGGGTCGAGGACGTCGTCCTCGAGGGCGGCGACGTCGCGGTCCTCCAGGATGAGGTGGCGGCGGCGCCGGATGCCCATGGGGTTCTGCGCGGTGGCCTGGTAGAAGGCCGCGGCCTCGCGGGCGCGCCAGTCCACCATGAGCCGCTGGTGGTCCGCGGTGGCCAGACCGATGCGCCCGACGTAGCGGCGGTCTCCGTCCTGGCCGTCCAGGCGGCCGAAGACGAGCCGGTGGTCCACGGCCTCGAGCTGGGCGAGCCGGTCCTCGTAGTGGGAGGCGAACGCGTCACGCTCCGCGCGGTTCTGGTGGTTGCCGAAGGACTCGCTGCGGCGCACGGCCGCGAGCTCGGCGGTCTTCTCGGCCCGCAGCTCGTCGAGCCGGTCGTAGAGCATCGCGACGTACGCGCGTTCGACAGCAAGTTGCTCGGCCGCCATCGTGGCGACGGTCTCTGCCATGGGTGGACACCTCGTTCCGGATCGAACAGACCATCGATTCTACCGGTCCGCGGGCGTTCCGACAGCGATCCGGCGGCGCGGTGCGTCACAGTGCTTCGCCGGGGTGCTTCGCTCCTGGTCAGACCCGGTACAGTGCCCGCACCCGGTGGCCGCCGAGCTGGCTGCGGCCCCGCAGGTCGGTGAGCTCCATGATCAGCCCGAACCCGGCGACGTGCAGCCCGGCCCGGTGCAGCAGCTGCGCCGTGGCCCCGAGGGTGCCGCCGGTCGCGAGGATGTCGTCGAGCACGAGCACGCGGGCCCCGCGCGGGACGTCGTCGGTGTGGATCTCCAGCACCGCCGAGCCGTACTCCAGGACGTACTCCTCGCGGAAGGTCTCCCGGGGCAGCTTCCCGGCCTTGCGCACCGGGATGAGGCCCACGCCCGTCGCGTAGGCCACGGCCCCCGCCATGAGGAAGCCCCGGGCCTCTACGCCGGCCACGTGGTCGAACTGGCCGCGGAAGGCGTCGGCCAGGGCGTCGACGGTCCGCCGGAAGCCGGGACCGTCCGCGAACAGGGGCGTCAGGTCGCGGAAGAGGACCCCCGGCTCCGGGTAGTCGGGGATCTTCACGCACAGGCGCTCGATCATCTGCTCAACGGATTCAGTCACACCGCTCATGCTATCCGCCCGGATCCCGCGGACTCAGCGGCGCCGGCGCGGGACCGCGGCGCGGTACGGGGAGACGGAGGCCTCGCCGGGCAGCCACCAGCGCCAGGGGAACTCAGGGGTCCCGCCGGGTCCGGACACCCCCGTGCGCGGCCCGCGGCCGGCGGCGGGGGCGTCCCCCGGGCCGGGCAGCCGCAGGAATAAGCCCGGTGCCGCGGCGTCCCCCGCGGTGAGCGGTGCGCCGTCGTGGGTCAGGTCGATGCCCAGGGCCTTGGCGAGGTTGCCCGGGCCGCGGGCCAGCGCGGCGTCGGGCACCGGGCCGGAGCGTCCGGCGGCCCGGCGGGCGCGGGCCAGCGGCACGCCCTCGACGACCTCGCCGGCGCGGAGCAGGCACCCGCCGGCGGTGCCCTCGGGACGGCAGACCAGGTTCACGGCGTGGTGCATGCCGTAGGTGAAGTACACGTAGACGTGGCCCGGCGGACCGAACATCGAGGCGTTGCGCGCCGTCCGCCCGCGCCACGTGTGCGCCCCCGGGTCCGGCAGGTCGGAGCCGTCCGGCCCGCCGTAGGCCTCGACCTCCGTGATCCGCAGGACCACGGAGCCCTCGGCGGTCCGGTGGCCGAACAGGCTTCCGAGCAGCCGGGGGGCCACCTCGGGAGCCGGCCGGGACAGCAGCTCGAGCAGCGCCGGCCCGGTGGCGGGCCCGTTCCCGCTCATCCCTCGACGATCGGCGCCCGCCGCGAGAACTCCGCGGCCTCGGCCACCTGGCGCTCGAGCTCGCCGATCTGCGCGGCCACGGCCGACGGCGCCGTGCCGCCCTGGGCGCTGCGCGAGGCCAGCGAACCCGCCACGGTGAGCACCTCGCGCACGCCGGGGGTGAGCCGGTCGGAGATCGCGGCGAAGTCCTCGTCGGAGAGGTCCCACAGCTCGATCCCGCGCTGCTCGCAGACGCGCACCGCGTCCCCGGCGACCTCGTGCGCGTCCCGGAAGGGCACGCCCTGGCGCACGAGCCACTCGGCCACGTCCGTGGCGAGGGCGAAGCCCTGCGGGGCGAGCTCGGCCATCCGCCCGGTGTTGAAGTCGAGGGTGGCGATCATCCCCGCGACCGCGGGCAGCAGCACCTCGAGCTGGTCGATCGCGTCGAAGACGGGCTCCTTGTCCTCCTGGAGGTCCCGGTTGTAGGCCAGCGGCAGGCCCTTGAGCGTGGCCAGCAGCCCGGTGAGGTCGCCGATCAGCCGGCCGGCCTTGCCGCGGGCGAGCTCGGCGATGTCCGGGTTCTTCTTCTGCGGCATGATCGAGGACCCGGTGGAGAAGGCGTCGTCGAGGGTGACGAAGGAGAACTCCTTGGTGGCCCACGTGGTGATTTCCTCGGAGATCCGGGACATGTCCACGGCGATCATCGCGGTGACCCAGGAGAACTCGGCGTAGACGTCCCGGGCCGCGGTGCCGTCGATGGAGTTGTGCACGGCGGAGTCGAAGCCCAGCTCGGCGGCGACGGCCCCCGGGTCCAGTCCGAGCGAGGACCCGGCGAGCGCCCCCGAGCCGTACGGGGAGACCGCGGCGCGGGCGTCCCAGTCCACGAGGCGCTGCACGTCCCGCAGCATCGCCCAGGCGTGGGCGAGCAGGTGGTGGGACAGCAGCACCGGCTGGGCGTGCTGGAGGTGGGTGCGCCCGGGCATCGGGGCCTCCGGGTGGGCCTTCGCCTGGTCCAGGAGGGCCTGCACGACGTCGAGCACGTTGCGGGCGATGATCGCGGCGTGGTCGCGCAGGTACATCCGCCCGAGGGTGGCGATCTGGTCGTTGCGGGACCGGCCGGCGCGCAGCTTGCCGCCGAGCTCGGGCCCGGCCCGCTCGATGAGGCCCTTCTCGAGGGAGCCGTGGACGTCCTCGTCGGAGGGGGCGGGCGCGTAGGCCCCGGAGCGGACGTCGGCCTCGAGCCGGTCGAGGGCGTCGAGCATGCCCCCGAGCTCGTCGTCGGTCAGCAGCTCCGCGGTGCGCAGGACCCGGGCGTGGGCCCGGGAGCCCGCGATGTCGTAGGGGGCCAGGCGCCAGTCGAAGTGCGTCGACCGGCTCAGCGCCGCGAGGGCGTCGGCCGGTCCCCCGGCGAAGCGCCCGCCCCAGAGCGCGCCCTCGTTGGTGCCGTGCTTGTCCTGCTGCGCCATGTCTCTCCTCGTGGGTTCCGCCGGGGCCGGGGCCGCCGGGGTCGGGTCGGCCGGGCGTGGACGGAGGGCCCCACCGCCGGGATGGGGCCCTCCGTCGTTGTGCCCGTTCCTGCTGGGGACGAGCCTACGTGCTCCGGGGCTACTTGCCCTCGGCCGCGATCCGCTGCTCGCGGGACGCCGCGACCTTCGAGGACATGCCGAACAGCTCGATGAACCCGCGGGCCTGGGACTGGTCGAACGCGTCGCCCTCGTCGTAGGTGGCGAGGTTGAAGTCGTACAGGGAGGTGTTCGAGCGGCGGCCGGTGACCGTGGCCTGGCCGGCGTGTAGGGTCATCCGGATGTCGCCGTCCACGTACTTCTGGGTGTCCTGGATGAACGCGTCGAGGGACTGCTTCAGCGGGGAGAACCACTGGCCGTCGTAGACGAGCTCGGTCCAGCGCTGGGTGGCCATCCGCTTGAAGCGGGCCTGCTCGCGCTCGACCGTCACGTTCTCCAGCTCACGGTGCGCGGCGATCAGGGCCATGGCGCCGGGGGCCTCGTAGACCTCGCGGGACTTGATGCCCACGAGCCGGTCCTCGACGATGTCGATCCGGCCCACGCCCTGGGCGCCGGCGCGGCGGTTCATCTCCTGGATCGCCTCCAGCGGGGTGACGGGCTGGCCGTCGAGGGCCACGGGGATGCCGCCCTCGAAGCTGATCACGACCTCGTCGGCCGGCGGCGGGAACGTGGGATCGTCCGTGTAGTCGTAGACGTCCTTGGTGGGGGCGTTCCAGATGTCCTCGAGGAACCCGGTCTCCACGGCGCGGCCCCAGACGTTCTGGTCGATCGAGAAGGGGTTCTTCTTGGTCGTGGCGATCGGCAGGTGGTGCTTCTCGGCGTAGTTGATGGCCTTGTCGCGGGTCAGGGCGAGGTCGCGGACCGGGGCGATGCACTTGAGCTCGGGGCCCAGCGTCTGGATGCCCACCTCGAAGCGGACCTGGTCGTTGCCCTTGCCCGTGCAGCCGTGGGCCACGGTGGAGGCGCCGAAGCGCTTGGCGGCGGCCACGAGGTGCTTGACGATGACCGGGCGGGACAGCGCGGAGACCACGGGGTAGGCGTCCATGTAGAGGGCGTTCGCCTGCAGCGCCGGCATGCAGTACTCCGCGGCGAACTCGTCGCGGGCGTCGGCCACGTAGGCCTCGACGGCCCCGCAGTCGAGGGCGCGCCGGCGGATGGTCTCGAGGTCCTCGCCGCCCTGCCCCACGTCGACGGCGACGGCGATGACCTCGGCCCCCGTCGCCTCGCCGATCCAGCCGATGGCCACGGAGGTGTCGAGACCCCCGGAGTAGGCCAGCACAACACGCTCGGTCACGGTGTTCTCCTTCGTCGGTGGTCCGGGCGCCACGGCGTGGCCCCGCCTTCTGTGCATGACTATACACGTCGACTTGTATTTATGCATACTCTGCGGACCGCCCGCGCACTCCCCCGCCGGGCCGCGCCCGCCCTCCGACCTGCGGGGGTGCCGTGCGCCACTCCGCAATTATGAATAGCTAGCAATAGCCCGGCCCTTCCGACATACTGGGGACCAGGTGTGATCCAGACCGAACGACCGCACCCCACAACGGCGGGGGCCACGCGCCCCGGCCGTCCTGCACACCCGGTCCCTACCCCGAGAGGAACCCCATGACGAACGTTCCCGAGCAGACCCTCACCACGCGTCAGGGCCACCCGGTCCACGACAACCAGAACACCCGCACCGTCGGCTCGCGCGGGCCCGCGACCCTAGAGAACTACGCGTTCCTCGAGAAGATGAGCCACTTCGACCGCGAGCGCATCCCCGAGCGCGTGGTGCACGCCCGCGGCACCACCGCCTTCGGCTACTTCGAGGCCTACGGCGCCTACGGCGACGAGCCCATCGCGAAGTTCACCCGCGCCAAGGTCTTCGCCGAGGCCGGCAAGCGCACCGACGTGGCCGTGCGGTTCTCCACCGTGGCCGGCGGCCGGGACTCCTCCGAGGTGGCCCGCGACCCGCGCGGCTTCGCCGTGAAGATGTACACGGAGGAGGGCAACTGGGACCTCGTCGGCAACAACCTCGGCGTGTTCTTCATCCGGGACGCCATCAAGTTCCCCGACTTCATCCACTCCCAGAAGCCGGACCCCGTGAACTTCGAGGCCGGCGTGGCCAACCGCGCCTTCGACTTCTTCAGCCAGTCGCCCGAGGCGATGCACATGATCACGATCCTGTTCTCCCCGCGCGGGATCCCGGCGGACTACCGCCACCAGCAGGGCTTCGGCGTGAACACCTACAAGTGGGTCAACGCCGCCGGCGAGTCCCTCCTGGTGAAGTACCACTGGATCCCGAAGCAGGGCGTGAAGTCCCTCACCTCGGCCGACGCCGCGAACATCCAGGCCCAGACCCTCGGCTCGCACACCAAGGACCTCTACGACGCGATCGAGGCCGGCGACTACCCCGAGTGGGAGCTGCAGGTCCAGGTCATGGAGGACCACGACCACCCCGAGCTGGACTTCGACCCGCTGGACGACACCAAGGTCTGGCCGGAGGAGCTGTTCCCGCCGAAGCCGGTCGGCCGCATGGTCCTGAACCGCAACCCGCAGAACTTCTTCGCGGAGAACGAGCAGATCGCCTTCGGCACCGGCGTGCTGGTGGACGGCCTCGACTTCTCCGACGACAAGATGCTCGTGGGCCGCACCTTCTCCTACTCGGACACCCAGCGCTACCGGGTGGGCCCGAACTACCTGCAGCTGCCGGTCAACGCGCCGAAGGCGCCGGTGGCCACGAACCAGCGCGACGGCCAGATGGCCTACGCCGTGGACCACGCCCCGGGCCAGAACCCGCACGTGAACTACGAGCCGTCCATCACCGGCGGCGTCCAGGAGACCCCGAAGGGCGAGGACTACCAGGCCGAGGTCGGCCCGGAGATCAGCGCGCGCCTGACCCGCGCCCGGATCGAGCGGACCAACGACTACAAGCAGGCCGGCGAGCGCTTCCAGCTCCAGGAGGAGTGGGAGAAGGAGGAGCTCATCGCCAACCTGGTCGACGCGCTCTCCCAGTGCGACCGCCCGATCCAGGAGCGCATGGTCTGGCACTTCTACATGGTCGAGGACGAGATGGGCCGCCGCGTGGGCGACGGCATCGGCGTCTCCCTCGAGGACGTCAAGGACCTGGGCCCTCTGGCCACCCAGCGTCTCTCCGAGGAGGAGCTGCAGCGCGTGGCCAACCTCGGCAACAACGGCCCGCGCAGCGTGGCGGGTCTCACCATGACCCACTGCGTGCCCAACGAGCACGTCGCCGTGGAGCGCGAGCCCCAGCAGGCGAGCCCCGCGATGATGTCCAACTGACCCGTCCGGGAGGCGCCCCGCCCGGGGCGTCTCCCCCGGTGTCCCGGCGGACCCACCGTGCAGGAAGGGGCCGGCCGCGTCCAGCGGCCGGCCCCTTCCGTGTGCGGGCTCAGCCGCGGTACCCGGCGCCCGCGAGGTCGAGGGAGCGCTTGAGGATCTTGCCGGTCGGGCCCTTCGGCAGCTCGTCGACCACCTTGTAGTAGCGCGGGTGCTTGTACTTGGCCACGCGCTCGCGGACGAAGGCGTCCAGCTCGTCGACCTTCGCGTCCCGCTCCGCCTCGGGCACGTCGCGGAAGGCGACGACGGCGGCGACCTCCTCGCCCATCGCCTCGTCCGGCACGCCGACCACCGCGGCCTCGGCGATGCCGGGGAACTGGTAGATCACTTCCTCGACCTCGCGGGGGTAGACGTTGTAGCCGCCGCGCAGGACCATGTCCTTCTTGCGGTCCACGATGTAGTAGAAGCCGTCCTCGTCCACCCGGGCGAGGTCCCCCGTCGCGAACCAGCCGTCACGGATCGCGGCCTCCGTGGCCTCGGGATTGCGCCAGTAGCCGGCCATCACGTACTCCCCGGCCACCACGAGCTCGCCGATCTCCCCGACGGGGACCTCCGCGCCGAGGTCGTCCACGACCTTCAGCTGCGCGCCCCGCACCACCGTGCCGATCGAGCCCGGGCGGCGTCCCCGGTCCTTCTGGTTGAAGCACACCACCGGGGAGGTCTCGGACAGGCCGTAACCCTCGTAGATGGGGGCGCCGAAGACCTTCTCGAAGCGCTCCAGGACCTCGACCGGCAGCGGGGACCCGCCCGAGACCCCGGCCCGCAGGTGCGGCAGCTCGACCGTCCCGCCGTCCGCGGCGGCGAGCAGCGCCACGTACATGCTCGGCACCCCGGCGAAGACCGTGACCTCGTCCCGGGCCAGGATCTCCAGCGCCTTGGCCGGGTCGAAGCGCGGCAGCAGCGTGACGGTCGCCCCCGCGTGGACGACGCCGTTGAGCGCCACGGTCTGGCCGAAGACGTGGAAGAACGGCAGGGCCCCGAACATGACGTCCCCGGGCGCCAGGTCGAAGAGACCCGCGGACAGCGCCGCGTTGGCCCGGAGGTTGTGGTGCGTCAGGACGGCGCCCTTGGGCCGTCCCGTGGTCCCGGAGGTGTAGAGCAGGACGGCGGGCTCGTCGTCGTCGCGCTCGGCGACCCCGGGGCGCGGCGGGACGTCCGCGAGCGCCTGCAGCGTTCCGGCGGCCGAGACCTCGACCACCCGGACGTCCCGGTCCAGGTCCGCGACCGCGGCGCGGGTCGCCTCGGCCATGGCCTCCCAGACGAGCACCAGGGACACCTCGGCGTTGTCGAAGTGGTACGCCAGCTCCCGGGGGCTGAGGAGGGGGTTGAGGGGCACGACCACCCCGCCCGCGCGCAGGATCCCGTAGTAGGCGATCGGCATGTGGGGGACGTTGGGCAGGATCAGGGCCACCCGGTCGCCCTGTCCGACGCCGGCGGCGGCGAGCATCGACGCGACCCGCGCGGACAGGTCGTCGAGGGCCCCGTAGGTCAGGACCTTGTCGTCGAGGACCACCGCCCTGGACTCCGGGGAGGCCGCGGCCGTGTCGGTGAGCAGGGTGGCGAGATTCGTCATGGGGGAACTCCGGATCCCCGGTGCACGGGCACCGGCGCGAGGAACGGGCACGAGGTGAGCTGTGTCACATGAGCGTGCCAGTCGGTTACTGCAACGTCAAGACCCGGGTACTTGGGGGTGGTGCGTGTCGCGGCCCCCGCCCCCGATAAACTGGCCGGCAGGAGCAGCATCCGACCGACCGCGAAGGACCACCCGTGACCGAGAACCCCCAGCAGACCGACCAGCCGCAGGACCCCGCGGCCCCCCAGCTGACCGAGGAGGAGATGGCCTACGTGCTCTCCCTGTTCGAGATGGCCCGGACGGGGGACACGGAGAACCTCCTGCCGGCCGTGCGCGCCGGCGTCCCGGTGAACCTCACCAACGGCAAGGGCGACACCCTGCTGGTCCTCGCGGCCTACCACCAGCGCGAGGAGACCGTCGCGGCGCTGCTCGAGGCCGGGGCGGACCCGGACCGGGTCAACGACAACGGTCAGACGGCGCTGATGAGCGCGGTCTTCCGGGGCAACGAGACGATCGTGCGGACCCTGCTCGCGGCCGGGGCCTCGCAGACGGCCGGCGCCCACTCCGCCCTGGACTTCGCCCGGGTCTTCGAGCGCACGGAGCTCGTCACCGTCCTGGAGGAGTACGCGACCCGCTGAGGCCGCAGGACGCACTCCCGGCCTGCGCGCCGCTCAGGCGAGGCGCTCCACCTCGCGCTTGAGGATCTTGCCGGTCGGCCCCTTCGGCAGCGTGTCCACCACCCGGTAGAGCCGCGGGCGCTTGTACGAGGCCACGCGCTCGCGCACCCAGGACCGCAGTTCGGGCACCAGGCGCTCTCCGTCCGGGACGGCCTCGGCCGTCAGCACCACGAACGCCGCGACCTCCTGGCCCTGCACGTCGTCGGGGATCCCGACCACGGCGACCTCGGCGACCGCGGGGTGCTCGTACAGCGCCTCCTCGACCTCCCGGGGGTACACGTTGTAGCCGCCGCGCAGGATCATGTCCTTCTTGCGGTCCACGATGAAGACGCAGCCGTCGTCGTCGATGCGGGCGAGGTCGCCGGTGCGGAACCAGCCGTCCCGGACCACCTCGTCCGTGGCCTCCGGATTGCGCCAGTAGCCGGCCATCACGTAGCGTCCCGCCACGGCCAGCTCCCCCACGTCCCCCGCGGGGGCCTCCGCCCCCGTGTCGTTAAGGACGCGCAGCCGGGCGCCGGGGACGGCCGTGCCGATCGAGCCCGGCCGGACCGGCCCGTCGAGCTGATTGAAGCTGACCACCGGGGACGTCTCCGACAGCCCGTAGCCCTCGTAGAGGCGGACCGCGAACACGTCCTCGAAGCGCCGGAGCACGTCGACCGGCAGCGCGGCCCCGCCCGAGATGGCCGCCCGCAGCGCGGGGAGGGACACCCGGCGGTCCCCGGCCGCCTCCAGCAGGGCGACGTGCATGCTCGGGACCCCGGCGAGGACGGTGACGCGGTCCCGCCGGAGGATCTCCAGCACCGTGCGGGGGGCGAAGCGCGGGAGCAGGGTCACGGCGGCGCCGGCCGCCACCACCGCGTTGAGCGCCACGGTCTGGCCGAAGACGTGGAAGAAGGGCAGGCCGCCGAAGAACACGTCCTCGGGGACGATCCGGAAGAGGTCCACGACCATCTCGGCGTTGCCCAGGAGATTGTCGTGGGTGAGCATCGCCCCCTTCGGCCGTCCCGTGGTGCCGGACGTGTAGAGCAGCACCGCCATGTCCTGCGCCGCGCGATGCTCGATCCCGGGCAGCGGCTCCACGCCCGCGAGCTGCTGGAGGGTGCCGGCGGCCGAGAGCTCGACCACCGGCACCTCGAGGCCCAGCCGCTCGAGCGCCTCGCGGCAGGCCCCGGCCATGGTCTCCCACACCACGACCGCGGAGACCTCGGCGTCCTGGAAGTGGTGCGCGAGCTCGCGGGGGGTCAGCAGTGGGTTGAGCGGGACCACGACGGATCCTGCTCGCAGGATGCCGTAGTACGCGATCGGCATGTGCGGGACGTTCGGCGCGATGAGCGCGACCCGGTCCCCGGGACGGACGCCGGCGCTCCGCAGCACGGTCGCGGCCCGCGCCGAGAGGTCGTCGAGCTCGACGTAGCCGAGGACGGTGTCGTCGAGCACCACGGCGGGGCGCCGCGGGTGCCGGGCGGCCGTGTCGACGAGCAGGGACGCCAGGTTCGGCATGATGATGCTCCTTCCGGGGCGGTCCGCGGGGCCGACCGTGTGGGGAACATTGCACCACACCGGCTCCCGGCGACGGACCGCGCCGGCCCCGGGATCAGGCCGTGGGCCCCTTCCTCACTCGGCGAGCTCCAGGAAGCGGCGGGCCACGGCATCGCCGCCGTCGGCCGCCCGGCACACCACCATGATGGTGTCGTCGCCGGCGATGGTGCCCAGGACGGCGGGGAGCACGGACGTGTCGATGGCGGAGGCGAAGTACTGGGCGGCCCCGGGTGGGGTCCGCAGGACCACGAGGTTCGCGCTCGCCTCGGCGGTGACCAGCAGCTCGCGGCACAGGCTGGCCAGGCGCGCGTCGAGCACCTCCTGGGTGATCCCGGAGGCGGGCGAGCGGTCGGCCCCGGCCTGCGGGACGGCGTAGACGAGGGCGCCGGAGCCCTCGCGCACCCGGACGGCCCCGAGCTCCACGAGGTCGCGGGAGAGCGTGGCCTGGGTGACCTGCACGCCGTCCTCGGCCAGCCGGGCGGCCAGCTCGGCCTGCGAGTGGATCGCCCCTCCGGTCACGAGGGCCACGATCCGGGCCTGCCGGGCGGTCTTGGTGGCGGGGATGCTCATGCGGGGACGGCGGGGGCGTCGGCGGCGCCCAGGTCGTAGCGCCCGGAGCGCGCCATGAGCCAGACGAGCAGGGCCTTCTGGGCGTGCAGCCGGTTCTCCGCCTCGTCCCACACCACGGACTGCGGGCCGTCGATGACCTCGGCCGCGACCTCGGAGCCGCGGAAGGCGGGCAGGCAGTGCAGGAACAGCGCCCCGGGCGCGGCCTGGGCCATCGCCGCGGCGTCCACGGAGTACGCCCGGAAGACCTCCGCCCGCGCCTCGGTCTCCGCCTCCTGGCCCATGGACACCCAGGTGTCGGTGCAGACCACGTCCGCCCCGGCGAGCGCCTCGGCCGGGTCGGTGGTCACGCGCACGGATCCTCCCGTCTGCTCCGCGCGCTCCTCGGCGGCCCGCACCACCGCCGGGTCCGGGAGGTGGCTCGCCGGGCCGGCGACGCGCACGTGCATCCCGGCGGTGGCCCCGCCCAGCAGGTAGGAGTGGGCCATGTTGTTGGCGGCGTCCCCGAGGTAGGCGAAGCTGAGCCCGGCGAGACCGCCCCGGTGCTCCCGGACGGTCAGCAGGTCCGCGAGGATCTGGCAGGGGTGGTAGTCGTCGGAGAGCCCGTTGACGACGGGCACGGTGGCGGCCGCGGCCATCTCCTCCAGCCCGGACTGGGCGTAGGTGCGCCACACGATGGTCGAGGCCATGCGGGAGAAGACGCGCGCGGTGTCCGCCACGCTCTCCTTGCCCAGCTGCGACTCGCCCGGGTTGATCATCAGCGGGTTGCCGCCGAGATCGGCGATCCCGGCGGAGAAGGAGACCCGGGTGCGGGTCGACGTCTTGTCGAAGATCACGGCCACGGTCTGGGGCCCCGCGTAGGGCCGGTGGGCCCAGCGGTCGGCCTTGAGGCGGGCGGCGAGCTCGAGCACCTCGGTCTGCTCCTCCTGGGAGAGGTCGGTGTCGACGAGGAAGTGGCGGGGGGTCATGGACGGGTTCATGCTTCTTTCGGCGGGGTGTCGGGCGCGGTCGCGGCGGGGGCCGCGACCGCGGCGGCGGCGGTGCGCAGGATCTCGGGGAGCGCGTCGAGGAAGGTGCGCGCCTGCTCGGGGGTCAGGATCAGGGGCGGGGCCAGGCGCAGGGTCCCGGGGCCGGTCGCGTTGACGATGAACCCGGCGTCCCGGGCGGCCTCGACCACGGCGGGGCCGAACGGGGCGGTGGCGCCCTCGGGGATCTCGAGGTCGGCGCCGATCAGCAGTCCGTGCTGGCGCACGTCGCCGATCCCGGGGACCGCGCGCAACCCCTCGCCGAGCACGGCGCCCACGGTGCGCGCGTGCGCGAGCAGGCCGTCCTCCTCGATGACGGTGACGGTGGCGAGGCCCGCTGCGGTGGCCGGCGGGTTGCCGCCGAACGTGGTGCCGTGCTGGCCGGCCCCGAGCAGCGCGGAGACCTCCGGGCCGACGGTCAGCATCGCGCCGATCGGGAAGCCGCCGCCGAGCCCCTTGGCCAGGGTGATCGCGTCCGGCAGGTCGTCACCGGTGAGCTCGGCGGAGGAGGCGAACCAGCGGCCGGTGCGGCCCATCCCGGTCTGCACCTCGTCCACGACCAGCAGCGCGCCGTGCCGGCGGGTCAGCTCCCGGGCGCGCCGGAGGTAGCCCTCGGGCAGCTCGCGCACGCCGGCCTCGCCCTGCACGGGTTCCACGATCAGGGCCGCGACCGTCCCGTCGAGGTGCTCCTCGAGGGCCTGGACGGTCGCGGGGATGTGCCGGACCCCGCCCGGGAGGGGCTCGAAGGGCGCCCGGTAGGCCTCCTTGGCGGTCAGGGCGAGCGCGCCCATGGTGCGGCCGTGGAAGGCGGACTCGAGGGCGAGGACGGTGCCGCGGGGCCGGCCGTCCTGGCCGGGGTGCTCGTGGCCGTGGCGGCGGGCGAGCTTGAACGCGGCCTCGTTGGCCTCGGTGCCGGAGTTCGCGAAGAAGACGTGGGAGCCCGCGGGCGCGCCGGCCAGGGACAGGAGCTTCCCGGCGAGGGCGATCTGCTGGGGGGAGGTGAAGAAGTTGGAGACGTGCCCGAGGGTGGCGAGCTGGCGGGAGACGATCTCCACCCAGCGCGGGTGGGCGTGGCCGAGGGCGTTGACGGCGATGCCCGCGAGCAGGTCGAGGTAGTCCCGGCCGTCGGCGTCGGTGACCACGGCGCCCTTGCCGTGGGTGAGCACGAGGGACGGGCTGCCGAAGACGCCGAGCAGCGAGTCGGCGTACTCGCCGAGCAGGGCGGTCTGGGCCGAGTAGCGGGAGGCGGTGTGCTGGGCGGTCATGACGATGCTCCGTGGTCGGGGACGAGCTGGGTACCGATGCCGGTGTCGGTGAAGATCTCGAGCAGGCATGTGTGCGGGCTGCGCCCGTCGACGATGGACGCCCGGCGCGCCCCGCCCTCCACGGCCCGCAGGGCCGCCTCCATCTTGGGGATCATCCCGGCCTGCAGGCTCGGGAGCATCGCACGCAGCTCCGAGGCAGAGAGGGACGCGATGAGGGAGTCCTTGTCGGGCCAGTTCGCGTAGAGCCCCTCGACGTCGGTGAGGGCCACGAACTTCTCGGCGCGCAGGGCCACCGCCACAGCGGCGGCGGCGGTGTCCGCGTTGACGTTGAGGATCTCCCCCGTGGGACGGCCGTGCGCGTCGACCTCCGGCGCCACGGAGGAGATGACCGGGATCCGCCCGGCCTCGAGGAGCTGGGTGACGGGCTCGGGGTTGACGCCGACGACCTCGCCCACGTGGCCGAGGTCCACCTCCTCGCCGTCCACGACGGTGCCCCGGCGGACCGCGCGGAACAGCTCGGCGTCCTCCCCCGAGAGCCCGACGGCGTACGGGCCGGTGGCGTTGAGCAGGGAGACGAGCTCCCGCTGGACCTGCCCGGTCAGCACCATGCGGATGGCGTCCACGGCCTCCTTGGAGGTGACGCGCAGCCCGCCGCGGAACTCGGACTCGATGCCCAGCCGCTCCAGCATGCGGTTGATCTGGGGCCCTCCGCCGTGCACCACGACCGGCTTGATCCCGACGTGGCGCAGGAACACCATGTCCTCCGCGAAGGCCTGCCGCAGCGGCTCGGACACCATGGCGTTGCCGCCGTACTTGAAGACCATCACGGACCCGGAGTAGCGCTGGATCCAGGGCAGGGCCTCCATCAGGGTGCCCGCCTTCAGCTGGGCGGTCTCGTAGCGGGTCGGGTCACTCGGGTCGGTCATGGTTCTCCTGCGCCGTGGGTCGGTGCTGTGCTGGTGGGCGGGCGGGTCAGCTGGAGTAGGCGCTGTTCTCCTCGACGTAGTCGTGGGTCAGGTCGTTGGTCCAGACGGTGGCGTCGGCGTCCCCGGCCTTGAGGTCGATCAGGACGGTGACCCTGCGGTCGGCAGCCAGGTCCACGCCCTCGCGCGGGTCCCCGATCATGCCGTTGCGGCAGACCACGACGCCGTTGATGGCGACGTCGAGCTGGTCGGGGTCGAACGCGGCGTCGGTGGTGCCGACCGCGGACAGGACGCGGCCCCAGTTGGGGTCGTTGCCGTAGATCGCGGCCTTGAAGAGGTTGGAGCGGGCCACGGAGCGGCTCACGTCCTCCGCCTGTCGCTCGGTCGCGGCGTTGACGGTGGTGATCTCGATGTCGTGGGACGCGCCCTCGGCGTCCGTGATGAGCTGCTGGGCCAGCGAGTGGCACACCGCGGTCACGGCCTGGCTGAACTCGAACTCGTCCGGCGTGATCCCGGAGGCGCCCGAGCCGAGCAGCACCACGGTGTCGTTGGTCGACATGCAGCCGTCGGAGTCGGTGCGGTTGAACGTGACCTTCACCGCGTCCTCGAGCGCCCACTGCAGGGCGTCGGAGGAGAGCTCCGCGTCGGTCGTGAGCACCACGAGCATCGTGGCCAGGCCCGGGGCGAGCATGCCCGCGCCCTTGGCCATGCCGCCGACCGTCCACCCGTCGCGGACGTAGGCGGCCTGCTTGGAGACGGAGTCGGTGGTCATGATGGCCCGGGCCGCGGCGGCCCCGGCGGCGTCGTCGTCCCCGAGGGCCTCGACGACCCCGGGGAGGCCGCGCTCCATGACGTCCATGGGCAGCTGGATGCCGATCAGCCCGGTGGAGCACACCACCACGTCGCCGGCCCCGACCCCGAGCGCCTCGCCGACGAGCTCGGCGGTCCGGTGGGAGGCCTGGAAGCCCTGCGGTCCGGTGCAGGCGTTGGCGCCGCCGGAGTTGAGGACCACGGCGGCGGCCCGGCCGTCCGCGGTCGCGGCCTTGGACCACTGGACGGGCGCGGCGGTGATCCGGTTGGTCGTGTACACGGCCCCCACGTGGTGCTGGGGCCCGTCGTTGACGACGAGGGCGAGGTCCGGTCCGCCGGAGTCCTTGAAGCCCGCCTCGGTGCCGGCGGCGCGGAAGCCCTGGGCGGCGGCCACGCCGCGGGCGGTGTCGACCTGCAGGGTGCCGGCGGGCTGCTGGGAGGGGTACGTTCTCACGGTGCGACTCCTTGGAGTGTCAGGCCGGTGTCCTCCGGCAGGCCGAGGGCGAGGTTCATGGACTGGACGGCACCGCCGGCGGTGCCCTTGACGAGGTTGTCGATCACGCACGTGACGATGACGCGCCCCGCCCGGGCGTCGTGGGCGAGCTGGAGCTGGGCGTGGTTGGAGCCGGCCACCGACTTCGTCGAGGGCCACCGTCCCTCGGGCAGGACGGTGACGAACGGCTCGGCCGCGTAGGCGGTCTCCCAGGCCTCCCGCAGCTGCGCGGCGGTCACGCCCCCGGGGACCCGCGCGGTGGCGGTGGTGAGGATGCCCCGCGGCATGGGGGCGAGCGTCGGGGTGAAGGAGATCCGCACGCGGCGCCCTGCGGCCTTCGAGAGGCCCTGCTCGATCTCGGGGGTGTGCCGGTGGGCGCCGCCCACCCCGTACGGGCTCATCGAGCCCATGACCTCCGAGCCCAGCAGGTGCGCCTTGACGGCCTTGCCGGCCCCGGAGGTGCCCGAGGCCGCGACGATCACGACGTCCTCCGGCTCCAGGAGACCGGCCGCGAAGCCGGGGCCCAGGGCGAGCAGGGCACTGGTCGGGTAGCACCCCGGCACCGCGATGCGCGTGGCGCCGCGGAGCTGCTCGCGCTGGCGGGTGCCCTCGGCGTCCACGACGAGCTCGGGCAGCCCGTACGGCCAGGTCCCGGCGTGCGGGGACCCGTAGAACTGGTCCCACTCCTCGGCGGAGTCGAGCCGGTGGTCGGCACCGGCGTCGATCACCACGGTCTCCGCCGGCAGCTGCGCGGCGATCGCGGCCGAGGCGCCGTGCGGCAGGGCGAGGAAGACGACGTCGTGGCCGGCGAGGTTCTCCACCGTGGTGTCGACGAGCACCCGGTCGGCGAGGGAGTGCAGGTGCGGCTGCAGCTCCCCCAGCCGCTGGCCCGCGTTGGAATGGGCCCCCACGGCCCCGATCTCGATTTGCGGGTGACCGGCGAGGATCCTCAGGACCTCGCCACCGGCGTAGCCGGATGCCCCCGACACTGCTGCGCTGAACGTCATAGATTCCACTCTAGCTCAAAGTTATGCATGGTCTTCAATATTTATGCACGCTACGGGGGAAGGGCCGGCGGAGCGGGGCGCGGGTGCGCCTCGTCGGAGCACATCAGGATCCCCCCGCTCGGATCGACCACGGCCGCTCTCGCGCTCCCCCCGGAACGGCTCTGCCCCCGAATCTACGCTTCCCGTCTGCAAATCTCGATGATTACGGGGGCTTTTCCGTGCCCCCTCTTGTGCACACGCTACCCCTGGGCGACCCCCGCGGGGAGGGCGCGGCGGGACTCCGTGCCTACCATGGCAGGGTTCCCGTCCGCGATGTCCAGGAGGTACCCGTCATGGTCCGTTGCGTCATGGTCGAGCGAGCCGGAGGCCCCGAGGTCCTGACCCTCGGCGAGCGTCCGGACCTCGAACCCGGTCCGCGCCAGCTGCTCGTCGAGACCCGCGCGGCGGGGGTGAACTTCATCGAGGTGTACCAGCGCGAGGGCGTCTACCCCGTGGAGCACCCCTTCACCCCGGGCTCCGAGGGCATGGGCGTGGTGACGGGCGTGGGCTCCGAGGTGCGCCACTTCGCCCTGGGCGACCGGATCACCACCTCGCAGGCGTCCCGGACCTACGCCGACGCCTTCCTCGTGGACGCCGACAAGGCCCTGCGCGTGCCCTCCGGCGTGTCCGACGAGGTCGCCGCGGCCGTCCCGCTGCAGGGTCTCACCGCGCACTACTTGGTCCGCTCGACGTACCCGGTCCAGGAAGGCGACGTCGCCGTCGTCACCGCGGGCGCGGGCGGGGTCGGAGGTCTCGCCGTGCAGCTGCTGAAGTCGCTCGGGGCCACGGTGGTCGCCCTGGTGGGCTCGCAGGCCAAGGCGGAGACCGCGCGCTCCCTGGGGGCCGACTTCGCCCTGGTGGGCTACGAGGGCTTCGCCGAGCACGTCCGTGAGGTCACCGGCGGCCGCGGCGCCGACGTCGTCTACGACTCGGTGGGCAAGGACACCTTCGACGAGTCGCTCCGGGCGCTGCGCCGGCGCGGGATGCTGGTGCTCTTCGGCGGCTCCTCCGGCCAGGTGCCCCCGCTCGACCCGCAGCGGCTCGCCCAGCACGGCTCCCTGTTCCTCACCCGCCCCACCCTCAACGACTACCTGCTCGACGAGAAGGAGCGGAACTGGCGCGCGGGCGAGTTGTTCGACGCGGTGCTCGACGGGTCGCTGACCCTCCGCGTGGCCGAGACGTTCCCGCTCGACCGGGCACGGCAGGCCCACGAGCTGCTCCAGTCCCGCGCCGCCCAGGGCAAGCTGCTGCTGGTCCCGTGAGCGCCGCGCCGATGCACCGCTTCCTCGGCGCCGACGGCGCACGGGACCCCTACACCCCGTTCGTGGGGTGCTGCGCGGCCACCGTGGAGCACTACGACCTGGACCTCGACTACGACGTGGAGGACAACGGCCTCGAGGCGCGCGCCACCCTGTCCTGCCGCGCGCTGCACGACACGGACCGGATCGAGCTGGACCTCACCGAGCTCGCCGTGACCGACGTCAGGTTCGGCACCGGCGGACTCGGCGGTCTGCTCGGCGGCCGCCGCGTCCGCGCCGACCACCGCGGGAGCCGCCTCGTGCTGACCCTGCCGCGCGTCGTCGCCGCCGGGGAGGCGTTCACGCTCACCGTGGCCTACGAGGGGTACCCCGAGTCCCTGGACGGGCCCTGGGGCGAGATCGGCTGGGCCGAGCTCGACGACGGCGTGCTCGTCGCCGGGCAGCCCACCGGTTCGTCCACCTGGTTCCCGTGCGTGGACCACCCCTCCCACAAGGCCACCTACCGGGTCGCCGTGCACGCGGACGCCGACTACGAGGTGGTGGTCCACGGCGAGCTGGAGTCCGTGGTGGAGCGCGACGGCGAGCGCCACTGGGTGTACACGTCCCGGGTGCCGCTGCCGCCCTACCTGGCCACCGTGCAGATCGGCCCGTACGAGCGGCACGAGCTCTCGGGCTCGCGCGTCCCCCAGTACCTGGTGTGCTCCAGGAAGCGGCGCAAGAAGGCGGAGAAGACCTTCGCGGAGCAGGGCCGGATGATCGAGGTGTTCAACGACTGGTTCGGCCCCTACCCCTTCCCGAGCTACACCGTGGTGGTCGTCGACGAGTCGCTCGAGGACCCGTTCGAGTGCTACGCGTGCTCCGTGTTCGGGAAGAACCAGCTGGGCACGGACTGGGAGGAGCAGCGGCTCGTGGCGCACGAGCTGGCCCACCAGTGGTTCGGCAACAGCCTGGTCCTCTCCGCGTGGCAGGACATCTGGCTCAACGAGGGGTTCGCGTCCTACGCGGAGTGGATCTGGTCCGAGGCCTCCGGCGACAGGCCGGCCCGCTGGCACGCGGAGAAGGCCCACCGGACCCTGTCCAAGATGCGCCAGGACCTCGTCATCGGCGATCCCGGGCAGGTGCGGCTCTTCGACGACGTGGTGTACGTCCGGGGCGCCCTCACCGTCCACGCGATCCGGGAGACCGTGGGCGAGGACGCCTTCCGCGCCCTGCTGCGCGGCTGGGCCACCGCCAACCGGGACGGGTGGGTGAGCACGGAGGGCTTCCGGGAGCACCTGCGGGGCTTCGTGCCCCGGGACCGGTGGGCGGAGGTCGACGGCCTGCTCGACGCGTGGCTGCTCCGCCGGGAGCTGCCCGCCCTGCCCTGACCCGCCCCGGGCACCGACGGGAACGGGCCCCTGCCGGACGGTGTGCGTCCGGCAGGGGCCCGTTGCGCCGCGCGGGCGGCCGGCCGGTCAGTGCTCCCGGCGGTAGAGCCGGCGGGCGAACCAGACCCCGCCCCCGGCCGCGGCGAGACCGGCGAGCAGCAGCAGGGCCGCCTGGACGCGCTGCCACGCGATGGTGCCCGCGGTGACGCCGTCCCCGAACTCGCCCGCCTCGGCCGTCTCGACCACCTGGAGGGTGCCGTCCTCGACGGCGAGCAGCGCGTCGGCCTCCTGGTGGAAGTCGTCCTCGCCGGAGCCCGTCTGCGTGCCGCGGAAGACGATCTCCTCCCCCGCCTCCGGGACGCGCGGGTCGGCGAGGCCCGAGTCGAAGGGCTGCTCGGCGACCGCCTCGTCCGCGGGCAGCACCCCGCGGTAGATGGGGTTATAGGTCTTGGTCTGCAGGTCGTTGGTGAGGTCCTGGTACTGCCCCGAGATCACCCACGACCGGTCCGCGTAGCCGGCCAGCCTGCGGGAGTCGTCCCAGGCGAGGGCCGCGCTCACCGCGAGGACCAGGCCCAGGAGCAGCCCCAGCAGGCCCACGGCCGTCGGCTTCCAGGCGATCGACCGGCGGGCGCGCCCGTCCTGCTCGTCCTGCTCGTCGTCGAAGGCGAAGAACGGCTCCTGGCGGTCGGTGGTCTCCTCGGTCATGCTGCGCTCCTGGAACGGGGTCGGGGAAGGGGGGTCGGTCGCGAACGCCGGGATCGCGGCCGGTGACCCGGTGCCACAGTACCGAAGTCGACGGCGCACTCCCTGGCGTTCGCGAGTGTTACCGCCCGGGCGGGGCGGGGACGACGGACGGCCCGACCCCCGGAGGGGGCGGGCCGTCCGGGCGGGGCCGCTCAGCCGCGGAGCACGGCGCCGTGGCGCTCGGCGGCGACGGCGACGGCCGCCTCGCGGGCGGCGGAGGCCTCGTCCGCGGTCAGCGTGCGGTCCGGGGCCCGGAAGCGCAGCGCGAAGGCGACCGACTTCCGGCCCTCCTCGATGCCGGGGCCCTGGTAGACGTCGAAGACGCGGACGTCCTCGAGCAGCTCCCCGGCGCCCTCCTCGAGCGCGGCCCGCAGCTCGGCGGCCGGCACGGAGGCGTCCACCACGAGCGCGACGTCCTGCGTGGCGGCCGGGTAGCCGGAGATCGGGCGCGCCTGGACGACACCGGACTCGGCCGCGGTGAGCGAGCTGAGGTTCAGCTCCATCGCCACGGTCCGCTCGGGGAGGTCCTGCGCTGCGACGAGCTGCGGGTGCAGCTCGCCCGCGTAGCCCAGCGGGGTGCCGTCGGCGGTGGCGAGCACCGCGGTGCGGCCCGGGTGGAACGCCTGGTGGGTGCCCTGGCGGACGGTCAGCTCGACCCCCAGCACCTCGGCGGCCAGCCGGGCGGTGTCGAGGGCGTCCTGCCAGTCGAACGCGCGCGGCGCGGTCCACGGCCCCTCGGCCGCGTCCCTCCCGGCGAGGACCGCGGCGAGGTGGCGCGGCTGGGCGGGCAGGCCGGCCTCGAGCTCCTCGAGCACCGCCGGGTCCGGGCGCGCCCCCAGCGGCGGGATGCTCCTGCTGCCGAGCTGCTCGCCGGGGCGGAAGACGCGCCCGACCTCGTAGAGCGCCAGGTCGCGGAAGCCGCGGGAGGTGTTGCGCCGCAGCACCTCGAGCAGACCCGGGAGCAGGGACACGCGCAGCATCCCCTGGGCCTCGCTGATCGGGTTGGCCAGCTTCACCGACAGCACGGGGACCCCGGGCTCGGGGGCACCCCACAGCTCGTTGTCCGCCTGCGCGACGAACGGGTAGGCGAGCACCTCGGTCAGCCCGGCGGCCGCGAGCGCGTCGGCCACCCGCTTGCGGGCCTGCTGCTCGGCGGTCAGGCCGCGCCCGGGGGGCGCCACGGGCAGCCGTGAGGGGATCGCGTCGTAGCCCACGAGGCGGGCGATCTCCTCGACCAGGTCCTCCTTCTCGACCAGGTCGGGCCGCCACGACGGGGGCACGACGCGCCAGCCGTCGTCGGTGGCCTCGACCTGCGCGCCGAGCTCGGTGAGGGTCGCGACGACCTGCTCCGCCGTGTACTCCACGCCCGTGCGGCGGCCGGGGTGGTCCCAGGGCAGCTCGATGGGCGCGGGGGCGGTGGTGGCGTCCACGTCGGTGACCCCGGGCCCGGCCGTGCCGCCGGCCAGCTCCACGAGCAGCTCCACGGCGCGCTGGGCGGCCACCGGGGCGATCTGCGGGTCCACGCCGCGCTCGAAGCGCTTGGACGCCTCGGAGGGCAGCCGGTGCCGGCGGGTGGTGCGGGCGATCGAGACCTCGTCGAAGCGGGCCGCCTCCACGAGGACGTCGACGGTGGCGTCCGAGACCTCGGTGGCCGCCCCGCCCATGACCCCGGCCAGGCCGATCGGCCCGGACCCGTCGGTGATCAGCAGGTCCTCGGGGTCCAGGGCGCGCCGCTTGCCGTCCAGGGTGGTCAGGGTCTCGCCCGGCGCCGCCCGGCGGACCCCGATGCCGCCGGTCAGCGTCCCGAGGTCGTAGAAGTGCAGCGGCTGGCCGAGCTCGAGCATCACGTAGTTGGAGACGTCCACCGGCAGGGAGATCGAGCGGATCCCCGCCAGGCGCAGCCGCGCCGACATCCACGGGGGTGTGGGGGCGCTCGCGTCGATGCCGGTCACCGTGCGGGCGACGAAGCGGGTGCACCCGGGGTTGCCGTGGATCGGGGCGTCGTCGTCGACGGCCACGGGGAAGCCGTCCGCGGTGGGGGCGGGCACCCGGGGCGCCACGGTCCCGGCCGGGTCGGTGAAGGGCTCGTGCACGGCGTGGCAGTACTCGCGGGCCACACCGCGGATCGAGAACGCGTAGCCGCGGTCCGGGGTCACGTTGATCTCTGCGGCCTCGTCGTGGAGGCCGAGCAGCTCGAGGGCGTCCGTGCCGAGCTCCGGGTCCAGGCCGAGGGTCGAGAGCACCAGGATGCCGTCGTGGTCCTCGCCGATGCCGAGCTCGCGGACGGAGGCGATCATCCCGGCGGAGGTGTGGCCGTAGGTCCTGCGCGCCGAGATCCTGAAGTCCCCGGGCAGGACGGCGCCGGGCAGGGTCACGACGACCTTGTCCCCGACCTCGAAGTTGTGGGCCCCGCAGATCACGCCCTGCACACCGGAGGGGTCGATGCCCTCGCCGGTCAGGGTCTGCTCCTGGCCCTCGGGGACCACGCGGACGGTGCACCAGTTGACGGTCTTGCCGTTGGAGTGGGTCTCCGGCTCCTTGGACAGCACCTGGCCGACCACGACCGGGCCCTTCAAGTGGTCGGCGGGACGGTGCACGTCCTCCTCTTCGAGGCCCACCGTCACCAGGGCGGCCAGGACGTCCTCGGCGGTGGCGTCCGCCGGGACGGGGGCGTGCTCGCGCAGCCATGACAAAGGAATTCGCATGTCTTAGATCTCCATCCCGAAGTGCTCGCTGAAGCGGACGTCGCCCTCGACCATGTCGCGCATGTCGGGGACGTTGTTGCGGAACATCAGGGTCCGCTCGATGCCCATGCCGAACGCGAAGCCCGAGTGGACCTCGGGGTCGATGCCGGCCGCGCGCAGCACGTTCGGGTGGACCATGCCGCAGCCGCCCCACTCGATCCACTGCGGCCCGCCCTTGGCGTTCGGGTGCCACACGTCCAGCTCGGCGGACGGCTCGGTGAAGGGGAAGTAGTTGGGCCGCAGCCGGATCTTCGCCTCCGGGCCGAACATCTGCCGGGCGAAGTGCTCGAGCGTGCCCTTGAGGTCGGCCATCGACAGCCCCTTGTCCACCGCCAGACCCTCGACCTGGTGGAACACCGGGGTGTGCGTGGCGTCGAGCTCATCGGTGCGGTAGGTGCGCCCCGGGACGACGACGTAGACCGGCAGCTCGCGGCTGAGCAGCGTGCGCATCTGCACCGGCGAGGTGTGCGTGCGCAGCACGAGGTGCGCCCCGGGCGGGTCCACGAAGAACGTGTCCTGCAGCTCCCGGGCGGGGTGGTCCGGCTTGAAGTTGAGGGAGTCGAAGTTGTACCACTCGGACTCGACCTCGGGTCCGTCGGCGACCTCCCAGCCCATGGCCACGAACGTCTCGCCGACGCGCTCCATGAGGTTGGTCAGCGGGTGCCGGCCACCCAGGCGCCGGCGCCGGCCGGCGGCGGTGACGTCCACGGCCTCCTCGACGAGGATCCGGGCGTCCCGCTCCTCCTCCAGCACCGTGGTGCGGGCGGCGACCGCCTGGTTGACGCGGCCGCGGGCCTGGCCGACCAGCTTGCCGGCCGCGGACTTCTGCGACTTGTCCAGGGAGCCGATCTGCCGGTTGGCCAGCGCCAGGGGGGACCGGTCCCCTGCGTGGGCGAGCCGGACCTCCTTGAGCTCGTCGAGGTCCTGGGCGTTTCCGACGGCGGCCAGGGCCGCCTCCACGGCCGCGGCGACCGCGGCCTCGTCGGTCGGGTCGACCGCGCCGCTCGGGGCGGTCTCGGGTGGCAGTTCAGACATCAGCTGGCGACTTCTTCGGCTCGGGGACGGGGTCGTCCGCGCACGCCGTCCCACGGTCCGTGGGACATGGAGCACGGGAAAGCCCGGATCGGCACGGATCGCGGGCGTGTTCCAGTCTATGGCACGGGCCGCAGGGTCCGCCCACCGCTTCTCCGGCACGTCGATGACCCGGTGGTACCGGAGCGCGGCGCCGTCCGGCGCGGAGGAGTGCCGGCACTGCCCCGCTGCGTCCGTGCCCGGGTGATCGCAGGCGTGGCGATCGTCGACCCGGACGGGGTGCCGAGCGGATCTACGCTGGTGCCATGACACCCGAACTGAGCCGGGCGGCGCGCCTGCGCCAGGTGTGGAACATGACGAACCTGTCCACCCCGCTGGGGCTGCTGGTCGCCGCGGCCTCCCGGACGAAGGTGGTCCACGGACCGGAGGGGCTGCTCCTGGGCTTCGGCTACCGGCCCCGGCTGCCGCGGGCCGGGGCGTTCACCGTGGGCAACGTGGTCCTGTTCCGCGCCGGGGTCGACGATGTCGCGGCCCGCCCCCGGCTCGTGGCCCACGAGTCCCGCCACGCGACCCAGTGGGCGCAGTGGCTGGGCCTGCCCTTCCTGCCGGCCTACCTCCTGGCCGCGGGGTGGTCGGTGCTGCGCTGCGGGCACCCGGCGCACCGCAACCCCTTCGAGATCGGGGCCGGTCTCGCCGACGGCGGCTACGCCCCCGTCCCCCGGCACCACGGCTGACCGGCGCGCGCTGCCCCCCCTGACCCGCCACGGCCCGCCCGGCCACCGGAGGACGTGGTCGTGCCGGACCCTGCGGGTCGGCCGGCACGGACCGGCTCAGCCCCGCAGGTGGTCCAGCAGGGCGTGCACGATCGGCAGGTCGGCCGGGATCCAGGGGAGCTCGAGCGCGGCGGCGGGGTCGTCGAGCAGGAGCCACCGCACGGCCAGGTGGTCCTCCCCCACCACGGGCCGGGGGTCGCCGCCGGCGGCCACGGCCGTCCAGACCCGCATCGCCGCGGTGTCCTTGAGCGGCCAGCCCTGGGCGTGCGGTCCTCGCACCTCCGCGAGCAGCCGGACGTCCACGCCGAGCTCCTCGGCGCACTCCCGCACCAGGGCCTGCTCGCAGCTCTCGTCCGGCTCCTGCTTGCCGCCGGGGAACTCCCACAGGCCCCGCAGGGTCTCGGGGTAGGCCCGCTGCGCGGCGAGGAAGGCCGTGGGGCGGCGGGCGTCGTCGAGGAGGGCGGCGCCGACCACCTGGGTGCGGGGGGCGGCGGGCAACGGTGCGGTCACGGGTTCACTGCCCGTCCCAGGCGCCGGGGCGCCGCTGGGCCCGGGCCGAGGCGTAGAGGCACACGGTGGCGGCGGTGCCCACGTTGAGGGACTCCGCCCGGCCGTGCACCGGCACGGCGACGCGGTGGTCGGCCAGCGCCTTCTCCTCCTCGGACAGTCCCCGGGCCTCGTTGCCAAAGAGCCACACGGTGGGGCGGGCCAGGTCGTAGGCGGTGTCGACCCCGTCCGCGCCGGCAGCCCGGGCGGCGGAGGCGTCCTGGAGGCGGTCGAGGTCGACGTCCCCGTGGCCGTCGGCGGCCAGCACACCGCACCCGGCGGCGCGGGCGGCCCCGAGCAGCGCGGGCAGGTCGGCGCCCACGACGACGGGCAGGTGGAAGAGAGAGCCGGCGGTCGAGCGCACGGTCTTGGGGTTGTAGACGTCCACGCTGCCGGCGGTGAGCACCACCGCGTCCGCGCCGGCGGCGTCCGCCGCGCGCAGCACGGTGCCGGCGTTGCCGGGGTCCTGGACCCGGGCGAGCACGGCCACGAGCCGCGGCCGTGCGGCGAGCACGGCCCCGAGGTCCGCGTCGAGGGGGCGGCACACGACGACGACGCCCTGCGGGGTCACCGCGTCGCTCATCGCGGCGAGGACCTCCCTCGTCACGAGGCGCACGAACACGGAGCGGTCCTCGGCCACGCGCTCGAGGAGGGCGGCGATGTCCGGGTGGCGGCCCAGGGCGTCCTCGGTGACGTAGGCGGCGTCCACGCACGGGGACTCCAGGTGCCGGGCGAGGGCCTCGCGGGCGTTCTGCGGGCCCTCTGCGAGGAACAGCCCGCGCTTGGAACGCGCGGAGCGCCCGGCCAGTCCCGCGACGTCCCTGACCCGATCGGCTCGGGGGTTGGACATCGGTTGGGAGGCCAGGCGCTCCGTGAGGTTCACTGCTCCGACTGTGCTCAGGCGGCGGCTTCGCGCGGCGCGGAGGTGTCCTCCGGCAGGGCGTTCTTCGCGATCTCGACCAGACCGGCGAACGCCTGCTGGTCGTTCACGGCCAGCTCGGCGAGCATCCGGCGGTCGACCTCCACCTCGGCGGCCTTGAGGCCCTGGATGAAGCGGTTGTAGGTCAGGCCGTTGGCGCGGGCCGCGGCGTTGATGCGCTGGATCCACAGCCGGCGGAAGTCGCCCTTGCGCTTCCGGCGGTCGTTGTAGCTGTAGACGAACGAGTGGGTGACCTGCTCCTTCGCCTTGCGGTACAGGCGCGAGCGCTGGCCGCGGTAGCCGGAGGCCTGCTCGAGGATTTCCCGGCGCTTCTTGTGGGCGTTGACCGCCCGCTTCACACGTGCCACGTGTGTACTCCTTCACTTCGGTCCCGGCCGCGCGGCCGGGAGGTCAAATCTGTGCGGGGCGGGGAGTCGGACTCCCCGGGGGATGCGGTGGGGACTACTTGCCCAGCATCTTCTTGATGACCTTGGCGTCGCCGGGGGCCACGATCTGGTCGGAGGCCAGGCGGCGGGTCAGCCGCGAGGACTTGTGCTCCAGGTAGTGGCGGCGGTTGGCCTGCTGGCGCTTCACCTTGCCGGTACCGGTGAGCTTGAAGCGCTTCTTCGCCCCGCTGTGGGTCTTCATCTTCGGCATGTGGCCGCTCTCCTTGCGTTTCTTCCGGTGGTGGCCACCGGAGGGCACGGCGACGTCCGCCGCACCTCCATGGTGCCCCCGGGCGCAGCCGGGACCGGCTGCGCGCCGCGGGGCGCTGTCAGTTCTGCTCCGCTCGCGCGGAAGGTCGTGCGCCGCTCAGGCCTGGGGCCCGGGCTTGGCGCCCGGCTTGGGACCGGGCCGGGGGGCCTTCGGCGCCGCGGCCGGGGCCTTGGGCGCCGGGGCCTTCGGGGCCGGCGGCTTCGGGGCGGCCTTCGGCGCCGGGGCCTCGACGACCTCGGGCTCCGGGGTCTCGACGGCCTCGGGCACCTCCGGCTCGGCGACCTCGGGCTCGGGGGTGGCGGCCTGCGCCGTCTCCGGGACCTCGGGGGCCGGTGCCGGCTCCTGGACCTCGGGCTCCGGGGCCGGCTGCTGCACCGGCTCCTCGGCCTGCCCGGCCCGTTCGCGCAGCTCGGCCGGGAACGCGTCCCCGATCGACTGGGTCACGGGCGCCGCGGAGGACGTGTCGATCTTGTCCTTCGCCTTGCGCTCGTTCTCGGCCTTCGCCTCGTCGCGCTGCTTCTGGCGGCGCGCCTCGGCCTTGGCCTCGGCCTTGTTCTTCAGCGGGCCCACGACCATCACCATGTTGCGGCCGTCGACCCGGGGGCTCGACTCGACCGCGCCGACCTCCGCGACGTCGTTCGCGAAGCGCTCGAGCAGGCGGACGCCCATCTCGGGGCGCTGCTGCTCGCGGCCGCGGAACTGGATCATGGCCTTGACCTTGTCGCCGGCCCCGAGGAACCGCTTGGCGTGGCCGACCTTGGTCTCGTAGTCGTGGGTGTCGATCTTGAGCCGGAACCGGACCTCCTTGAGGACCGTGTTCGTCTGGTTCTTGCGCGACTCCCGGGCCTTGACCGCGGCCTCGTACTTGTACTTGCCGAAGTCCATGAGCTTGGCCACCGGCGGCTTGGCGTTGGGCGCCACCTCGACCAGATCGAGATCCGATTCGCGGGCCAGCCTCAGTGCGTCCTCGACGCGGACGATGCCGACCTGCTCGCCTGCGGGTCCGACGAGACGGACTTCGGGGACTCGGATTCTGTCATTGATACGTGGATCGCTAATGCCGTGCTCCTGATGTTCTGCGTGGTCGCCCGGAGGTTTCCGGGGACCTCATGGTTCGGTCCGGTCCGCAACGACAAAAGCCCCCGCTGCGGTCGGCAAGCGGAGGCTCATCGGTGCGCCACCCGGGGGTGGCGCGCTGCGTGACGGCGCGGACGCGGGAACTCCCGGCCGTGCCGTCGTGCGGACGATGTCGTCGCGGACCCGGCGGCCGTGGGCAGGTCGTCCGAGAGGATCGGGGACCGTGGCCGGCGCGGGTGGGAGTCTCCTCCACTTGCACACTGCCGGCTAGTCTAGCCCATGGGCCGCCGGTTCGGGAAACGGCGGGCGTGCGCGCTGTCACTCGTCCTCGGTGCTGTGCAGGGCCCGGCGGGCCGAGAGCAGCTCCGTCTCCGGGCGGGCTGCGACGAAGCGCTCGACGTCGTCGAGGACCTCGACGAGGCGGGCGGCGTCGGCCGCGACCACGGCGGTGCCCACCAGGGCCCGGCGGTGGAGCTCCAGGTGGCCGACCTCGGCCGCGGTCACGGGGAACCGGCGGCGCAGCTCCGCGACGAGGGGCCGCACCACGGAGCGCTTGCCCTTCAGGGAGTGCACGTCCCCCAGGAGCACGTCGAACTCGATCCACCCGATCCACACGGCGTCCCCGCCTCCTCCCGGCCGCACCCCGGCCTCCCCAGCAGGATAGTGCTGGCGGGGCCGGGACGGTCCAGGCCGCGGACAGCGGTGTGGCAGAGTTGGGCCATGACTTCCGAGAACACCTTCCGCTTCGACGACGACGCCGCACGGTCCGGCCAGGAGATCCCGCAGGAGACGGTCAGCGCCGTCGACGAGCAGATGCGCGACATCGCGGAGGTCCCCGCCATTGAGGTCATCACGACCGCGGCCGTGCACCTCATGAGCGCCGCCGCCGTGAAGTGCGGTCTCGCCGCCGGCGAGGACGCGGAGGAGCTCAAGGACCTCGACGAGGCGCGCAAGCTCATCACCGCGCTGGCCGGCTTCGTCACCGCCGCGGCCCCGGAGATCGGCTCGCAGCACGCCGCGCCGCTGCGCGACGGCCTGCGCACCCTGCAGCTCGCGTTCCGGGAGGCCTCGCGCTACCCGGACGCCCCCGGCCAGGGACCCGGCGAGCGGTTTACGGGTCCCGTCAACTGAGGACCGTCACCACGAGTGCCGCGGGCTGATCCGGGTTCCCCGGGTCATCCCGCCGTCGTGAGACGCAGCTGCATCGAGTCCACGTCCTCCGCGAGGGCCGGCTCGACGCTCAGCCGGGCCTGGAAGCGGGCGACGACGTCGTCCAGCTGCGCCCGGTCGAGCCCGGCGCGCAGGGACAGCACCACGGCCAGCTCGGGGCCCGCCCCGCCGCCCCGGACGACCGCCCCGTCCGCGGCGCGCACGGCCACCCCGTCGCCCGGGGCCGTCCCCACGCCGAGAACCCCGGGCAGGTCCTCGGCGCAGCGCCGCACGGCCGCCTCGACCGCCGCGCTGCGGTAGGAGGGCGTCCAGGTCCTGCCCTGGGCCAGCGCCCAGAGGGCCGGGCGGCGCACGACGAACGGGAGCGCCGCGCCCGGGTCGAGCACGAGCAGCTGGGTGCCGTCCTTGACCGCGGCCACGGCCGCCCGGCGGACGTCCGTGGCCACCGGCCGCGCTTGGGCGTGCCAGCCCGCGAGCGCCGCGGTGGACGTGAAGACCGGCAGCACCTGCCGGCCGTCCGCCGCCCGCAGGGACACGAGCGCCATGTCGGCCTCCTTGTCGGCCACCAGACCGGCCTCGGTCACGGTCGAGGCCGAGACCTCGGCCACGACGGGCACGAACACCCGGGTCCCGGCCAGCGCGGCGACCACCGCGGACTCGTCCCCCCTCCCCGCGCGCAGGTCCTCGAGGGCCTGCAGCACGGCCGGGGCGGCGGCGCCGTCGTCGTCGGGGAAGCGGTGGGTGTGGCTGGTGCCCTCCCCCAGGTCGCGCCCGGCCCAGGCCTGGCCGCCGGTGTCCGCCGTGCCGCCCGCGCCCGCGAGCTGGGCGGCGATGTGGGCCGGGAGGGGCCGCTCCGTCACCGCGCTCCCGGCCGGCCCGCCACGTCGAGGGCCTCCTCGAGGGTGAAGCGGCCCGCGTAGAGGGCCTTGCCCACGATCGCGCCCTCGACGCCGGAGGGCACCAGGGTGCGCAGGGCGGCGAGGTCCTCGAGGGATGAGATCCCCCCGGAGGCGACCACGGGCTTGTCGGTGCGGGTCGCGACCTCCTGCAGCAGCTCCAGGTTGGGACCCTTGAGGGTGCCGTCCTTGGTGACGTCGGTGACCACGTAGCGGGCGCACCCGTGCTCCTCGAGGCGGTCCAGGACCTCCCAGAGGTCCCCGCCCTCCTCGGTCCAGCCGCGGGCGGCGAGGACGGTGCCCCGCACGTCGAGGCCCACCGCGATGACGTCGCCGTGCTCGGCGATGACCTTCTGCGTCCACTCGGGGTTCTCCAGGGCCGCCGTGCCCAGGTTGATCCGCGCGGGGTCCAGGGACAGCGCCCGCTCCAGCGAGGCGTCGTCGCGGATGCCCCCGGACATCTCGACCTTCAGCTCCAGCTCGGCGGCCACGCGGCGGAGGACGTCGATGTTGTCACCGCGGCCGAAGGCGGCGTCGAGGTCCACGAGGTGGATCCACTCGGCGCCGGCCTCCTGCCACGCGAGGGCGGCCTCGAGCGGGTCGCCGTAGCCGGTCTCGGAGCCGGCCTCGCCCTGGACCAGGCGCACGGCCTGGCCGTCCGCGACGTCGACGGCGGGCAGCAGCTGGAGGCGGGGGGTCTCGCTCAGGGACATGGGTTCTCTTCTCTCGGTGCTCGGGTGCGGGTGTGCGGGCGTTCGGGGTGGGCCCGGGGCTCAGCGGCCCTGGAACCAGGCGTACCAGCCGTAGCCGACGAGGGCCGCCGCGACGGCGGCCAGGAGGACGACCGTCCACAGCGGCTTGCGCTGCTGGTGGAACGAGATGGCGCCGCCGGCGACGAACGCCCCGAGCACCATGACGACGACGGCCGCGCTCACGAGGCGCCGTCCTGGCTCTCCAGGGTCGGCCGGCCGGCCAGGGTGTCCCCGCCGAGGGGGTCGCCGGCCTTGAGATGGTCGAGGCGTCCCGTGCGCGGCAGGGTGCCGAGCCAGTTGCGCAGCAGCTGGATGCCCGCCTCGGAGGACTTCTCGGGGTGGAACTGCGTGGCGCACAGGGCCCCGTTCTCCACGGCGGCGATGAAGCGCCCGCCGTGGTCGGACCAGGTGACCTGCGGCGGCCGCATCTTCTGGATGCTCTGCGGGAAGTCCCACTCCTGCACCCCGTAGGAGTGCACGAAGTAGAAGCGCTGGTCCTCGATGCCCCGGAACAGGACGCTGCCCTCGGGCGGCTGGACCGTGTTCCAGCCCATGTGCGGGACGACGTCGGCCTTCAGCCGTTCGACGACGCCGGGCCACTCGCCCATGCCCTCGGTCTCCTGGCCGTGCTCCACCCCGGAGTCGAAGAGGACCTGCAGGCCCACGCAGATGCCCAGCACGGGCCGACCTCCGGCGAGGCGGCGGCCGATCAGGCGCAGCCCGTCCACGGAGCGCAGACCGTCCATGACGGCGGCGAACGCGCCGACGCCGGGGACCACGAGGCCGTCGGCGTCGAGCACCGCCTCGGGGTCGGCGCTGAGCACCACGTCCGCGCCGGCGGCCTCGAGGGCGCGCACGGCCGAGCGCACGTTGCCGGCGCCGTAGTCGAGGACCGTGACGGTGGGCCGGGCGGCGCCGTCGGTGCTCACAGGGCCCCCTTCGTGGACGGGATGCCGCGGACCCGGGGATCGGGCTCCACGGCCTGGCGCAGCGCGCGGGCCAGGGCCTTGAACTGGGCCTCGGCGATGTGGTGCGGGTCCCGGCCGGCCAGCAGGGTGACGTGCAGGCAGATCCCGGCGTGGTAGGCCAGGGACTCGAAGACGTGCTGGACCATGGAGCCGGTGAAGTGCCCGCCGATGAGGTGGTACTGCTGGCCCTCCGGCTCGCCGGTGTGCACCACGTAGGGCCGGCCGGAGATGTCGACCACGGCGTTGGCCAGGGCCTCGTCCAGCGGGACGGTGGCCTCGCCGAAGCGGCGGATCCCGGCCTTCTCGCCCAGCGCCTGGCGCAGGGCGTCCCCGAGGACGATCGCGGTGTCCTCGACCGTGTGGTGGACGTCGATGTGGGTGTCCCCGGTCGCCCGGATCCGCATGTCGATCAGGGAGTGCTTCGACAGCGCGGTCAGCATGTGGTCGTAGAAGGGCACAGAGGTGTCGATGTCGTTCTCGCCGGTGCCGTCGAGGTCGATCTCGACGGACACCGTGGACTCGCTCGTGCGCCGCTCCAGGGCGGCGCGGCGGGGCGCACGGGGGCCGGTGGTGGTCTGGTCGCTCATTCGGTGGGAACTCCTCGCGGGCGCGGCACGGCCGTCGGTGGGCTGCGGGTGGTCCGGGCCGGGACGCGCGGCGGCGCCCCGGGCCCGGTGGTGGTGGTCTGCCTCCATGCTATCCGGGTCGGGCGGACCCGGCCCCGGGGCTCTCAGCCGCCGGAGACGATCCGCTCCATGCTGGTCAGGAACGCGGTGGTCTCCTCCTCGGTGCCGGCGGTGACGCGCAGGTGGCCGGGGATCCCGACGTCCCGCACGAGCACCCCGTCCTCGAGCAGCTCCCCCCACACGGCCCGGGAGTCCTCCATGCCGCCGAAGAACACGAAGTTGGAGTCCGACTCGGCCGGCTCCAGCCCGATCCGCTTGAGCTCGTCGACGATCCGGTCGCGCTGGACCTTGATGTCCTCCACGTTGGCCAGCAACGACGCCGAGTGGCGCAGGGCCGCCAGGGCCGTGGCCTGGGTGACGGCGGAGAGGTGGTACGGCAGCCGGACCAGGCGCACGGCGTCGGCGACCTCCGGCGCCGCCGCGAAGTAGCCGAGGCGGGCGCCGGCGAGCGCGAACGCCTTGCTCATGGTGCGGGAGACGATCAGCCGGGGCCGGCCCTCGAGCAGCGTGAGCGCGGTGGGGGTGCCGCCGTGGGAGAACTCCGCGTACGCCTCGTCGACCACTACGACCGTGCGGAACTCCTCCCCCGCCTCGTACACGGCGGTGACCACGTCCGAGCCCAGCGCGGTGCCGGTCGGGTTGTTGGGCGAGCAGAGGAAGACCACGTCGGGGCGGTGCCGGCGCACCTGCTCGGCCGCGGACTCCGCGGACAGGCCGAAGTCCGCCGCCCGCTCCCCGGCGACGAAGCCGGTGTGCGTGCCGGAGGCCAGCAGCGGGTACATCGAGTAGGTGGGGACGAAGCTGAGCAGGGTGCGGCCGGGGCCGCCGAAGGCCTGCAGGATCTGCTGCAGGATCTCGTTGGACCCGTTGGCCGCCCACAGGTTCCCGGGCCCGAGCCCGTGGCCGAGGTACGCGGCGAGCTCCTCGCGCAGGGCGGTGAACTCGCGGTCCGGGTACCGGTTGAGGGTCCAGGCCGCCTCGGTGACCTCCCGGACGATCGCCGCGTGCACGTCCGCCGGGACCGGATGGGTGTTCTCGTTGGTGTTGAGCGCCACGGCGACGTCGAGCTGCGGGGCGCCGTACGGCGTCTTGCCGCGCAGGTCGTCGCGGAGCGGGAGGGCGTTGAGTCGGTCCAGGTTCTGCGTCACCCGGACAGTTTAGTGCTCCGCCCGGCGCGTGCAGATCGGGGCGTGCTGATCGGGCGGGCGGCTCAGGCGGCCGGGACCTCGAGGAGCTGGCCGGCCACGAGCACGGAGCTGTCCAAGTCGTTGAGCTCCACGATCTCGTCCATGACCTCCCGCGGGTCCCGGTCCGGGTCGGCCGCCACGGCGAGCTCCCACAGGCTCTGCCCGGGGAACACGGTGGTCTGCTCGGTCCCGGAGCCCGGGACGGGCGCGCTCGTGGCCGTGGCCGTCGAGGGGACGAGGAAGATCACGGCGAGCACCACCAGGGCGGCGGAGCCGGCCAGGACGGGCAGCCCCAGGAACACCAGGCGGCCGCGGCGGGTCAGGGTCAGCGGGGTGCGGGACGCGGAGCGGGCGGGACGGGCCCGCCGGAGCGCACGGCCGAGGCCCCGGGCGGATCCTGCGGACTCGCGGCGGCGGGCGACGACGGCGGTGAGGGTGGCACTGGCACTCATGACATGAACTCCTTGACGTTCCCGCACGGAGCGGGCGATCTCGAACACCGGTCCGGTCGACGACCCTCGCGGGCCTCCATTCGATCGAACATACTTTCGAATACCGATGACCCATGTCTAGCACGTGTCTGCGAATGCTGTCGACAGCGGGTCGTACATATGTTTGAACACACACGGCGTGTCGCCTAGGCTGAGGACAGGTTCGGGCCCCCGGCCGGCGCGCGCTGCGGACCCCCTGCGCCTGCCGACCGGGACCCATCGAACCACCCGGGTCCGACATCGGAACCGGGACCGCGCAGACCGGCTGCGGCACCTGCAGCCGGACGGGAAAGGACGACGCTCCCATGGCCCAGCCCCCCACCCCTGAGGAGCCCCGCGCCCGGGGCGCCCGCCCCGGGGCACGCTCGCGCAGCCGCGGGCTCACCGTGCGCCAGCGCACCATCCTCGAGGCCATCCAGCGCTCCATCGCCGAGCACGGCTATCCGCCGTCCATGCGGGAGATCGGGGACCTCGTGGGCCTGGCCTCGCTCTCCAGCGTCACCCACCAGCTCGCCCAGCTCGAGAAGCTCGGCTATCTGCGCCGCGACCCCAAGCGCCCGCGGGCCATGGAGGTGCTCACTCCCCTGCAGCTGCGCGGGACCGCCGGGGCGGAGTCCGCCGAGCCGTCGCAGGAGGCCCCGGCGGCACCGGCCGGCCGGACCGCTCGTCCCGCCGCCCAGAACGCCGTGGCCGAGCTGTCCACCTCGGCGGACGTGACGATGGTCCCCCTGGTCGGCCACATCGCCGCCGGCGGGCCGATCACGGCCGAGCAGTCCGTGGAGGACGTCCTCGCCCTGCCCCGCCAGCTGGTCGGGCACGGCGAGCTTTTCATGCTGCGCGTCAAGGGCGACTCGATGATCGACGCCGCGATCTGCGACGGCGACTGGGTGGTGGTGCGCCGGCAGAGCGCCGCCGACAACGGTGACATCGTGGCCGCCCTGCTCGACGACGAGGCCACGGTCAAGACCTTCCGCCAGCGGGACGGCCACACCTGGCTGCTGCCGCAGAACACTCGCTACGAGCCGATCCTCGGCGACCACGCCACCGTGATGGGCAAGGTCGTCTCGGTGCTGCGCAGCCTCTGAGCGGCCGCACGCCCCCGGCACCCGGGCCCTCCGCCGCCGGCGGGGGGCCCGTTGCCGTCCGGGCCGGCTACCGACCGGACCATCTGCGGACCCCGTGCGAGCCCGGCGCGGTCCGGGGAGACCCCGGGGGCGTCCGCCGGACGTGCTCAGCCCACGGAGAGCCGCTGCAGGGCGCCGAGCACCACCTGGCGGTCCGTGGTGGTCCACAGCGGCGGCAGGGACCCGCGGAGGAAGCCGCCGTAGCGGGCGGTCGCGATCCGGGAGTCCAGGATCGCCACGACGCCCCGGTCACCGCCCGCGCGGATGAGCCGCCCGGCCCCCTGGGCGAGCCGCACGGCCGCGTGCGTCGCGGACACGGACATGAAACCGTTGCCGCCGGCCCGTTCCGCGGCGCGGCTGCGGGCGCTCGCCAGCGGGTCGTCCGGGCGCGGGAAGGGAATGCGGTCGATCATCACGAGCCGGCACGAGGCCCCCGGGACGTCAACGCCCTGCCACAGGCTCATGGTGCCGAACAGGCTCGTGGACGGGTCGTCGGTGAACTCCTGGACGAGTCCCGCGAGCGAGGACTCCCCCTGGCACAGGATCGGCAGCTCCGTGCGCCCGCGCAGCGCCTCGGCCGCCTCCTCCGCCGCCCGGCGGGAGGAGAAGAGTCCGAGGGCCCCGCCCCTGGAGGCCTCCAGCAGGGCCAGCATCTCGTCCAGCTGGGCCTCCGTGAGCCGGCGGCCGGGCTTCTCCAGGTGCTTGGCGAGGTAGAGAATGCCCTGCTTCGGGTAGTCGAACGGGCTGCCGACGTCCACGCCCTCCCAGTGCGGGGCGCCCTCGCCCCGCAGGCCGAGGGCGCCGGCGGCGGAGTCGAAGGACGAGCCGACGGACAGGGTGGCGGAGGTGAGGACCACGGTGCGCCCGTCGAACAGCCCCTCCCGGAGGGTGCCGGCCACGCTGAGCGGGGCCACGTGCAGGGTCGCCGGGTCGGTGTCCTCCGCGGGCACGTAGCCGCGACCCGGCTCCCAGCCGCCCTGCCGCGAGATCCACAGCACCTCGCGGTGCTCCTCGGCGGCGAGGATCCGCTCCGCCAGCTCGAGGACGTCGCTCACCCGGGAGCGGGCCATCTGCCGGCCGGCGTCCCCGTCCTTCTCCCCGGGACCGGCCTTGGACTCGGTCATCACGGTGCGGGCGGCGTCCCGGATCTGGGCCACGGCCGCCGACTGGGCGTCCCCGAGGCCGCGGTGCAGCAGCTCGGCGGGGGCGCCCATCAGGGCGGCTTCGAGGTTGGCGGCCCCGGCGGTGAGCGAGTCGGGGCTCGCGGAGGTGTGCTTGCGCGCGGACGCGGCGGCCGAGCGGACCATCGCCGCGGAGAGCTGTCCGGTGACGGCGCCCGTCACCCGGTCCTGGAGCTCGTGTGCCTCGTCGATGACCACGACGTCGTGCTCGGGCAGCACCGTGATGCCCTCGAACGCGTTGATCGCGAGCAGGGCGTGGTTGGTGATGACGATGTCGGCCTCACCGGCCCGCTGCTTGGCGAGCTCCGCGAAGCAGTCCTCGACCAGGGGACAGCTGCGGCCCAGGCACTCCTTCGCCGTGACCGACACCTGGCGCCAGGCGCGGTCGCTGACCCCGGGGAGCACCTCGTCCCGGTCGCCGGTCCCGGTCTCGCGGGCCCACTCGCGCAGGCGCTGGACCTCCTGGCCCAGCCGCCCGGGGTTCTCGGCGGCCTCGGGCTGCGGCGGGCCGGGGTGCGGGGGGGCGTCGGGCAGCGCGAAGAGCGCGCCGGGCTCGTCGTCGGACGGGTAGCCGCCCTCGATCTTGTGCAGGCACGCGTAGTTGCTGCGGCCCTTGAGCAGGGCCACGTCCACGTCCCGCTCGAGCTCGCCCTCGAGGGCGGCCAGCAGGCGCGGCACGTCCCGGCCGACGATCTGCGACTGCAGCGCGAGCGTCGCGGTGGCCACGACCACCGGCTTGTCCGCGCGCTGGGCGTGCTCCACGAGCGGGGCCAGGTACGCGAGGGACTTGCCGGTGCCGGTCCCCGCCTGGACCAGCAGGTGCCGGCCCCGGTCCAGGGCCTCGGCCACCTTGGCGGTCATCAGCCGCTGCCCGTCCCGGACCTGCCCGCCCATCGCGGTCACGGCGGTGTCCAGCAGGGCCAGGGAGTCCTTGGCCCCGGGCAGGGTCTCCGGGCGCACGCCCGAGACGTCGTGCCCGGACTCGTCCACGAATGCGGCGGCCACGCGCTCAGGCGCTCTCGGCGCCGAAGCCGGGAGCGCGCTCGGGGGCGAACTCCGCGAGCTCGGCCGCGAGGTCCTCGCGGACCTTCACGAGCAGGTGGGTGCCCTCGGGCAGGTGCTCGGTGCGCAGGATCTCCGCGTCCCAGTCGTGCAGCCGGCTGACCACGTCGCCGCGCTGGTAGGGCACGAGCAGGTCCAGCACCGTCTCGGGCCGCGGGATGGACTCGCTGATCCGCTGCCGGAGCTCCTCGATGCCCTCCCCGGTGCGGGCCGAGACCACCACCACGTTGCGCTCGCGCTGCTTGATCCGCTCGACCACGAACGGGTCGGCGGCATCCACCTTGTTCAGGGCGATGATCTCGGGGATGTTCTGCGCGTCGATGTCCGTGAAGACCTGGCGCACCGCGCGGATCTGGCCCTCCGGGTCCGGGTGGGAGGCGTCCACCACGTGCAGGATGAGGTCGGAGTCGGCGACCTCCTCCAGGGTGGAGCGGAACGCCTCGACGAGCTGCGTGGGCAGCGACCGGACGAAGCCGACCGTGTCCGAGAGCGTGTAGCCGATGCCGTCCGGTGTCTGCGCGCGGCGGACCGTGGGGTCCAGGGTGGCGAACAGGGCGTTCTCCACGAGCACACCCGCGTCCGTGAGCCGGTTCAGCAGCGAGGACTTGCCCGCGTTGGTGTAGCCGGCGATCGCCACCGAGGGCACGGAGTGGCGGCGGCGGTTGAGCCGCTTGGTCTCGCGCGCCGGCTTCATCGCGGCGATCTCGCGCCGCAGCTTGGCCATGCGGGTGCGGATGCGCCGGCGGTCCAGCTCGATCTTGGTCTCACCGGGGCCGCGGGAGCCGATGCCCTCACCGGCGGCGGCGCGACCGCCGGCCTGGCGGGACAGTGACTCGCCCCAGCCGCGCAGGCGCGGGAGCAGGTACTCGAGCTGGGCGAGCTCGACCTGGGCCTTGCCTTCCTTGGACTTGGCGTGCTGGGCGAAGATGTCGAGGATCAGACCCGTGCGGTCGATGACCTTGACCTTCACGACGTCCTCCAGCCCGCGCCGCTGCGAGGGGGCGAGCTCGGAGTCGACGACGACGGTGTCCGCGCCGGTCGCGGCGACGATGTCCCGCAGCTCCTTGGCCTTGCCCGAGCCCAGGTACGTGGCCGGGTCCGGCTTGAGCCGGCGCTGGACGATGCCGTCCAGCACCTCGGAGCCCGCCGTCTCGGCGAGCGCGGCCAGCTCGCGCAGGGAGTTCTCGGCCTCCGCGAGCGTGCCCTCCGTCCACAGTCCGGCCAGCACCACGCGCTCCAGGCGCAGCTGGCGGTACTCGAGCTCGGTGACGTCCTCGAGCTCGGTGGACAGACCTGCGACGCGACGCAGGGCGCGGCGCTCCTCGAGGTCCTGCTGGTCGCCGTCGTGGACGGTGTGCCCGTCCTCGGCGTCGGCCAGCTCTCGGGCCCGGCCGGAGAACCGGCCCGGCGCGGTGGAGTCGTCCTCGGGGGCGGTGTCCTGCCCGGCGGCCTGCTCCCGGGCCCGGGCCCGGGACAGCACGCGCTCGACGACGTCCTCCAGGTCCTGCCGGCTCAGGCCGTTCTCGGGCTCCGCGGCGTCGCGGGACTCGGCAGGGGTTTCACGGGGGTGGGTCATGGTTCCTTTCGGACGGGATGCTGATCAGTACATTCTAGTGGCGGAGCCGGACATCCCGGCGTCGGAGCCGGGCGTCCCGGCGGGGTCCGCGCCGGTTCCCGGTGCGTGCGGGGCGGGCGCTGTCGGTAGCATGGGGCGCTATGGCACCGCCTCCCGACTCCCCCGATCCCGTGGCCGGCCCGGCGACCCCCAACCCGGGGACCGAGCACTACTTCTCCGAGGACCCCTCGGTCCCCGAGGTGCGGCGGTCCGTGGCCGTGCGGCTGCGGGGGCGGGAGGTTTCGCTGCAGACCTCCAACGGGGTGTTCAGCCCGCGGGGTCTCGACAAGGGAACGTCCGTGCTGCTGGAAAATGTTCCCGACCCCGTAGGGGCGGAGCTCCTGGACATCGGCTGCGGGTGGGGTCCGATCGCGCTGAGCCTGGCCGGGGCCGCCCCGGGGGCCCGGGTCACGGCCGTGGACGTCAACGAGCGCTCGCTCGGGCTCACCCGGGACAACGCGGCGGCCCTGGGCCTGACCGGCGTGGAGGCGCTGCTGCCAGAGCAGGTGCCCGCGGAGCGGCGCTTCGACACCATCTGGTCCAATCCGCCCATCCGGATCGGCAAGCAGCAGCTGCACGAGTTGCTCCTCCAGTGGCTGCCGCGGCTGGCCGAGGGCGGCACGGCGTGGCTGGTGGTGCAGAAGAACCTCGGGGCGGACTCGCTGCAGAAGTGGCTCGGCACCGCGCTGGGCGGCGGCTTCCGGGTCTCCCGGCACACGACCGACAAGGGGTTCCGGGTCCTGCTCGTCGAACGGCGGGACTGAGCGACCGGCACCGGGCCGGGTCCCACCCCACGAACCTCGGTCCGCAGGCCTCAGGCCTGAGGCCTCAGACGAAGGTGCCCTCGGCCACCAGTACGGCCGGTCCGGCCAGCACCACGTGCTCGGCACCGTCGGGCGCGGGGACGAACGTCACGGAGACGATCCCGCCGGGCACCTGCACGAGCCACTGGTCGGGGGCCGTGGCGCCGCCCCAGAAGCGGGTCGCGGCCGCCGCGGCGCACGCGCCCGTCCCGCAGGACTGCGTCTCGCCCACGCCGCGCTCGTGCACGCGCATCCGCACCCGGCCCACGCCGTCGTCGTCGCCGTCGGCGGGGACCACGAACTCGACGTTGGTCCCGTCCACGGGCTCCGGGCGCACGACGGGAGCGGTGTGCAGCCCGAGCTGGTCGAGCTTCTCCCCCTCCGCGAGCGCCACGACGGTGTGCGGATTGCCCATGCCGATCGACAGCGCGGGGCGGGGCACCTTGAGCCCCTCGGCGGTCACGACGGCGTCCGAGCCGCGGGACCGGGCCGCGTCCCCGTCGAGGAAGGTCCACGGCCCCATGTCCACGGCGTAGCCGGAGGCGGTGCGGGCCACGGTCTTCACCCCGGCGCGGGTGCCGATGCGCAGCACGTCCCCCTCGGGGACCGCGGCGAGGCCCCGCTGGAGCAGGTAGTGGACGAAGACCCGGACCCCGTTGCCGCACATCTCGGCGACGGAGCCGTCGTTGTTGCGGTAGTCCATGAACCACTCGGCGTCCGGCGCCGCCTCGAGGACGGCCCGTCCCTCGGGGATCGCCTCGGAGCGCACGGCGCGGATCAGCCCGTCCCCCCCGATGCCGCGGTGGCGGTCGCACACCAGGGTCACTAGCTCGGCGTCCAGGGCCAACTCCGCGTGCGGGTCGGTCAGCAGCACGAAGTCGTTGCCCGTGCCGTGGCCCTTGGCGAAGTCGCGGCCCCGGAGCTCCCCCCAGGGACCGGCGTCGGCGCCGGGGGCGGTGTCCTGGGCGGGGCGGGTGTCCTCGTGCTGGGCGGTGGGGCTCTGGGCGGAAGTCACCCGGCCATGATACGCGGCCCCGGCCGCCGGCCCGCGGCCGGGTCCGCGGTTCAGCCCTCGGCCGCGACCCGCTCGACGACGTCCACGGCGCGCTCCGCGAGGCCGGGCGCGGCCGGGTCCAGCCAGTGCACCCGGGGGTCCGCACGAAACCAGGTCCGCTGGCGGCGGGCGAAGCGGCGGGTGGCCACCACGGTGGCCTCGACCGCCTCCGCCACGGTGGCGCGGCCGTCCACCACGTCCAGGAACTGGCCGTAGCCCAGGGCCCGGGAGGCCGTGCGCCCCTCGCGCAGCCCGCGGGCCGCCAGGGCGCGCACCTCGGTCTCCAGACCGGCCTCGACCATGGTCCCCACCCGGCGGGCGAGCCGGTCGTGCAGCACGGCACGCTCGAGGTCCAGGCCGATCTGCACCGTGGGCTCCACGTGCTCGCGGCGGGGCATGAAGGACGTGAACGGGCGGCCGGTGAGCTCCCACACCTCCAGGGCGCGCACCAGCCGCCGCTCGTCCTGCAGCCGGGCGGCGGACGCCGGGTCCACCTGGCGCAGCCGCTCCCGCAGGGCGCCGGGGCCCCGCGCCGCGAGCTCGTCCTCGATCCGGGCCCGCACCGCGGGGTCGGTGCCGGGCAGCTCGAGCACGTCCAGGGCCGCGCGCACGTAGAGCCCCGAACCGCCCACCAGGACGGGGACTCGGCCGCGGGCGCGGATCTGCGCGAATCGGGTCCGGGCGGCGCGCTGGAAGTCCGCGACCGAGGCCTCCTCAGTGACGTCGAGGACGTCGAGGAGGTGGTGGGGCACCCCGCGCCGCTCCTCCGCTGTCGCCTTGGCGGTGCCGATGTCCATCCCGCGGTAGAACTGCATGGAGTCGGCGTTGACGACCTCCCCGCCCAGCTGCAGGGCGAGCTCGACGCCCAGGGCGGTCTTGCCGGTGCCCGTGGGACCGACGACGGCGACGACCGGCAGGTCCGTGCGGGTCACCGGACGGGAAGGCCCGGCATGCCCAGGCTCACGGGCCCGGGCCCGGCGGCGCCCGGGGCGGCGGGGACCCCGCAGGACGCGGCCTGGCGGCGGTCCCAGGCGTCCCCGGCCCGCGAGCGCCGCAGCGCGTAGTCCCGAGGGGACCGGGGGTCGGCGACGAGGTGGTAGGCGGCGGCGCCGGTGACGACGACCGTCACGAAGTCTCCGGGCCGCGGGACCTCGGCGCCCTCCGGGACGGAGAAGTGGACGAGCCGCTGGTCCCGCGCGCGGCCCGAGAGCCGGTGGGTCTGCTCGGACTTCTTGCCGGCCTCCGCGGTGACGAGCAGCTCGACCTGCCGGCCGACCACCGTTCGGTTCTCCTCCGCGGCGATCCGGTCCTGCAGGGCCACGAGCCGCTCGAAGCGCTCCTGAACCACGGCCTTCGGCACCTGGTCCGCCATCTCCCCTGCGGGGGTGCCGGGCCGGACGGAGTACTGGAACGTGTACGCCGAGGAGAAGCGGGAGGCCGCCACGACGTCGAGGGTGGCCTGGAAGTCCTCCTCGGTCTCCCCCGGGAAGCCCACGATGATGTCCGTGGTGATCGCGGCCTCGGGGATGCGCTCGCGGACCGTGTCCAGGATCCCGAGGAACCGCTTCGAGCGGTAGGAGCGGCGCATCTCCTTGAGGATCCGGTCGGAGCCGGACTGCAGGGGCATGTGCAGCTGCGGCATGACGTTGGGGGTCTCCGCCATGGCGTCGATGACGTCGTCGGTGAACGCGGCCGGGTGCGGGCTGGTGAAGCGCACGCGCTCCAGGCCCTCGATCCGTCCGCACGCCCGCAGCAGCTTGGCGAACGCCCCGCGGTCCCCGAACTCCACGCCGTAGGAGTTCACGTTCTGCCCCAGGAGCGTGACCTCGACCGCCCCGTCGTCGACGAGGGCCTGCACCTCGGCGAGGACCTCCCCGGGCCGCCGGTCCTTCTCCTTGCCGCGCAGGGACGGGACGATGCAGAACGTGCAGGTGTTGTTGCAGCCCACGGAGATCGAGACCCATCCCGAGTACGCGCTGTCCCGCTTGGTGGGCAGCGTCGAGGGGAAAACCTCGAGGGCGTCGAGGATCTCCAGCTGCGCCTCGGCGTTGTGCCGCGAGCGCTCCAGCAGGGTGGGCAGGGAGCCGATGTTGTGGGTGCCGAAGACGACGTCCACCCAGGGAGCCCGCTCAAGGATGGTGTCCTGGTCCTTCTGCGCGAGGCAGCCGCCGACGGCGATCTGCAGGTCCTTGTTGCGCTTCTTGGCGGGCACGAGCTGGCCGAGGTTGCCGTAGAGCTTGTTGTCGGCGTTCTCGCGCACGGCGCACGTGTTGAACACCACGAGGTCCGGCTCGCCGCCGGCGGCGGGGACGTAGCCGGCGGCCTCGAGCAGACCCGTGATCCGCTCGGAGTCGTGGACGTTCATCTGGCACCCGAACGTGCGCACCTCGTAGGAGCGCGGTGCGGGTGCGCCGGAGGACGCGGTCGGGTCCGGGGAAAGGGCTGCGGGGGTCGACATCACCGGACAATTGTACGGGGCGGTCCCGGTCACGGGGTCTCCGGGTGTTCCTCGCCCATCTCGTCGTCCTGGACCGCGGCACCGGAGCGCGCCTCGAGCTCCTCCTTCACCACGGCGAAGGCCAGCCCGGGCGGGTAGCCCTTGCGCCCGAGCATCCCGACCAGCCGCCGCACGGCCCTGTCCCGCTCGGCGCGGTCGGTGAGCTCGGCCCCGGCGGGGAGCTTGCGGCGCACCAGCTCGGCGGCGTCCTCCCGCTCGTCCTCATCGGTGCGCTGCTCGAGCGCCGACTCGGCGATCTCCCCCGTGACGCCGCGGGTGGCCAGCTCTCGCCGGATCGCGGACCGGGAGAGCTTGCGGGAGCCGGCCCGCGAGCGGACGTAGAGCTCCGCGAACTGGGCGTCGTCGACGAGGTCGACCTCCTCGAACCGGTCCAGCACCTCCCGGGCGACGTCCTCGGGGACGTTGCGGTCGGCGAGCTTGTCCTCGAGCTGCTTGCGGCTCTTCGCCGAGGCGGTGAGCTGGCGCAGGACGATCGCCCGGGCCACCTCCCGGGCGTCCGGCTCGGGATCCTGGGCCGGGGGTGACGACGCCGCCGGGCCCTCCGGCCCGCGGTGGCGGGCGGAGGACCGGCGGCGCCGGCGGTCGTACGGGCTCTCGGTCACGGACCCGCTCAGAAGGCCGGGCCGGCGACCTCGGTGGGCAGCCCGGTCACGGGCTGCTCCTCCGCGGTCTCCTCGGCGGTCTCCGGCTCCTCGACGACCCCGAGCTTCACCAGGATCCGGCGTTCGATCTCTTCGGCCAGCTCCGGGTTGTCCTTGAGGAACCGGCGCGAGTTCTCCTTGCCCTGCCCCAGCTGGTCGCCCTCGTAGGTGAACCACGCCCCGGACTTCTTGACGATGCCGTGCTCCACGCCCATGTCGATGAGCCCGCCCTCGGTGGAGATGCCCTCCCCGTAGAGGATGTCGAACTCCGCCTGCTTGAAGGGCGGCGCCATCTTGTTCTTGACGATCTTGGCGCGGGTCCGGTTGCCCACCGGGTTGGCCCCGTCCTTGAGGGTCTCGATGCGGCGCACGTCCACGCGCACCGAGGCGTAGAACTTTAGCGCCTTGCCACCGGTGGTGGTCTCGGGGCTGCCGAAGAACACCCCGATTTTCTCGCGCAGCTGGTTGATGAAGATCGCGGTGGTGTTCGAGTGGGAGAGCCGGCCGGTGATCTTGCGCAGCGCCTGGCTCATGAGGCGGGCCTGCAGACCCACGTGGCTGTCGCCCATCTCGCCCTCGATCTCGGCCTTGGGCACCAGGGCCGCCACCGAGTCGATGACGATGATGTCGATGGATCCGGAGCCGACGAGCATGTCCATGATCTCCAGGGCCTGCTCACCGGTGTCCGGCTGCGAGACCAGCAGGCTGTCGGTGTCCACGCCCAGCTTCTCGGCGTAGGAGGGGTCGAGGGCGTGCTCGGCGTCGATGAAGGCGGCGATCCCGCCGGCCTTCTGGACGTTGGCGACCGCGTGCAGGGCCACGGTCGTCTTGCCGGAGGACTCCGGGCCGTAGATCTCCACGACGCGCCCGCGCGGGAACCCGCCGATGCCCAGCGCGACGTCCATCGCGATGGACCCGGTGGGGATGGTCTCGATCTTGGTCGCCGGACGGTCGCCCAGGCGCATGACCGAGCCCTTGCCGTAGTTCTTGTCGATCTGCGCGAGAACGGTCTCGAGAGCCTTCTCGCGGTCGCTGCCGAACTGCTGGTCGGCGCTCTGCTTGTTGCTGCCCTTGGCTGCCATGGTCCACCTCGTGTTCGGGGGGTTCCGCCGGTGCGGCCGGAACCGTTGCTGCTGGTCTTTTCGTGTTCCACGGTATCGCCGTGGTCGGACACCGTAAGGCTTCGAGCGGGGTCTGGGGAGGAGCGGGAACCACTGTCTCGGGACGGACCGGGCTGTGCAGTCCGCGCCCCGTTGCTTCGAATATACCTTCGAAGCGGTCGCGGGTCCACGGGCGCGCCGGGAACCCGGCGGGCGTCAGTCCCGGGGCGGGCGGTCCACGCCCCACCAGCGGGACTCGGGGACGTCCTGGGCCCGGCAGAGGGCGAACCACACGGTCCGCGGGTCGACGCCGGCCTCGATGGCCTCGGCGGCCGTGCGGTGCTCGAGCTCCCCGAGCACGAGGTCCCGGGCCAGGACCCTGCTGTAGCCCGCGCCGAACTCGTCGGCCATGAGCTGCCAGAAGCTGCTCAGCCTCATCCGCGTCCTCCTTCGTCGTGCCTCCCGCCGGGGGTCGTGCCCGTCCATCCTGCCATCCGGGCGGCGGGGCCGGCACAGGCCGGAGGGCCCGGCGGTCCTGGGACCGACGAGCCCTCCGGGACGTCGTGGGCGGGCGGCGGACCGCCCTTGCGGATCAGCGGGCGCCGGCCGCGGCGGCCTCGCCGCCGTTGACGCGGCCGAACTCCCGCGAGTACTGCTCGGTGAGGTCGCTGGGCACCGTGTCCGGGACCAGGAGGCCCTCGGCGTAGGCCAGGCGGTCCGCGACCTCGCGCAGCATCTGGGACATCGGGATGTCGAGCGCGGCGCAGATCGAGGCGAGGAGCTCGGAGGAGGCCTCCTTCTGGCCGCGCTCCACCTCGCTCAGGTAGCCGAGGGAGACGCGGGCGCTGTGCGAGACCTCTCGGAGGGTGCGTCCCTGACGCTGGCGGACGCTGCGCAGGACCTCACCGATCTCCTGGCGGAGTACACCCATCTTCATGTCCTTCGTCTCGGTGCTGTCGTCCTCGTCGAGGCCCACGTCCTTCCAACGGACGACGCCATTGACGGACACGGGTTGCTTGGTCATGTGAATCGCTCGTCTCCTCGTGTGTGCGGCAGCTTCACCGCCGGCTGCGGGCGGTGCCTCGGCGCCGGCCGGTCGACATCTTGACTTCGATCGGCTCAACTCGAGCCTGCGATCATTGCTAACCCCGCTGACGGTTCCATTCTTCCCCGCAGGAGGCGGTTTTTCACTGTGAGTTGGCTGGGAGCACCAGGGCCGCCGTGAGCCGCTCGAGGGCGGCGCGCACGGCGGCCGCCCGGATCTCGGCCCGGTCCCCTGCCGCGGCCAGCTCGTGGACGGTGGACCCGTCCGGTCCCGCGACGCCCAGGTAGACCGTGCCCACGGGCTTGCCGTCGTGCGGCTCGGGACCGGCGGCGCCCGTGGTGGAGACGGCCCAGTCCGTGCCGAGGCGGCGGCGGGCGCCCTCCGCCATGGCGACCGCGACGTCGGGGTCGACGGAGCCCCGCTCGGCGAGCAGCCGGGCCGGCACGCCGAGGACCTCGGTCTTGACCCGGTTTGAGTAGGAGACGACCGCGCCCTCGAAGCAGGCCGAGGCCCCGGGGACGTCGACGACGGCGGCGGCCAGCGCTCCCCCGGTGAGGGATTCCGCAGTCGCGACCGTGAGCGCCCGGCGGACGGCCTCCTCGACGAGCGCCCGGGCGGCCGGCTGCGGCTCCGTCACGCCGCGTTCCGCTCGGCCAGCGCCCGGCGGCGGAGCTGGACCGCCTTGACCACGTAGTCCACGCCGGTCACGACCGTGACCACGAGGGCCGCCCCCATCGCGATCCAGCCCAGCCACGGCCACCACGCGCCCACCAGGGGCACCAGCGGGAGCAGCAGGAGCAGGAGCGCCACGGTCTGCAGGACGGTCTTGAGCTTGCCGCCCTTCGAGGCGGCCATGACGCCGTAGCGGATGACCACGAAGCGCAGGAGCGTGATCCCCCACTCCCGGACGAGGATCACCACGGTCACCCACCACCACAGCTCGCCGAGCATCGAGAGCACCACGAACGCGGCACCGGTCAGTAGCTTGTCGGCGATGGGGTCGGCTATTTTGCCGAAGCTGGTGATCAGCCCGCGGGCCCGCGCGATGTCGCCGTCGAGCTTGTCCGTGTACATGGCGACCGCGAAGACCGCCAGGGCGGCCCACCGCATGCCCAGGGAGTCCTCCCCCTGGGTGCCTCCCACCCACAGGAACCACACGAAGAAGGGCACCAGCACGATGCGCAGGGCGGTCAGCGCGTTCGGCAGGTTGAGGTTGGACGCCGGGTCCGCGGGGCTCATCTGGTGCTCGCTTCCTGGTGGGTGGGACGGGGTCGGCTCAACGGCCGGTCAGCTGCCAGGCGTCCTCGGACTCCTCGGGGTCCTCGGCGCCGTCGCCGTGGTCGGTCGCGGTCCGGGCCAGCGAGGCCTCGACCGGGTCCTCGCCGTAGTCGACCGACCCGCCGGCGCCGGCCTGCGGCGCGGGCGGCTCCTCGCCCCGGAGCACGGCGAGGGTCGCGGCGAGGTCGTCGGGCTTGACGAGCACGTCCCGCGCCTTGGACCCCTCGGAGGGCCCGACGACGCCGCGGGACTCCAGCAGGTCCATGAGCCGGCCGGCTTTGGCGAAGCCGACGCGCAGCTTGCGCTGGAGCATGGAGGTGGACCCGAACTGGGTGGTCACCACGAGCTCGGTGGCCTGCAGGAGGACATCGAGGTCGTCCCCGATGTCCTCGTCGATGGTCTTCTTGGGGGCCTCCTGCACCACGTCCTGGCGGTAGTGGGCCTTCATCTGGCCCTTGACGTGGTCGACGACCTCGTGGATCTCCGACTCGGTGACCCACGCGCCCTGGACGCGCATCGGCTTGGAGGCGCCCATGGGCAGGAACAGGGCATCGCCCTGGCCGATGAGCTTCTCGGCGCCCGGCTGGTCCAGGACCACGCGGGAGTCGGTGACCGAGGATGTCGCGAACGCCATCCGGGAGGGCACGTTGGCCTTGATCAGACCGGTGACCACGTCCACGGAGGGCCGCTGGGTGGCAAGCACCAGGTGGATGCCGGCGGCACGGGCGAGCTGGGTGATCCGCACGATCGCGTCCTCGACGTCGCGCGGGGCGACCATCATCAGGTCCGCGAGCTCGTCGACGATCACGAGCAGGTACGGGTACGGCCGGATCACGCGCTTCGAGCCGGGCTCGGGCTGGACCTTGCCGTTGCGCACGGCCTTGTTGAAGTCGTCGACGTGCTTGTACCCGTAGTGCGAGAGGTCGTCGTAGCGGGCGTCCATCTCCCGCACGACCCACTGCAGCGCCTCGGCGGCCTTCTTGGGGTTCGTGATGATGGGGGTGATCAGGTGGGGCACGCCCTCGTAGGCGGTCAGCTCGACCCGCTTCGGGTCGACCATGACCATCCGCACCTCGTCCGGGGTGGCGCGCATCAGGAGCGAGACGATCATCGAGTTCACGAAGCTCGACTTGCCCGCGCCGGTGGCGCCGGCGACGAGCAGGTGCGGCATCTTCGCGAGGTTGGCCACCACGTAGCCGCCTTCGACGTCCTTGCCCACGCCCATGACCATGGGGTGCTCCGTCTTGCGGGCGTTGTGCGAGCGCAGGACGTCGCCCAGGGACACGGTCTCGCGGTCGGTGTTGGGGATTTCGATGCCGATCGCGGACCGGCCGGGGATCGGCGAGAGGATGCGCACGTCCGCGGAGGCCACGGCGTAGGCGATGTTCTTGGACAGCGCCGTGACGCGCTCGACCTTGGTGCCGGAGCCCAGCTCGATCTCGTACCGGGTGACGGTGGGCCCGCGGGAGAAGCCGGTGACCACGGCGTCCACGTTGAACTGCTCCAGCACGCTCGTCAGGGAGGCGACCACGGCGTCGTTGGCCTCGGAGCGCTCCTTGGGCGGCGGGCCCTGCACGAGCGCGCCGGCCGCGGGCAGGGAGTAGGCGATGTCGCCCTCGAGCTTGAGCTGCTCCGCGCGGGCGGGGATGGGCGACTCGGGGGTGTGGGTGCGGGCGGTGACGGACGTGGAGCCGGTGGGCTCGGCGGCCACGTCCTCCAGCGCCGGGGAGCCGGAGCCCGCGGCGGTGTCCGCGGCCGGCTCGAGGCCCTGCTCCCGGCGCAGCCGGCGTGCGGCGAGCTGCTCCTGGGTGGGCCGCTTCTGCCCCGGCCGGGGGACGTCGCCCCCCTGCTCCGCGGCGGCGGCCGGCTCGGCGGGCGGCTCGGCGGATCCCGCCGCCCCCGCCGTTCCCGCCGCGGCGGCCCGCTGCCGGGCGGCGCGCGCGGAGTCGACGTCGAAGACGCGGGTCGGCGCCTGGCCGTCGGCGGCCTCCTCGGCGACGACGGCGCGCTCGAAGGCCTCGTCCCCGCGGTAGCCGTCGAGGGCGCGGCGCTCGGCCTCGGCCGCCTTGCGCTCGCGGCGCTTCTCGCGGCGGGTCTTGGCCGCCTCGGCGCGCGCGGCGTGCTCGTCCAGGTAGGAGCGGTCGTGCCGGGCGGCGGACACATCGGTCGCGGAGACGGGGCCGTCCTGGCCCATGAGCCGCCAGTAGCCCTGCCGCAGTCGCGGCAGGATGAGGTTGACGGGCGTGGCGGTGACCACGAGCACGGACAGGAACAGGGCCGCGACGAAGATCGCGCCGGCGCCGACCGGGGTGATGAGGGCGCTCAGCGGGTCGGCGGCGAGGAAGCCCACGTAGCCGCCGGCGCTCCGGAGCACCTCGTGGCCCTGGCTCGGGGACGGCTGCCCCAGGAGCACGTGCGCGAGGCCGGAGCCGGCGACGACGGCGGCGCCCAGCCCGATCGCGATGCGGTTGTTGGCCGAGGTGTCCTCGGGGTGGCGGAAGCGGCGCAGGGCGAAGCCCACGAGGGGCAGCGGCAGCACCAGGGCCGTCCAGCCGAAGGTCCCCGCGAGGACCTCGTGCACCGCCACCGCGGGGACCGCCAGCCACGGCGCGGACGCGCCGGGCAGGTTCCACCACTCGACGGCCGCGGCGAGCAGGCCGAGCAGCAGCAGGAAGAGGGCGCCGCCGTCGCGCAGCGACTCCGCGGGCACGTCCGTGCGCAGGGTGCCCATGCGGCGCACGGCGCCGCCGACCACGTGGGCGAGGGCCGTCCAGACGCCTCCGACGGCGCGGGCGCACCAGGCCAGGGCGGCGCCCATGCCGTGCAGCACCCGCGGGGAGCCCGCGGAGGGCGCCGCGGAGCCCCGTCCGGCGGTCGACGGACGGCGGGTGGAGGTGGACCGGCTGGATCCCGACGACCGCGCAGAAGACGTGCTGTTCTTGCCACGCGACGTCGAGGCGCCCTTGCGGGCGGGGGAAGTACGAGTCGCCATGCTCCCAGGGTAGACCACGGCCTCCCCTCGTCAGCGGTGCCGCACGGGGGGAGGGACCGGGGGCTCAGGCCTCGATGACGACCGGGACGATCATGGGCTTGCGGCGCAGCCGGCGGCTGACCCACGAGCCGATGGTGCGGCGCACCACCTGCTGGAGCTGCTGGGTGGTGTGGTTCTTGCCCGAGTGGTTGATGGCGTCCTCGAGCGCGGCGGTGATCCTCGGCTTGATCTCGTCGAACACGCTGTCGTCCTCGGCCACGCCGCGGGCGTGCACGTCAGGGCCGGTGACGACCTTGCCAGTGTCCCGGTTCACCACGGTGATGACGGAGATGAAGCCCTCCTCGGCCAGCACGAGCCGGTCCTTGAGGTCGGCGTCGGTGATCGTGCCCACGGAGGAGCCGTCCACGTAGACGTAGCCGCACTCGACCTGGCCGGTGATCCGCGCCTCGCCGTCGGCCATGTCCACCACGGTGCCGCCCTCGGCCAGGAGCACGTGGTCGGTGGGCACGCCGGTCTCCTCGGCGAGCTTGCCGTTGGCGATGAGGTGGCGGACCTCGCCGTGCACCGGCATGACGTAGCCGGGCTCCACGATGTTGTAGCAGTACAGCAGCTCGCCCGCTGCGGCGTGCCCGGAGACGTGCACCTTGGCGGTGCCCTTGTGGACCACGTTGGCGCCCAGCCGCATGAGCCCGTTGATGATCCGGAAGACCGAGTTCTCGTTGCCGGGGATGAGCGAGGACGCGAGGATCACGGTGTCGCCCTCGGTGAGCTGGACCTTGTGGTCGCCGTTGGCCATCCGGGACAGCGCGGCCATCGGCTCCCCCTGCGACCCGGTGCACATGATGACCAGCTTCGAGTTCGCGTGCTCGTCGATCCGCTTCTGGTCGATCAGGGTGTTCGGCGGGACCTCCAGGTAGCCCAGCTTCTCGGCGATGGTCATGTTGCGCACCATGGACCGGCCCATGAACGCGACCTTGCGCCCGTGCTCGGCGGCGGCGTCCAGCACCTGCTGCACGCGGTGGACGTGCGACGAGAAGGACGCCACGACCACGCGCTTCGGGGCGCGCCCGATCACGTCCGCGAGGACGGGGCCGATGTGCTTCTCCGTGGGGGTGAACCCGGGGACCTCGGCGTTGGTGGAGTCGGTGAGGAACAGGTCCACGCCCTCCTCCCCCAGCCGGGCGAAGTGGCGCAGGTCGGTGATCCGGCCGTCGAGCGGCAGCTGGTCCATCTTGAAGTCGCCCGTGTGCAGGACGGTGCCGGCCTTGGTGCGCAGGAACACCGCGAGGGCGTCCGGGATCGAGTGGTTGACGGCCACGAACTCGCACTCGAACTCGCCGAGCCGCTCGACCTGCCCCTCCCGCACCGCCATGGTGTAGGGCTTGATCCGGTGCTCCTGGAGCTTCGCCTCGATGAGCGCGAGCGTCAGCCGGGAGCCGATCACGGGGATGTCGGGGCGGCGCTTGAGCAGGTACGGGACGGCGCCGATGTGGTCCTCGTGGCCGTGGGTCAGCACCACGGCCACGACGTCGTCGAGCCGGTCGACGATGTGGTTGAGGTCCGGGAGGATGAGGTCCACGCCCGGCTGGGTCTCCTCGGGGAAGAGCACGCCGCAGTCGACCACGAGCAGCTGCCCGTTGATCTCGAACACCGTCATGTTCCGTCCGACCTCGCCCAGCCCGCCCAGCGGGACGACGCGCAGGACGTCCTTGCCGAGGGCGGGGGGAGCCGCCAGGTCGGTGTGCCACTGGGTCATGGGACCCCTTTCGTCAGTCGATGGTCTCGAGGAGGGTGTCGGCGACGACCGAGCCCCGCAGGTCCGCACGGATCAGGGCGGCCTCGGCCTCCGTGGGCGGGACGTGCGGGAGCCGCACGGTGTTGTGCGGCAGCCGGCCCTGCCACATGAGGATCGTCTTCGCCGCGACGGCGCCGGGGGCGCGGGTCATCGTGGCGCGGACGACGGGCTCGAGCTCGGCGTTGATCCGCTGGGCCGTGACGAGGTCCTGGGCACGGACCGCGTCGACGAGTTCGCGGTACCGGGCGGTGGCCACGTGGGTGGTGACGCCAATGAGCCCGGCGGCGCCGATGGCCATCCAGGGCAGGGTCAGGCCGTCGTCGCCCGAGTAGTAGAGCAGGTCGGTCTCGGCCAGCACCCGGGTCGCGGCGACCAGGTCCGCCTTGGCGTCCTTGACGGCCACGATGTTGGGGTGCCCGGCCAGGGAGACGAGGGTCTCGGTGGCGATCGGGATGCCGGCGCGGCCGGGGATGTCGTAGAGCATGATCGGCAGGTCCACGGAGTCCGCGAGGCTGCGGAAGTGGGCCTCGACGCCGGCCTGGGAGGGCTTGTTGTAGTACGGGGTGACGATGAGCAGCCCGTCCATGCCGAGCTTCTCGGCCGCGCGGGAGAGGTAGCGGGAGTGCTCGGTGTCGTTGGAGCCGGTGCCCGCGAGCAGCGGCACGCGGGAGCCGACGGCCTCCTTGACCGCGCGGAACACGGAGAGGTTCTCCTCGTCGGTCATGGTGGAGTACTCCCCCGTGGTGCCGCACACCACGAGGCCGTCGCAGCCGTCGTCGACGAGCTGCTCGGCCATGGCCGCGGTGGCGTCCAGGTCCACGGAGCCGTCCGCGGCGAAGACGGTGATCATCGCGGTGAGCAGCGTCCCGAACAGTGGCTCGGACCGGGTCGCGGGGAGGTCGGCGGAGGAAGGCGAGGCGTTGGCAGTCATGGGTGCCAGGTTACCGCCTCCGCGGCGGGGGCACCGGCGGGCGGGCAGCAGGGGCTCACCACCACGGTCAGGCCCGGCCCTCGCCCGGGGGGTCGGCGGGCTCCACGTTGCGGGCGGCGCGCCCGCGGGAGAGGGCCACGGCGTCGCGCATCGCGGAGCGGGCGCGGGTCCGGTCCCCGGCGGCCGCGTAGGCCAGGGAGAGCCGGTACCAGTTGCGCCAGTCGCCCGGGTCCGCCTCGGTCTGCGCCCGGACGGCCCCGAAGCGCTCGTCGGCGGCCTCGCGCACGATGCGCCCGCCGGGGGTGCGCGGGAGGTCGTCGGGCGGCAGCCCGCCCTCCTCGTGCAGCGTCCGGCCGAGCTGCTCGGTCCGGACCCCGAACAGGATCTCGCGCACCAGCGCCCACACGCCCACGGCCGGGAGCACCAGCATGGCGACGCCGAAGGCCCTGGCGATCCAGCCGTCCGTGCCCAGCAGCAGCACCGCGCGGTGCAGGCTCAGGCCCAGGTAGACGACGAGCAGCGTCACCATGGCCGCGGCGAGCAACTTCGCCTTGCTCGTCGACTCCAGGAGCGTGAAGACGCCCGCGAAGACGAGCACGGCGAGGATCCACAGCTTCGAGCCGCCGGGGATGGGCAGCAGCCAGAGGGTCAGCAGGGCCGCCGCGAGCAGGCCCCAGATCCAGGCTCGGATGGAGTCCATCGGCGCTACAGCCCCAGGTCGAGGTAGCCCTCGAGCCCGTGCGTGAGCCCCTGGTGGGAGCCCACCTCCCGGACGCCGAGCACCACGCCGGTCATGAAGGAGATCCGGTCGAAGGAGTCGTGCCGAATGGTGAGCTGCTCGCCGACGCCGCCCAGCAGCGTCTCCTGGTGGGCGACGAGCCCGCGCAGGCGCACGGAGTGCACCCGGACGTCCTCCACGAGCGCGCCGCGGGCCCCGCCCGGGTCCTGCTCCGTGGCGTCCGGCGACGGCGCGACCCCCGCGGAGCGCCGTGCCTGCCCGACGAGGGCGGCGGTGCGGGCGGCGGTGCCCGAGGGGGCGTCCACCTTGTCCGGGTGGTGCAGCTCGACGATCTCGACGGACTCGAAGAACCGGGCGGCCTGCGCGGAGAAGCGCATGGCGAGCACCGCGCCGACCGAGAAGTTGGGAGCGACGAGCACCCCCACCCCGGGGTGCTCGGCCAGCAGCGCCTCGAGCCGGTCCAGCCGCTCGGCGTCCCAGCCGGTGGTGCCCACGACGCAGTGCATGCCGTGCTGCACGGCGAAGCGGACGTTGGCCTCCGTGGCGGAGGGGACCGTGAGGTCGACCACGACCTCCGCGCCGGCGGCGACCAGGGCCTGGAGCGAATCCTCCCGGCCGAGCTCGGCGACGAGCTGGAGACCCTCGGCGCGGCGCACCGCCTGCACGGCCTCGCTGCCCATCCGGCCGCGCGCGCCGAGCACGGCGACGCGCAGCTCGGCGGGGGCGGACGGCGGGGCGTCGGTGGTCACGGGGGCGGTGCGCTCGGTCATGGCTCCAACTCTAGGTCACGGGACGGGCGGCGGCGGCGTGCGGTCAGCGGCGGGTGGGCGCCACGATGGTGGTCACGACCGGGCCCTCGGCGAGCCACCCCGCGAGCTCCCGGACCTGCTCCGGGGTCACGGAGCGGACCCGGTCCAGGGACTCGTCGATGTCGAGGAACTCCCCGGACTTCAGCTCCGCGGAGCCCAGCCGGGACATCCGGGACCCGGTGTCCTCGAGGGCGAGCACGGTGCCCCCGCCCAGCTGGCCCACGACCTTGCGCAGCTCGTCCGCCCCGATGCCGTCCCGGGCGAGCGTCTCGAGCTCGCCGGCCATGAGCGCCAGGACCTCGTCGGTGCGCGCGGGCAGGCACCCGGCGTACATCCCGAAGTAGCCGGCGTCCGAGTAGGCGCCCGAGAAGGAGAACGTGCTGTAGGCCAGGCCGCGCTTCTCGCGGATCTCCTGGAACAGGCGGGAGGACATCCCGCCGCCCAGGGCCGCGTTGAGCACGGTCATCGCGAAGCGGCGGTCGTCGCCGGCCACGAGCCCGGGCCGGCCGACGACCACGTTGGTCTGCTCCACGGGCCGCTCCAGGAAGTGCTCGCCCCAGTCCGGCTCCAGGGGCGCGGGGGTGCGCTCGCGCCGCGGGAGGGGGGCCGCCGGGGCGGCCGGGTCCCAGCCCGCGCGCTCGAGGGCCTCGGCGACGAGGGCGACGACGACGTCGTGCTCGAGGCCACCGGCGGCCGTGACCACGAGGCCCTCGGGCCGGTAGTGGCGGCGGTAGTGCTCGACCACCGCGTCGCGGGGCACCGCGAGGATCTCCTCGGGGGTCCCACCGATGGGCCGGCCGAGGGGGTGGGCCCCCAGCACCCGCTGGGTGAACTCCTCGAAGGCGACGTCCTCGGGGTCGTCCTTGTCCATCGCGAGCTCCTCGAGGATGACCCCCCGCTCCCGCTCGAGCTCGTCCGGGTCCAGGGCGGCCGACGTCACCATGTCGGTGATGACGTCGATCGACATCGGCAGGTCCTCGGCCAGGACCCGCGCGTAGTAGCACGTGTGCTCCTTGGCCGTGGCGGCGTTGGACTCCCCGCCCACCTCGTCGAACGCCTCCGCGATCTGCAGCGCGGAGCGCCGCTCGGTGCCCTTGAACAGCAGGTGCTCGAGGAAGTGCGTGGAGCCCAGGCGGCCGGGCTGCTCGTCACGGGAGCCGACGCCGACCCAGAAGCCGACCGTCACGGCCCGCTGGGCGGGCATCCGCTCGGTGACAACCCGGGTGCCGCACGGCAGGACCGTGCGACGGACCACGTTGCCGCCGGCGCCCTCGTGGAGGGTGTGGCTGAACCCCGCGGCGGCCGTGGTCAGGGCCGCGGCCGCGGCGGAGGGGGAACTGCGGGGGACCGCCGAGAGGCGGGCGTCCGGGCCGGGGGTGCTCCCCGGGCCGCGGTCGCCCGCCTCCAGCGGCAGATCGACTGCCGTCATCCAGCTGTGCTGCTTTCTGTGCTAGTGCGGTGCTGTGCGCGGGACGGGCCCGGCTCAGGCCTCGGTGGCGTCATCGTCCTCGGTGGGTACGTTCGGCTCCTCGGCGACCACGGGGGCCAGGGACAGCTTGCCGCGGTCGTCGACCTTCGTGATCTCGACCTGGACCTTCTGGCCCACGCCGAGGACGTCCTCGACGTCGGTGACGCGCTTGCCCTCGTTGAGCTTGCGCAGCTCCGAGATGTGCAGCAGGCCGTCCTTGCCCGGAGTGAGGGAGACGAAGGCGCCGAAGGTCGTGGTCTTGACCACGGTGCCCAGGTAGCGCTCGCCGACCTCCGGGACCTGCGGGTTGGCGATCGCGTTGATCGCCGCGCGGGCCGCCTCGGCCGAGGGGCCGTCGGTGGCGCCGATGTAGACGGTGCCGTCGTCCTCGATGGAGATGTCGGTGCCGGTGTCCTCCTGGATCTGGTTGATCATCTTGCCCTTCGGGCCGATGACCTCGCCGATCTTGGAGACGGGGACGGTCACGGAGATCACGCGCGGGGCGAACTCGCTCATCTCGTCCGGCCGGTCGATGGCCGCGTTCAGCACGCCGAGGATGTGCAGCCGGGCCTCGCGGGCCTGGGTCAGCGCGGCGTCCAACACCGAGGAGGGGATCCCGTCGAGCTTGGTGTCGAGCTGGATCGCGGTCACGAACTCGGAGGTGCCGGCCACCTTGAAGTCCATGTCGCCCAGCGCGTCCTCGGCGCCCAGGATGTCGGTCAGCGCGGCGTAGCGGGTCTCCCCGTCCACCTCGTCCGAGACCAGGCCCATGGCGATGCCGGCCACCGGTGCGCGCAGCGGCACGCCGGCGTTGAGCAGCGACAGGGTCGAGGCGCAGACAGAGCCCATCGACGTGGAGCCGTTGGAGCTCAGCGCCTCGGAGACCTGCCGGATCGCGTAGGGGAACTCCTCGCGGGAGGGCAGCACCGGGGTGATGGCCCGCTCGGCCAGGGCGCCGTGGCCGATCTCGCGGCGCTTCGGGGAGCCCACGCGACCGGTCTCGCCGGTGGAGTACGGCGGGAAGTTGTAGTGGTGCATGTACCGCTTGTGCTTCACCGGGGACAGCGAGTCGATCTGCTGCTCCAGCTTCAGCATGTTCAGCGTGGTCACGCCCATGATCTGGGTCTCGCCGCGCTCGAAGATCGCGGAGCCGTGCACGCGCGGCAGGACCTCGACCTCGGCGGTGAGCTGGCGGATGTCCGTCAGGCCGCGGCCGTCGATGCGCACCTGCTCGGTGAGCACCCGCTGGCGCACGGTCTGCTTGGTGAGCGCCTGGTAGGCGCCGTTGACCTCGTCCTTGCGGTCGGTGAAGGGCCCGTCCTCGCCGGCGAGCTCGGCCAGGGTCGCCTGGTGCAGCGCGTCGGTCGCGGTCTCGCGCTCCTGCTTGTCGGCGATCGAGTACACCTCGGCGAGCCGGGTGCCGACGGAAGCCGCGACGGCCTCCTTGACGTCGTCCCCGAAGCCGCCGAAGCGGGGCAGCTCCATCTCCGGCTTGCCGGCGCGGGCCTTGAGGTCGGCCTGGGCGTCGCACAGCGCTTTGAGGGCCGGCTTGGCGGCCTCGAGGCCCTGGGCCACGAGCTCCTCGGTGGGGGCCACGGCGCCGTTGTTCTTGATCAGGTTCCAGGAGTTGTCGGTGGCCTCGGCCTCGACCATCATGATCGCGACGTCCTCGGTGCCGTCCTTGCCGGTGACGACGCGGCCGGCCACGGCCATGTCGAACACGGCGTTCTCGAGCTGCGAGTGCTTCGGGAAGGCCACCCACTGGTGCTGGCCGTTCTCGCCGGCCATGAGCGCCACGCGCACGCCGCCGACGGGACCCTGGAAGGGCATCCCGGACAGGGTCGTGGCCATCGACGCGGCGTTGATCGCCACGGTGTTGTAGATCTCGTCCGGGTTCATGGACAGGATCGTGACGACGACCTGCACCTCGTTGCGGATGCCCTTGGCGAAGGCGGGGCGCAGCGGGCGGTCGATGAGCCGGCAGGTGAGGATCGCGTCCGTGGAGGGGCGGCCCTCGCGGCGGAAGAACGAGCCCGGGATGCGCCCGGCCGCGTACATCCGCTCCTCGACGTCGACCGTCAGGGGGAAGAAGTCGAAGCCCTGGCGGGGGGACTTGCCCACCGTGGTGGCGGCGAGCATGGTGGTGTCCTCGTCGATGGAGACGAGGGTGGAGCCGGCGGCCTGCTTGGCGAGGCGGCCGGTCTCGAAGCGCACGACGCGCTTTCCGTAGGAGCCGTTGTCGATGACGGCTTCGGCGTACTGGATCTCGGGACCCTCCAAGGGTCACCTCCGTTTCGTGTCGGCGGGACCGTCCGCGCGTCACCCGGTCTTCGATCGAGATCCACGGAAGGTCCGGGGCCGCGGGGGCCGTCCGGTGTCCGGAGATCACTACCGAGGACCGCGAATGATCGGCGCGGTGGCCCCGTCTGGTGTTCGATGGTGCTGTCTCTGGTGGTGCGAGGTCCGCCCGGCTGCTGTGCCGTGCGGGCCCGGTGCTCGGCGGCGTCCTCCCGTTGCCGGGCGGACGCCGCCGGGTGCCGACTAGCGGCGCAGGCCGAGCCGCTCGATGAGCGTGCGGTAGCGCGTGATGTCGGTGTCGCGCAGGTAGGTCAGCATGCGGCGACGGCGACCGACCAGGGCCATCAGGCCGCGGCGGGTGTGGTGGTCGTGCTTGTGCTGCTTCAGGTGCTCCGTCAGATCGGCGATCCGGCGGGTCAGGACCGCGATCTGCACCTCGGGCGAACCGGTGTCGCCCTCGTGGGTGGCGAAGTCCTTGATGATCTCCTGCTTGATGGCGGCGTCGAGTGCCACGTGTAACTCCGTTCGAGTCAGTACCGTGCGGCCCGGACGACGGGCTCGTCGCCGGGTCCCGGGACTCCCCGGGGGTCCGACAACCACGGACTGCAGTCGGACCGCCGTCCAGTCTAGCGGACCCGGGCGCGCCGCCCCACCCCCGGGCGGCGCGGCGCGCTGCGCTGGGCCTCCCCCGGCCGGTGGGCCAAAATGGGAGGGACACGACGGCGGGGTCCCGGCGCACGGCCGTCCGGGCCGGGTAGGACCGTGCCGGCAGCACGTGGCCGAGCAGGACGAGACGAGCAGGAGCAGCGCGTGAGCAAGGACGAGAAGGACGGGCGGGGCCCGGCGGTCGCCGACCGCACGCACACGATGCGGGACGGCCGGCGCATTCCCGCGATCGGGCTGGGCACCTACCCGATGGACGACGCCGGGGCCGAGGCCGACGTCGCCGAGGCCCTCATGCTGGGGTACCGGATGGTCGACACCGCGGTGAACTACGGCAACGAGACGGGCGTGGGGCGCGCGATCGCGGCGGCCGGCGTGCCGCGCGACGAGCTGTTCCTCACCACCAAGCTGCCGGGCCGGGACCACGGCACGGACTCCGTGCGCCGCTCGCTCGAGGGCTCCCTGCGGCGGCTGGGCACCGACCACGTGGACCTGTACCTCATCCACTGGCCGAACCCGTCGGTCGGCCGGTACGTCGAGACGTGGCGGACGATGCTGAAGCTGCGGCAGGAGGGGCTCGTCCGCTCGGTGGGGGTGTCCAACTTCACGCCCGCCCACATCCGCCGCCTGGTCGAGGAGACCGGCGAGACGCCGGCCGTCAACCAGGTGGAGCTGCACCCGCACTACCAGCAGGAGCGGCTGCGGGACTTCCACGCGGAGCACCGCATCATCACCCAGGCCTGGTCCCCGCTGGGCCGCAAGACCGATCTGCTCCAGCACGAGTGGATCGCGCGGATCGCCCGGCGGACCGGCCGCACCCCGGCCCAGGTCGTCCTCCGCTGGCACCTGCAGTCGCACACCGTGCCGATCCCGAAGAGCTCCGACCCCCGGCGCATGGCCGAGAACCTCGACGTCTTCGACTGGGAGCTGGACGAGGAGCAGATGCACCGGATGCAGATGCTGCACACCGGGATCAGCGGGTCGGGGTTCGACCCGAACGAGCACGAGGAGATGTAGGGGCCCGGCCGCCGGGGCTCAGGCCTCGGCGGCCAGGATGCCCCGGGTGCGCTCGACGTCGTCGTCCATCTGGGCCACGAGCTTGTCGACGCCCTCGTAGGCGACCATCCCCCGCAGCCGGGCGACGAACTCCACGACCACTTCCTGGCCGTAGAGGTCGAAGTCCTCGATCCGCTCCTCGGGGCGGTCGATGACGTGCGCCTCGACCTGCCGGGGCACGTTCTCGAACGTCGGGTTGGACCCCACGGAGATCGCGGTGGGCCAGCGGGTGCCGTGGGCGTCGAGCAGCCACCCGGCGTACACCCCGTCCGCGGGGACGAACCCGGCCGCGTCCGGGGACAGGTTGGCCGTGGGATAGCCGAGCTCCCGCCCGCGGGCGGCCCCGTGCACCACCTCCCCGCGCATCCGGTGGTGACGCCCGAGCAGCCGGGCGGCCGCGCGCACGTCGCCCGCCTGCAGGCAGGCGCGGATCCACGTGGAGGAGCAGCGCCGCTCCCCCGCCGCGGTCACGGCCGGGGCGTGCTCCGGGTGCTGCTCGTGCAGCGGGTCGAGCAGGTCGTCGACCACGCGGACCTCGAACCCGTGGCGCTCCCCCAGCTCACGGAGCGTGTCGATGTTGCCGGTGTTGTCCTTGCCCAGGCGGGTATCCTCGCCCACCACGAGGCAGCGCGCGCCGAGCGGGCCCACCAGGGTGCCCAGCACGAACTGCTCGGTGGACTGGGCCGCGAACTCCAGGGTGTACTCCAGCACGAGGGCGGCGTCCGCGCCGGTGCGCTCGAGGGCGTCCAGCTTGTCCTCGGTGCCCATGATCAGTCCCGGGTGGCTGCCGGGTCGGTGCACCTGCGCGGGATGCGGGTCGAACGTCACGACCACCGAGGCCCAGCCCAGCTCGCGGGCGGAGTCGACGAGCTGGGACAGCACCCGCTGGTGGCCCCGGTGGACACCGTCGAAATTGCCGATGGTGACGACCGACGGGCCGAAGCCCGGGGGGACGTCAGAGAGATCTCGCCAGCGGAACACGCTTCTCCTCGCAGGAACGGAACAGGCAGGTCAGGGTCGGGGCGGCACGGGCCGGTGCGGGCCGCCGGGCTCCTCCGCGGGGGCGGCGGCCGGGGACGGCGGGCCGTCCCACGGGGCCTGCGGGGAGCGGGGGTCCTCCGCGCCGAGGGTCAGGATCCAGGCGTCCACCGAGGCGCCGCGCTGCTCCATGAACCCGTCGATCCGCACCGGGGAGCGGAAGCCGAGCCTCCAGGCGAGCTTGCGGCTGGCCCAGTTGGGGACCTTCGCCATCCAATAAGCATAGGTGAGGCCCAGGGTCCCGAAGGCGTGCTCGAGCAGCAGCCGGCAGGCGGCCTCGGCGGCGCCGGTGCCGCGGGCGTGGGGGCCGAAGTTGAGTCCGATGTCCGCCGTGGTCCCGCGCAGGGCGTTGAGCCCCACGGTCCCGTGCAGCCGGTCGGTCCGGGCGTCGGCGACCGCCCAGTTGTACTCGCGGCCGGCGCGCCAGGCGGCGGGGACGAACTCCTCGACGTACCAGCGCGCATCGGCCTCCGTGTAGCCCAGGGGCACGGTGGTGAACTCCGCGGCCGCGGGATCCGCGCAGTTGCGGGCCAGCTGCGGGACGTCGCGCTCCTCGAGCCGGCGCAGCACCACGGTGCCGTCGGTGAGGACGGGGACGTCGTAGTCCTCGGCGCCGTCGGGGCGTACGGGCATCGTCGGGGGTCCTTTCGGGAGGCGTGCGGCACGGGGCGCTCCGGCCCGCGACCGAGCCTACCCGGTGCGTGCCGGTGCGCCGCGCGGGACGGACGGCGCTCAGGCGCGTGCCCGCCCGCCACGGGGCCGGGACCGGCGGAGCCAGGCGAGGCCGACCACCGGCAGCACGAGCGGGACGTAGCCGTAGTCCTGCCCGAAGTGGGACCACACGCTGGCCTCGGGGAACAGCTCCGGGACGAACACCGAGAGCAGGCCCACGCCGAGCACGCCGAGCAGCTCCACGGCCACGGCGGCCGTGGCCAGCCGGTGCCAGCGGAGGCCGGGCCGGGCGAGGGCCACGGTGGCCACCACGTAGACGGCCGCGGCGAACGCGGAGAGCAGGTACGGCAGCGGCGCGGCCTGGAAGCCGGTCGCGATCTGGTAGAGCGAGCGGACACCGGCGGAGAGGGAGAAGACCGCGTAGACCACGACGACCAGCCGGCCGAAGCCCGAGGACTTGCGGTCGCCGCGCGCCGCGGCGGCGCGGGGCCCGAAGCGCTGCTGCAGCCGGGTGGGGCCCTCCTGCGGGCGGTCGTGCGTCATCGGGGTCTCTCCTGCGGGGTCGTGGCGGGCCAGGAGCCGGTCCTGGGTCCGGGGCTCACTGGTAGTACCAGATGTAGTTCATGCGGTAGACCATGATCGCGACCACCGGCCCCGCGGCCGCGAGCACCCAGTTGGACCAGCTCGAGCGCTCCACGAGGGACCACACGAAGGTTCCCGCCGGGATGAGCAGGGCGGTCAGCAGGTAGCCCCAGTACTCGAGGGCCGATCCGGTGGGCCCGGGCCCCCGCACGTGCATGACGACCGTGCCCACGGCGTAGACGAGCAGGAACGCCTCGAGCAGCAGCACGGAGCCCTGGGTCCAGTCGTCGGGCCGCCGCCCGCGTGCGGCCTGAACGGCGCACACCAGGAAGGAGAGGGCGCCGAGCAGGACCGCGGCCCAGAACCAGCCGTCGTAGCCCCACAGCATCAGCGTTCCTCCCCGGCGATCACCGGCGGCGCGGGGAACCGCTCCCCGGGCAGGAAGACGAGCACGGGCTTGGCGGTGCGCTCGCCGCGGTGGCCGCGGTCGGACAGCAGGGCCACGAGACGCCCGTCGGGGGCGAAGCCGGCGGTGACGGCGTCCTGGTCCGGGGCAGTCCCCCGGTGGCCCTGACCACGGTCCTCGTCGCTGCCCGCGCCGTCGTCGGCGGCGCTGGGACCGATCCGGCGCCCGTGGGCGACGTCCTGGGCCTCGGCGGCGGTCAGTCGACGGACAGGGAACAGTCCGGCGGCGGCCTCCTCCAGGTTCGTCACGGGCAGCGGGCGGCCGGCGGACACCTCCGCGGCGAGCTCCTCGAGGGTCGACGCGTCCTCGAGGGTCCATGCGCCCACCCGGGTGCGGCGCAGCGCGGTCAGGTGACCGCCCACCCCGAGGTCGGCGCCGAGGTCCCGGGCCAGGGCCCGGACGTAGGTGCCCGAGCTGCAGGTCACGGTGACGTCGACGTCGAGGACCTCCCGCCCGGCGTCGTCGGCGGTGCGCACGAGGCGGTGCACGGCGAACTCGGAGACGGTGACGGGGCGCGCGGCGAGCTCCACGTCCTGCCCGGCGCGGACCTGGGCGTAGGCGCGGCGGCCCTCGACCTTGATCGCGCTGACCTTCGCGGGGACCTGCTGGATGTCCCCGGTGAGCCGGGCGACGCCGGCCGCCACCGCGTGCTCGCCCACCGCGGTCACGGCCCCGGGGTCGGCGACGTCGACAACCTCCCCCTCGGCGTCGTCGGTCACGGTGGTCAGACCGAGCCGGATCGTCGCGGCGTACGTCTTGTCCCGGCCCACCACCCAGGTCAGGAGGCGGGTGGCCCGGTCGACGCCGAGCACCAGCACGCCCGTGGCCATGGGGTCCAGGGTGCCGGCGTGGCCCACCTTGCGGGTGCCCGCGAGACGGCGGGCACGGGCGACGACGTCGTGGCTGGTCCAGCCGGCGGGCTTGTCCACGACCACGAGCCCGGACGGCGTCGGCAGGGACGGGTCCGGGCTCGGGACGTCAGGCTGCGTGCGGGTCACTTCCCCGGTGCCCCCGCCTGCTCAGCGGTCCCGGGAGGACTCGTCGTCCTCCTCGGCCGGCTTCCGGTAGGGGTCCTCGCCGGCGGCCCAGCTGGCCCCGGCGGCCTGGGCGGCGACCTCGGCGTCCTTCTCCTTGGCCGCGCGCAGCACCTCCTCGAGGTGGGAGGCGTTGACCGGGATCTCGTCCGGGACGAAGGTCAGGGTGGGCGTCAGGCGAGCCGTGATGTTCCGTCCCACCTCGCTGCGCAGAACGCCCTTGGCGGACTCGAGGGCCGCCCGGGTGTTCTGCTGCTCCTCCGCGGTGCCGAACACCGTGTAGTAGAGGGTGGCGTGCTGGAGGTCGTTGGTGACGCGGGCGTCCGTGATGGTCACGAAGCCCAGCCGTGGGTCCTTGACCCGGCGCTCGAGCGCCTGGGCCACGACGACCTTGATCCGGTCGGCGAGTCGGGCGGCGCGTGCTGCGTCAGCCATGGTGGATGCTCCTCGGGTCGGGGCGGTGCGGTGCTCGTCGCGGTGCTGGCGACGAGGCGGGGAACGGTGCTGGAACGGGGGCGGCGGCACGGGCGGGCGCTGGGCCCGCCCGTGCCGCCGCGGGTGTCCCGCGCGCGGAGCACGGGACTCGGGACGGGTCAGGCGCGCGGCTTCTCGCGCATCTCCCACGTCTCGATGAGGTCGCCCTCGTGGATGTCGTTGAAGGAGCCGAGCCCGATACCGCACTCGTAGCCCTCGCGGACCTCGGTCGCGTCGTCCTTGAACCGGCGCAGCGAGTCGACCGTGAGGTTGTCCGCCACGACGCTGCCGTCCCGGACGAGCCGGGCCTTGGAGTTGCGGCGGATGGTCCCCTTGGTGATGTAGGCACCGGCGATGTTGCCCCACTTGGAGGAGCGGTACACCTCGCGGATCTCGGCGGTGCCGAGCGCCACCTCCTCGTACTCCGGCTTGAGCATGCCCTTGAGCGCGCTCTCGACGTCGTCGATGGCGTTGTAGATCACCGAGTAGAACTTCATCTCGACGCCCTCGCGGTCGGCCAGGTCCGTCACGCGCTCGGCGGGACGGACGTTGAAGCCGATGATGATCGCGTTGTCCACGGTCGCCAGGTTGACGTCGTTCTGGGTGATGGCGCCGACGCCGCGGTGGATGACCCGCAGCTGGACCTCCTCGCCCACGTCGATCTTGAGCAGGGAGTCCTCGAGCGCCTCCACGGCACCGGACACGTCGCCCTTGATGATGAGGTTGAGAGTGTCGATCTTGCCGGCGGCCACGGCCTCGTCGAAGGACTCGAGCGTGATCCGCTTGCGGCGCTTGGCGAGCAGGGCGTTGCGGTCCGCCGCCTGGCGCTTCTCGGCGATCTGGCGCGCGGTGCGCTCCTCCGGTGTGGAGAGGAACGTGTCACCCGCCCGGGGCACGGAGTCGAGACCCAGCACCTGCACGGGCCGCGAGGGACCCGCCTCCTCGACGGACTGCCCGTTCTCGTCGAACATGGCGCGCACGCGGCCGTACGCGGCTCCGGCGACGATCGCGTCGCCGACGTGCAGCGTGCCGGACTGCACGAGCACGGTCGAGACCGCACCGCGCCCCTTGTCCAGGTTCGCCTCGATCGCCACGCCGCGGGCACCCTTGTTCGGGTTCGCCGACAGCTCGAGCGCGCCGTCCGCGGTCAGCACGATCGCGTCCAGCAGGTCGTCGATATTGAGGTTCTGGCGCGCGGAGACGTCGACGAACATGGTGTCGCCGCCGTACTCCTCGGGGACCAGGCCGTACTCGGTGAGCTGGCCGCGGATCTTCTCCGGGTTCGCCTCGGGCTTGTCGATCTTGTTGACCGCCACCACGATCGGCACGCCGGCGGCCTGGGCGTGGTTGAGCGCCTCGACCGTCTGCGGCATGACGCCGTCGTCCGCGGCGACCACGAGCACGGCGATGTCCGTCACCTGGGCACCACGGGCACGCATGGCGGTGAACGCCTCGTGGCCCGGGGTGTCGATGAACGTGATCTGCCGCTCCTGGCCGTCGACCTCGGTCTCGATCTGGTAGGCGCCGATGTGCTGGGTGATGCCACCGGCCTCCCCCTCGATCACCTTCGTGTTGCGGATCGCGTCGAGCAGGCGGGTCTTGCCGTGGTCGACGTGGCCCATGACGGTAACGACCGGCGGACGCGCCTCCAGGACGTCCTCGCCCTCGGCCGCGGCCTCGGCGTCCAGGTCGATGTCGAAGGACTCGAAGAGCTCGCGCTCTTCGTCCTCCGGCGAGACCACCTGGATCCGGTACCCGAGCTCGGCGCCCAGCAGCTGGAAGGTCTCCTCGTCGAGGGACTGCGTCTGTGTGGCCATCTCGCCGAGGTGGATGAGCACCGTGACGAGGGAGGCCGGGTTCGCGTTGATCTTCTCGGCGAAATCCGTGAGGGACGCGCCGCGGCGCAGGCGCACCACCGTGGTGCCGTCGCCGTGGGGAACGGCGACGCCGCCGACGGACGGGGCCTTCATCTGCTCGAGCTCCTGGCGCTTGGCCCGCTTCGACTTGCGCTGCTTACCGCGGGCACCGCCGCGCCCGAAGGCGCCCTGGGTGCCGCCGCGGCCGCCGCGGCCGGGGCCGCCGCCGGGACGGGAGAACCCGCCCCCGCCGCCGCCGGGACCGCCGCGGCGGGGACCTGCGCCGCCGCCGGCCGGCCGGGAGCCGATCGGGGCCACGCCCGTGGTGTGCCCGGGCATCATGTTCGGGCTGGGGCGTGCGCCGCCGGGGCGGGGACCGCCCTGGGGACGCGGGCCGCCCTGGCCCTGCGGACGGGGACCGCCCTGACCCTGGCCCTGGCCCTGCGGGCGGGGACCGCCCTGACCCTGGCCCTGGGGACGCGGTCCGCCCTGGCGCTCGGGACGGCCCGAGCGCATGCCCTGCTGGGCGGCGAACGGGTTGTTGCCCGGACGCGGACCCGCCGGGCGGGGAGCACCGGGACGCGGAGCGGCCGAGCCCGGACGGGGTGCGGTGCCACCGGGGCGCGGCGCGGCGGAGCCCGGACGGGGCGCTCCGCTGCGGCCCATGCCCTGCTGGCTGGCGAACGGGTTGTTGCCCGGGCGCGGACCCGGGGCGGGGGTCCTGGCGCCCGGTGCCGCCGGGCGCTGCGGCGCGGACCGCTCCGGGGTCGAGGACGGCTCCGCGGAGCGCTGCTCGGGCGCCTTCTCGGCCGGCCGCTGCTCGGCGGCCTGTTCGGGCGTGCGCTCCGGTGCCTTCTCGGCGGGCTTGGCGGCCGCCGGGCCCGGGGCGGGCGCGGAGGTGCCGGGCCGGGACGAGGCGCCGGGCTTGGACGCGGGCTTGCCGGCGGGCGCCGGGGCCGCCGGGGCGGACTTCTCCGCCCGGCCGGCGAGGGCGGAGCGCAGCTTCTTGGCGACGGGCGGCTCGACGGTCGAGGACGCGCCTCGGACGAACTCACCCAGGGTCTGAAGCGTGGAAATCGCTTCCTTGGACGTTATTCCGAGCTCTTTCGCGAGCTCGTGAACGCGGGGCTTGGCCACTTCTCTCCTGTCTCGGTCCGCACCGAAACAGGCACGAACCACTTATTTTCCGTTGAGGCTCCCGGAGCATCGGCCGTCGAGGACGGCGCGGGGTCGCGGGAGGCCGTTGGCAGAGCACAACGAAGCACTCATCGCTGGGCACTCATCGGTTTTCCATCGGTTCTCTGACTCGCTTTCCAGTTCTTCACCCGCGTACGGACGTGGTCACCGGTCCGGTCGGACCGCGCGGGCTGCCGTCCGGGGACGGCTGTGGTCGGCACTCGTGCGTCCGGTCGCCGGGGCTGCCCCCGTGGACAGCAGGGCGTCCAGTGCGGGGGCGACCGCATCCGTGTCCACGACCGCCCGGAACGCGCGCCGGAAGGCGCGCCGGCGCAGGGCCGAGTCCAGGCACTCGTGGGAGGGGTGGAGCCAGGCTCCGCGACCGCCGAGGCGTCCGTCCCGGTCGACCACGGCCCGGAGGCCGCTGTCGGTCGGTTCGGTCACCACACGTACGAGCTGGTCAGGGTGTTCGGTGGTCCGGCATCCGATGCACGTGCGACGGGAGTCTGCACTCACTCGCTCGGTACTCCTCGTCTCGCGCCGGGACGTCGGGGACGTCCCGTGCGGGCCGGGAGCGGGCGCCGGACAGGGACCACCAACGATCTGACCGCTATCCAGTCTATCCCGGGGACCGCCCTGGGCCGAAACCGGGGGCGCGCGGGATCCCGGGACCGCCTCGGGGCGGGGGCGCCGGTCCCGCCGCGGCGGGGCTCAGCGGCGCTCGGCGGCCTTCGACTCGGGCACGATGTCGATCTTCCAGCCCGTGAGCTTGGCGGCCAGGCGGGCGTTCTGGCCCTCCTTGCCGATGGCCAGGGACAGCTGGGTGTCGGGGACCACGGCGCGGGACGAGCGGGCCCGCTCGTCGAGCACGGTCACCCGGGTCACCTTGGCCGGGGACAGGGCGTTGGCGATGCAGCGGGCGGGGTCGTCCGACCAGTCGACGATGTCGATCTTCTCGTCGTGCAACTCGTTCATCACGGCGCGCACGCGGGAGCCCATCTCCCCGATGCAGGCGCCCTTGGCGTTGATCCCGGACTGGGTGGCGCGCACGGCGATCTTGGTGCGGTGGCCGGCCTCGCGGGCGATTGCCATGATCTCCACGGAGCCGTCGGCGATCTCCGGCACCTCCATCTCGAACAGGCGGCGCACCAGGTCCGGGTGGGACCGGGACAGTGTGATGGACGGGCCCTTCATGCCGCGCTTGACCTCCACGACGAAGGCGCGGATGCGCGCGCCGTGCGGGTACTTCTCGCCGGGGGCCTGCTCGTGCGGGGGCAGCACGCCCTCCACGGTGCCAAGGTCGACCTGGACCATGTGGGGGTTGTGCCCCTGCTGGATCTGCCCGGAGACGATCTCTCCCTCCCGGCCCTTGAAGTGGCCCAGGACGGCGTCGTCCTCGACGTCGCGCAGCCGCTGGAGGATGACCTGGCGGGCCGTGGAGGCCGCGATCCGCCCGAAGCCGGCCGGGGTGTCGTCGAACTCCCCGACCGCCTCGCCGTCCTCGTCCAGCTCGGGGGCCCAGATGGTGACGTGGCCGGTCCGGCGCTCGATCTCGGCGCGCGCTCCCGGCAGCGCGCCGGCGGTCTTGTGGTACGCCAGCAGGAGGGCCTGCTCGATGGTGGGGATGAGCAGGTCCACGGGGATGTCGCGCTCACGCTCCAGCAGTCGGAGGGTGCTCATATCGATGTCCATGTCCGGCCTTCCTCACCTGACGGCCCCGGGGACGGCGCAGCGCACCGTCGGGGATGACGGGGCGCCGCCACGGGTCGTGCTCGCGCACTCGTCGTCGCACTCGGTTGTCGTCGCACTGCGGACCGCGGCGCCGGTGGGCGCCGCGGCGTCAACGGCACATCTTACACTCGTGCCGGGCGGGGCCGGGTCCGTCAGTCCGTGAACTCGACCTCCACCCTGGCCCGGCGCACGGCCTCGAAGGCCCAGCGCTCCGGGTCGAGCAGCCGGGCCGGCATCCCCTTCTTCACCTGGTGGCTGCGCTGCAGGACCACGCCGTCCTGCTCCACCTCCAGCAGGCGGGCCGCGAACTTCTCGCCCTCCACCGGGGTGACCCGCACCAGCCGGCCGATCGAGCGGCGCCAGTGCCGCGGGGCCGCGAGCTCCCTCGTGGCCCCCGGGGAGGACACCTCCAGCTCGTAGGCCGAGCCGGGCACGGGGTCCGTGCGATCGAGGAGCTCGGACACGGCCCGGGAGACCGCGGCGATACGGTCGATGTCCACGCTGTCGGTGCTGTCCTCCGGCAGGTCCACGAGCACCTGCAGCACGAGCCCGGTGCCGGCGGGCTTCAGGGCGACGTGCTCCAGGACGAGCCCCGACTCCTCCACCGCGGGGCCGATCAGCTCGGCCAGCCGCTGGTCGTCGGGTTCGGGGGTGCTGTGCTCGCTCACGGGGTCTCCTCGTGCTGTCGGGACGTCGGGGTCGGTCCTGGAGATCCTATGATGAACGCGGCCCTCCGCCGTCCCCCGCCGCGTCCCCCAGGAGCCCCCGGTGACCGATCCCCGCACGCCCGCCCCCCGGGTGCTCCCGCTGGTGCTGGGGGTCCTGCTCGCCACCGGCGCCGCCGGGGCGTGGTGGCTGGACGCCGCCCGGCCGGTGCCCCCGGACGAGGTCGCGCGCGCTGAGGCGTGGCGGGGCACCGAGGCGCTGCTCGCGGCGCCCGCCCCGGCCCCGGCACCCGCCGCTGCGTGGGCGGACGTGCGCGCCGACCTGGCCCGGCAACTCGAGGCCCTGGGCCCCGCGCCCGACGACCGCACGAGCGCCGCCGCCCGGGACGGGCGCCCCTCCCCCGCCGGCGGCACCGGCACCGGCGGCGCCGGGGACGCCGCGGAATCGGGCGTCACGGCGTTCGCCGCGCTGCGGACGACGGCGACGGCCCTCGCCGGGGACGCCCTCGCCGCCGAGGACCCCGCCCTGGCTCGGGTGCTCGCCGCGGCGGCGGTCTCGCGGGCCACGGCGGCCCAGCACCTCGCGGCCGCGCAGCTCGCGGCTCCGCAGGTCCCGGCTCCGGCGGGCGCCGACCTGTGCGACGCCGCCGGGGATCCGGCCCCCGGCGGGAGGACCGCTCCCGGCGCCGTCCTGTGGTCGGCGCTGGACCGCGCCGGCTACGCCTTCGAGGCGCTGGCCGCCCGCACCGGGACGGTCCCGGACGGTGTCGCCCCTGACGGTGCCGCCCCGGCCGGTGCCGTCCCCGCCGAGCTGGCGGACCGGGCCCGGGCGGACGTCGAGGAGCTCCTGGGGTCCCCGTCCGCCCGGCGGGTGCTCGCGGCGGACCCGGGGCTGCCGGCGGGCGCCTACGTCCTGCCCGAGGACGTGCGGGAGCACCCCGGCCGGGTCGCGGACACGGCGGCCCGGGACGTGCAGGAGGCCGCCGCGCACGTGCTGGCCCGCGGGGACGCCGGCGACCGGTGCTGGGCGCTCGTGGCGCTCGAGCGCGCGACCGGGCTGCGCGCCGGGCTCACGGGGGAGGTCGACGCCCTGCCCGGCGTGGTCCGGGACGACCCGCCGCGGTGACCTCCCGTCCGGTGGGGCGGCTCAGGCCCCCCGCAGGACGTCGACGCCCAGCTTGAGGATGAGCAGCGAGACCACGGTGAGGAACACCACCCGGATGAAGCGGCTGCCACGGGCCACCGCGGTGCGCGCCCCGAGGTAGCCGCCCAGCATGTTGGACAGTCCCAGGACGAGCCCCAGGCCCCACAGCACCGATCCGTGGCCGAAGAAGAACACGAGCGCGCCCACGTTGGTCGCGAGGTTGACGATCTTCGCCTTCGCGCTGGCGGCCAGGAAGCTGTAGCCCAGCAGCGTGATCATGGCGATGACCAGGAACGAGCCGGTGCCCGGGCCCATCACGCCGTCGTAGAAGCCGATGACGGTGCCGATCACCATCGCGGTGCCGTAGTGCCGCGCGCCGCTGTGGCGCAGCTCGGTCAGCTGCCCCACGGTGGGCCGGGCCACGGTGAACAGGAGCACGGCCACCAGTGCGGCGAGGATGATCGGGCGGAACACCGCCTCGGGCAGGGACGCGGCCAGCGCCGCCCCGCCGAAGCTGCCGACCAGCGCGACACCGGCCATGGGCAGGGCGGTGCGCAGGTCGGGGGACGTGCGCCGGTAGAAGGTCAGCGCGCTCGTCGCGGTGCCGAACACGGAGCCCATCTTGTTGGTGGCCAGGGCCTGGACGGGGCTGATCCCCGGGACCATCAGCACCACGGGCAGCTGCAGCAGGCCGCCGCCGCCGACCACGGCGTCGACGAAGCCCGCGGCGAGCCCGGCCGCCACCAGCAGGGCGACGACGCCGGGGTCCATCTGCTCCAGGCCCGAGGCCCCGAGCCAGGCGCCGAGCCCCTGCACGGGCTCAGCCGCGCACGGCGGCGGCGACCACGGCGGCGACGCCGTCCCGGGGCACGTCCTCGCTGCTGCCGCTCGCGCGGTCCTTGAGCTCGAGGACGCCGTCCTTGAGGCCGCGGCCGACCACCAGCACGGTGGGCACGCCGAGCAGCTCGGCGTCGCCGAACTTCACGCCCGGGGAGACCTTGGGCCGGTCGTCGAAGAGGACCTCGAGCCCCTCCGCCTCGAGCTCGGCCACGACCTTCTCGGCCTCCTCCAGCACCTCGGGGCCCTTGCCGGTGGCGACCACGTGGACGTCCGCGGGGGCGACCTGGCGCGGCCAGAGCAGCCCCTTGTCGTCGTGGTAGGCCTCGGCGAGGGCGGCCACCGCCCGGGTGACCCCGATCCCGTAGGAGCCCATGGTCACGGTGACGAGCTTGCCGTTGCGGTCGAGCACCTTCAGCCCCAGTGCCTCCGCGTACTTGCGGCCCAGCTGGAAGATGTGCCCCATCTCGATGCCGCGGGCCGCCTCGAGCGGTCCGGAGCCGTCCGGCGCAGGATCGCCGGCCCGGACCTCGGCGCACTCCAGGACGCCGTCCCAGTCGAAGTCGCGCCCGGCCGTGAGGTCGTAGACGTGCTGGCCGGCCACGTTCGCCCCGGTCACCCACCGGGTGCCGCGGACCACGCGCGGGTCCACGAAGAAGGGGATGCCGGTTGAGGACTTCTCGCCGAGCACGGCCTGGTCCAGGGACAGCCCCGGGCCGATGTAGCCCTTGACCAGCAGCGGGCAGGCGCGCAGGTCCTCGTCGCCGGCCTGCTCCACCAGCACCTCGCCGGAGACGTCCAGGGCGGCGCCGATGCCGGCCTCGATGCGCTTGAGGTCCACGGCGCGGTCGCCGGGCAGGCCGACCGCCACGAGCCGCCTGGTGCCGTCGGGCAGGACGACGGCGAGCACCACGTTCTTGAGGGTGTCGCCGGCGGTCCAGGGCCCCTCGGCGCGCGGGTGCAGCTCGTTCGAGCGCTGCACGAGCGTGTCGATCGTGGGGCTGTCCGGGGTCTCGAGCACCCGTGCCTCGGGGGCCCCGGCGGGATCGGTCTCCGCGGGCACCACGGTGGTCACCGCCTCGACGTTGGCCGCGTAGCCGCCGGGCGAGCGCACGAACGTGTCCTCCCCGATGACCGTGGGGTGCAGGAACTCCTCGGAGCGGGAGCCGCCCATGGCCCCGGACTGGGCCGAGACGGCGACCACGGGCAGGCCGAGGCGCTCGAAGATCCGGACGTAGGCCTCGCGGTGCCTGGCGTAGGACTCGTCGAGACCGGCGTCGTCGACGTCGAAGGAGTAGGAGTCCTTCATGACGAACTCGCGCCCGCGTAGGAGACCGGCGCGGGGGCGGGCCTCGTCCCGGTACTTCGCCTGGATCTGGTAGAGGGTGACGGGAAGGTCCTTGTAGGAGGAGTACAGGTCCTTGACGAGCAGCGTGAACATCTCCTCGTGCGTGGGCGCAAGCAGGTAGTCGGCGTCCTTGCGGTCCTTCAGGCGGAAGAGGTTCTCCCCGTACTCCGTCCAGCGGTTCGTGACCTCGTAGGGCTCGCGCGGCAGCAGCGCCGGGAAGTGCACCTCCTGGGCGCCGATCGCGCCCATCTCCTCGCGCACCACCTGCTCGACCTTCCCGAGCACCCGCAGGCCCATCGGCAGCCAGGTGTAGATGCCCGGGGCGGCCCGGCGGATGTAGCCGGCGCGGACGAGCAGCTTGTGGCTGTCCACCTCGGCGTCGACCGGGTCTTCGCGGAGGGTTCGCAGGAACAGGGAGGAGAGTCGCAGCGCCACGAGGGCTCCGTTTCTCCCGGGGAGCGCGGCGTGGTGCAGCCGGGCCCGGGCGTCGAGAGGGTGGGCGGCGCCGACGGCGCCGCTGATTCCGGTCAAATCTACACCCCCCGCCCGGCCCGGCCGCACCGGGATCGGCGGCCCCGGGCGCTCAGAGCAGGACGGTGGCGAAGGTCCCGACCCGCTCGAAGCCGACCCGCCGGTAGGTGGCGAGGGCCCGGACGTTGTAGTCGTTGACGTAGAGGCTGACCACCGGGGTGCGCCGGCGGGCGAGGCGCACGGCGGCCGCCATGCAGGGCGCCGCCAGCCCCCGGCCGCGGTGCGCCGGGTCCACCCACACGCCCTGCACCTGCGCCACGCCGCGGGCCACCGAGCCGAGGTCGGCCTTGAACACCACGCGGCCCCCGTCGTCCGTCAGCACGAGGCAGCGCCCCGCCTCGACGAGCGCGGAGACCCGGTCCCGGTACCCGCGGTCGCCGCCCGTGTACGGGGAGTACCCGACCTCCTCCTCGAACATGGCGGCGCTCGCCGGGAGCACGGCGGGCAGGTCCTCGGGGCGTGCCACGCGCACGCCGGGGTGCGGCGCGGGCGCCGGGTCCCGGTCGATGGCCAGCAGGGGCTGGACGGGGCGCAGGTCGAAGGGCCGGGGCCACGAGCGCTCCACCCGGGACCACAGCCCGAGGACCAGCTCCGCGGGCCCGAACAGCGAGGCGTGCCGGGACCCGCCCCGCCGCAGGTGCCCGCCGACGAGGTCCAGGCCCGGGCCGTCCAGGGACACGGGCACCACGTTCGTGCCCACCCAGCACGCGCCGGTCAGCTCACCGTCCGGCCCGGCGGTGCCGACCACGGGCGGGATCCGCGAGCCCCGGCTCCCGCGGTACGACTCGACGTGGGCGGCCACGAAGGCGTGGGCGACGGGGTCCGCCTCGAGCAGCCGGTCCAGCTGGGCCGGATCGACCTCCCCCGCCGGCACCAGCCGCGGCGCCGTCCTCCGCTGCGTCCTCACCCGCCCGTCACCGGCCCGTCAGCTGACGCTCACGACGGGGCTGCCCGCCGTGGTCTCCCCGTTCTCGTCCGTCTCCATCTCGGCGGCGATGCGGTTGGCCTCCTCGATCAGCGTCTCCACGATGAGGTCCTCGGGGACGGTCTTCACGACCTCGCCCTTGACGAAGATCTGGCCCTTGCCGTTGCCGGAGGCCACGCCGAGGTCGGCCTCGCGGGCCTCGCCGGGGCCGTTGACGACGCAGCCCATCACGGCCACCCGCAGCGGAACGGTGAGCCCCTCGAGGCCCGCCGTCACCTCGTCCGCGAGCGTGTAGACGTCGACCTGCGCGCGGCCGCAGGAGGGACAGGAGACGATCTCGAGCTTGCGCGGGCGCAGGCCCAGGGACTGCAGGATCTGGTTGCCGACCTTGACCTCCTCGACCGGCGGCGCCGAGAGGGAGACCCGGATGGTGTCCCCGATGCCCTGGGACAGCAGGGCACCGAAGGCCGTGGCGGACTTGATGGTGCCCTGGAAGGCGGGGCCCGCCTCGGTCACGCCGAGGTGCAGGGGCCAGTCGCCGCGCTCGGCGAGCAGCTGGTAGGCCCGGACCATGGTGACCGGGTCGTTGTGCTTGACGGAGATCTTGAAGTCGTGGAAGTCGTGCTCCTCGAACAGGGACGCCTCCCACACGGCGGACTCGACGAGCGCCTCGGGCGTGGCCTTGCCGTACTTGTCCATGATCCGCTGATCGAGGGAGCCCGCGTTCACACCGATCCGGATGGACACCCCGGCGGCCTTGGCCTCGCGGGCGATCTGGCCGACCTGGTCGTCGAACTTGCGGATGTTGCCCGGGTTCACGCGCACGGCCGCACACCCGGCCTCGATGGCCGCGTAGACGTACTTCGGCTGGAAGTGGATGTCCGCGATCACCGGGATCGGGGACTTCATGGCGATGATCGGCAGGGCGTCGGCGTCGTCCTGGGACGGGCACGCCACCCGGACGATGTCGCACCCGGTGGCGTTGAGCTCGGCGATCTGCTGCAGGGTGGCGTTGATGTCCGTGGTGGGGGTGGTCGTCATGGACTGCACGCTCACCGGCGAGTCGGAGCCGACGCCCACGGACCCCACCCGGATCTGCCGGGTCTTCCGGCGCGGGGAGAGGACGGGCTGGGGCGCGGCGGGCATGCCGAGGCTGACCGGGGTCAAGGAGTTCCTCCGAGGAATCGAGGGCAGGAGCTGGAGCGGTGGCGCCGGGACCGGCTGGCCGGGCCCGTCGCCGGTTCCCATTGTGCCCCATGCTCCGGGGCGGACCCCGGTGCCGGGAGTGCAATTCCTCCCACGCCGAACGCCCGCCGGCCCCGGAGGCGCGCCGGCCGGCCCGGACTCAGAACAGCCGGACCGGTTTGACGATGTCCGCGTAGATCAGCAGCACGGACATCCCGATCATCAGCACGGCCACCGCGTAGGTCACCGGCAGCAGCCGGGCGGGGTCGAACGGGCCGGGGTCGCGGCGGCCGAGCAGCCGGGCGCTCCCCCGGCGCAGCGCCTCCCACAGCGCCCCGGCGACGTGCCCGCCGTCGAGCGGCAGCAGCGGCAGCAGGTTGAAGACGAACAGGGCCAGGTTGACGGAGCCGACCAGGCCCACGAGGGAGGCGGCCTTGTCCCGCAGCGCGATCTCCTCGTGCGCGGCGATCTCCCCCGAGATCCGGCCGACCCCCACCACGGAGATCGGCCCGTCCGGGTCCCGGGGCGCGTCGGAGAACGCCGCCTCCCCCACCTCGTAGATCCGCTGCGGCAGGTGCAGGACCACCCCGGCGATCTGCTGCAGCCCGTCGAGCACCGCCCCGGGCACCGCGGTCAGCGGCTGCCGGACGGGCTCGCTCGTGGGGCTGATGCCGATGAACCCGACCTCCTCGTAGCGGGGGGCGCCGTCCTCGCCGGTCACGGCGGCGCCGGAGTCGTCCAGCACGGGGCGCGAGGACAGAATGGGGGTCAGCGCCGCGGACACGGTCCGGCTGTCCCGCTCGACCACCACCGGGATCCGTTCGCCGGCCCGGTCCCGGATCCGGGCGGTGAGCTCGTCCCAGGAGCCGACCGGGGCGCCGTCGACGGCCGTGACGACGTCCCCGGGGCGCAGCCCGGCGGCGTTCGCGGGGGCCTGGGGGTCCTCCGGCCGGCACTCGGTCTGCCCGGCGGCCTGGCGCTCCGCGGCCACCACGCACTCGGACACCCACGCGACCGTCGTGGTGGGCGTCGCCGTCCCGAAGCCGGAGAGCAGGACGGCCAGGCACAGGGTTCCGAGCAGGAGGTTCATCACCGGGCCGCCGAGCATGATCACGATCCGCTTCCACACGGGCAGCCGGTAGAACACGCGGTCCTCGTCCCCGGGGAGGAGCTGGTCCGCGGCGCCGCCGCGGGCCTCGGCCGCCATCTGCTGGAACACGCCGGTGCTCGAGGCGCGGGCCGTCGAGCCTGCGCGCGCCGGCGGGTACATCCCCACCATGGAGATGTAGCCGCCCAGCGGGACCGCTTTGAGCCCGTACTCCGTCTCGCCGCGCCGGCGGGAGAACACGGTGCGCCCGAAGCCGACCATGTACTGCGTGACGCGCACGCCGAAGAGCTTGGCCGGCACGAGGTGGCCGATCTCGTGGAGGGCGATGGAGACCGCGATGGCGGCGGCGGCCAGCAGCACGCCCACGAGGAACAGCACGACACCCATCCGTCGGACCTCCCGGGATCGTCGAGGGACCCCGGCGGGCGCCGGGGACGTCGGGGCCGTGCGCTCGGCACGGCGAGGACCAGTCTGCACCACGATCCTGGGCGTCGGGCACCGGGCGCACCACAGGGCACGACGACGGCCGGTGCCCTCCTGGGAGGGAGGCGCACCGGCCGTCGGAGGGCTGCGGGGCGGGGCGCCTCAGCGGCGCAGGATCCGGCGCGCCAGCCGGTTGCCCACCACCTGCACGAGCTGGACCAGGACCACGATGACGGCGACCGCCGCCCACGTGACCTCGTCGTTGAACCGCTGGTAGCCCAGGCGCAGGGCGAAGTCGCCCAGGCCGCCGGCGCCGATGGCCCCGGCCATCGCCGACATGTCCGTGATGCCGATGACCAGGAAGGTGTAGCCGAGCACCAGGGGGCCCAGCGCCTCGGGCAGGATCACCGTGGTGATGATGCGGCCGCGGGAGACGCCCATGGAGCGGGCCGCCTCCACGACGCCGGGGTCCACGCTCATGAGGTTCTGCTCGACGATGCGCGCCACCGCGAACATGGCCCCGATGGTCATCGCGAAGATCGCGGCGTTGGGTCCCAGCCGGGTCCCGACGACCCCCTGGGTCACCGGTCCCAGCGCGGCCAGCAGGATGATGAACGGGATCGGCCGGACGAAGTTCACCACGAGGTTGAGGCCCTCGTGCACCGCCCGGTTCTCCAGGATGTTGCCCCGGCGGGTGACGTAGAGGCCGACGCCCACGAGCAGACCGAGCAGGCCGGCGAGCAGCAGCGTGACGGCCACCATGTAGAGGGTCTCCCCGAGCGCGGACAGCAGCTCGGGTCCCAGGACGGACCAGTCGTTCACGCGGCCACCTCTCTCAGGGTCGTGATGCGAGACATCTCGTCGACCACGGCCTGCACGGCCGTGTCCGCACCGGTCAGCTCGAAGGTCAGGGACCCGAACGACTGCTCCTGGAGCACGCTGATCCCGCCGTAGGCGATGGTGAAGCGGACCCCGCGGGCGGCGCCGTCCGAGAGCACCCCGCCGATGTCCACGCCGTCGCCGACGTCCACGATCACCAGGCGCCCCCGGTGGGCGCGGCGCAGCCGCTCGACCTCGCGGGCGTCGGGCACCGAGTGCAGGACGGAGGAGACGAAGCGGCGGGCGGTCTCGGTGCGGGGCCGGGCGAAGATGTCCACGGTGGAGCCGTGCTCCACGACCTTCCCGTCCTGCATCACGGCCACGCGGTCGGCGATCGCGCGGACCACGTCCATCTCGTGGGTGATGATCACGATTGTGATCCCGAGCTCCCGGTTGACCCGCTGCAGCACCTGCAGCACCTCCTGCGTGGTCTCCGGGTCGAGGGCGCTCGTCGACTCGTCGGCCAGGAGCAGCTTCGGGCTGGTCGCCAGGGCGCGGGCGATGCCCACGCGCTGCTTCTGCCCGCCGGAGAGCTGCTCCGGGTAGTTGCCGGCGCGGGCGGCGAGGCCAACGAACTCGAGCAGCTCGGCCACCCGCGCCCGGCGCTTCTCCTTCGGCCAGCCGGCCCGCTTGAGCGGGTACTCGACGTTGCCGGCGACGGTGCGGGAGGTGAAGAGGTTGAACTGCTGGAAGATCATCCCGATCTCCTGCCGCACGGGCGCCAGCTCGGTCTCGCGCCGGCCGGCCACCTCGAAGCCCTCCACGGTCAGGGAACCCGAGGACACGGGCTCGAGCCCGTTGATCAGGCGCACGAGAGTGGACTTGCCCGCCCCGGAGTAGCCGATCACGCCGAAGATCTCGCCGCGGCGGACGTCGAGGGTGACGTCGTCGACCGCGAGCACCTCGCGCGCCGCCCGCCCCGAGCCGGTGCGGAAGGTCTTGGAGACGTTGCGGAAGGAGACGAGCACCTCGTCCGGGCGCCCGGGTGCGGACGGCCCGGCGGGGACCGCCGCGCTCACTGCTCCTGGTCCTTCAGCTCCTGCTGGTAGCGCGCGGTCAGCTCCTGGAGCTCCTCCGGCTCCAGCTGCAGCGGCACGGCGGTGTCCTTGGTCTCCTCCATCTCGGCGTCGATCACGGCCTGCTCGTGGTAGAGGGCCGCGACCTGCCGGAGGGTCTCGTCGTCGGCGAGCTCCTCCGTGGTGGTGAAGAGGTTGACGTAGGCACGGGAGCCCTCGGACTCGGGGTCGTCCTGGGCGAGCGCGGACTGCGGGTCGATGTCGGCCCGCGAGAGGAAGTCGTTGTTGATGACCGAGCCGGCCACCGAGTCGAGCGAGAGCACCGTCTGCTCCGCGGAGACCGGGGTGACGCGCACCGTGGAGGCCTCGGTGTCGACGTCGAGCTCGGTGGGGATGAGGGTGTCGCCGGTCAGCTCCACGAGACCTGCGGCCTCGAGCACGAGCAGGGCCCGGGAGAGGTTCACGGCGTCGTTGGGCACCGCGATCTCGTCGCCCTCCTGGAACTGCTCCACGGAGTCGTACTGGTTGGAGTACAGGCCCAGCGGGTAGATCGATGTCGAGCCGATCGGGGTGATGGAGCCCCCGGCCGCGTTGTTGTAGTCGGCGAGGAACGGGACGTGCTGGAACCAGGTCATCTCCACGTCACCGGACTCGGTGGCGGGGTTCGGCTGGTTGTAGTCGGAGAAGTCGACGTACTCGACGGTGATGCCCTGCTCCTCGGCCACCCGCTGGAGGGCGTCGTGGGTCGGGTCGGTGCCCACCACGCCGATGGTGACCTTGTCGTCGGCGAGCACGCCCTCGCCGGAGGACTCCCCGGCGGAACCGCCGCAGGCGGTGAGGGCGAGGCCGAGGGTCGTGGCGAGGGCGAGGAAGGGGAGGCGCTGCGATCGCATGTGGTGCCTTTCCGTGGGTCCGGGGTGTCGGAGGTCTCCACCGGGGCCAACGGGTCCGGCGGCCACGGTCGAGGGCGCGCCGGAGGGCGCGTGCGCGGTCGGACCGTACTTGCCGCCGGCCGTCGTCGGCCGGTGCCGGATGGTTCACCTGGGGCACCCCACTACGGGAGAGGGTTGCCGCCCAGCAAGCCAGGGCTGCACGCTGGGACTCGTCATCCGCCCGACAGACTAGCACGTGCGGCGGGGCCGGGCCCGGCCCCGTCAGTGGGCGAGGACCACGCGGGCCCGCCCGCGGGCCCAGCGCTCGGCCGCCAGCACGGCCTCGAGCTCCAGCGGGGCGTCGTCGTCGTGCTCGCCCAGCACCGCCTCGACCGTGTCCACGATGGCGGGGAACCGGATCCGGCCGTCGTGGAAGGCGTGCACCGCCTCCTCGTTGGCCGCGTTGAACACGGCGGGGAAGGTCCCGCCCCGCTCCCCCGCCGCCTTGAGGAGCTCGACAGCGGGGAACGCCACCGGGTCGAGGGGCTCGAAGGTCCACTCCGTGGCGCGCGTCCAGTCGCACGGCAGGGCGGCCCCGGGCACCCGGTGCGGCCAGGCCAGACCGAGGGCGATGGGCAGGCGCATGTCCGGGGGCGAGGCCTGGGCGAGGGTGGAGCCGTCCACGAACTGGACCATGGAGTGCACGACCGACTGGGGGTGGACCACCACGTCGATGCGCTCGAGGGGCACGTCGAAGAGCAGGTGGGCCTCGAGCACCTCGAGGGCCTTGTTCACCATGGTCGCCGAGTTGGTCGTCACCATCAGGCCCATGTCCCACGTCGGGTGGCGCAGCGCGTCCCGGGGCGTGACCCCCTCGAGCTCCGCCCGGGACCGGCCGCGGAAGGGCCCGCCGGAGGCCGTCAGCACGAGCCGGTCCACCTCCCCGGCGGTGCCGCCGCGCAGCGCCTGCGCCAGCGCGGAGTGCTCGGAGTCCACGGGAATCAAAGCGTCCGGGTCCCCGGTGGCCGCGGCGGCGGCCTTGACCAGGGCGCCGCCGGCGATCAGGGACTCCTTGTTCGCCAGGGCGAGCCGGTGCCCGGCCCGCAGCGCCGCCAGCGTGGGGGCGAGGCCGATGGAGCCGGTGATCCCGTTGAGCACGAGGTCGGCGTCGGGGTGGGCGGCGGCCACGGACGCGGCGTCGGGCCCGTGCACGACGTCCGGGCGGTATCCCCCGGCCCCGGCGGACGCGGCCCGGTCCGCGATGAGGCCGGCCAGCCGGGCGGCGTCCTGGGCGGTGCCGCTGGTCGCCACGAGCGCGGCGCGGGTCTCGAGGGCCTGCTCGGCGAGGAGCTCGAGGTGCCGCGGTCCGGCGGCGAGGGCGACCACGGTGAACGGGTCCGCGCCCTCGAGCTCGCGGGCGGCCCGCACGACGTCGAGCGCCTGGGTGCCGATCGAGCCCGTCGAGCCGAGGACGCTGATCCGGCGGGGGCCGGCGGCGGCCAGGGCGCGCAGCTCGGGTGTCGGGCGGGTGCGGGGCGAGGCGGCGGGGGGCGTCATGGCCCCAGTATCCACCAGCGGCCGTCCCCGGTGCCGCGCCCCGGGGGTGCCTGCGGCCGGCCAGGAACGGGCCGAGGCCCCGTCCACCGGGAACGGTGGACGGGGCCTCGGCGACCGACGGGGGTGGGATCAGCGCGTGGCGCGACCCTTGCGGCCGGAGACCGCACCCCAGATGAAGAGCACGATGAGGGCTCCCACGACGGCGGTGATGATGGTGCCGATGTCGAACGCGGACTCCAGGTCCCCGATGCCGATCAGCGAGCCGAGGAAGCCTCCGAGGAGGGCCCCCACGATGCCGAGCACGATCGTGACGATGATGCCACCACCCTGGCTGCCGGGCATGATGAGCTTGGCGAGGGCGCCGGCGATGAGGCCGAGGATGATCCAGCTGATGATTCCCATGATGGCTCCTTATCCGTCCCGGGAGGGACTTTTATTGTACGCAACCGGCGAGTATCCCAGGAATACCCTGAGGTTGCTTCTGCGCTTCACCCTAGCCGACGGTCAGCCGCCTGTCTGTTCCCGTTAGCCAATCGACGCGTTCCCCCCGGACGCAGACCGGCCCGCCGGAAGCCGGGGCTTCGGGCGGGCCGGTGGATCCTCCCAGGTGGGAGCGGGGAATCCGTCAGTGGGCGACGGGCTTCTCGGCGCCGATGCCTGTGAGGGAGCGCACCTCCATCTCGGACTGCTTGATCGGGTCCTCGAGACGGCGCTCCGTCATGGAACCGATGAAGCCGAGCAGGAAGGAGGCCGGGATCGAGACGATGCCCGGGTTCTGCAGCGGGAACCACGCGAAGTCGGCCGTCGGGATCATCGACGTCTCGGTGCCGGACATGACCGGGGAGAAGACGATGAGGCCCACCGAGATGATCAGGCCGCCGTACATGGACCAGACCGCGCCCCGGGTGGTGAAGCGACGCCAGTACAGGGAGTACAGGATGGTCGGCAGGTTCGCCGAGGCCGCGACCGCGAAGGCGAGCGCCACGAGGAACGCGACGTTCTGGCCCTGGGCGCCGATGCCGCCCGCGATGGAGACGAGACCGATGACCACCACCGTGGTCTTCGCGACCTTCAGCTCCTTGCGGGGATCGGAGTTCCCCTTCTTGATCACGCTGGTGTAGATGTCGTGGGCGAACGAGGCCGAGGCGGTGATGGCCAGGCCGGCGACGACCGCGAGGATCGTGGCGAAGGCCACCGCCGCGATGACGCCCATTAGCAGGGACCCGCCGAGCTCGAAGGCCAGCAGCGGGGCAGCGGAGTTCACGCCGCCGGGAGCCGCCTGGATCCGCTCGGCGCCGATGAGGGCAGCCGCGCCGAAGCCCAGGATGAGGGTGAAGAGGTAGAACAGGCCGATCAGGGCGATCGCCCAGACCACCGAGGTGCGGGCCTCCTTGGCCGTGGGCACCGTGTAGAAGCGCATCAGCACGTGGGGCAGACCCGCCGCGCCGAAGACGAGGGCCAGTCCCAGGGAGATGAAGTCCAGCTTGCTGGTCTCGCTCACGCCGTACTTCAGGCCGGGCTCCAGGATGGCCGGGTTGCCGGAGACGGCGACCGCGTCACCGAGCAGGGAGGAGAAGTTGAAGCCGTAGAGCGCCAGGATCCACACGGTCATGACCGCCACGCCGGAGACCAGGAGAACCGCCTTGATGATCTGCACGTAGGTGGTGCCCTTCATCCCGCCCACGAGGACGTAGACGATCATGAGCACGCCCACGACCACGATCACGAGGGACTGCCCGGCCCTCGAGCCGATGCCCAGCAGCAGCGACACCAGCGCACCGGCGCCCGCCATCTGGGCCAGCAGGTAGAACGCGGACACGGCGAGGGTGGAGATGGACGCCGCGACGCGCACGGGGCGCTGGCGCAGGCGGAAGGACAGGACGTCCGCCATCGTGAACTTGCCGGTGTTGCGCAGCAGCTCGGCGATCAGCAGCAGCGCCACGAGCCAGGCCACGAGGAAGCCGATGGAGTAGAGGAACCCGTCGTAGCCCTGGAGGGCGATCGCGCCCACGATGCCCAGGAAGGACGCCGCCGAGAGGTAGTCGCCCGCGATGGCCAGGCCGTTCTGGGTGCCGCTGAAGCCGCGGCCGCCGGCGTAGTAGTCGGCCGCCGTGGACGTGGACTTCGAGGCGCGGAGGACGATGACCATCGTGACGACGACGAACGCGCCGAAGATGGAGATGTTGATCCAGGGCGTGCCGACCGTCTCCGTGGTGGCGGCCGTCATGGGCGCGAGCGCGGTGTGCAGCTGGTGCATCGGTCAGTTCTCCTGTCCGTGGACGCCGCCGGTGGTGCCGAGGCTGGGCTCGAGACGCTCCCGGATGGCCGTGGCCTTCGGGTCCAGCTTGCGGTTGGCGAAGGACACGTAGGCCCCCGTGATGGCAAAGGTCGTGACGAACTGGAGCAGGCCCAGGACGACGCCGAGGTTGACGTTGCCGATGACCCGGATGGCGAACAGCTGCGGCGCGTACATGGCGAGCACCACGTACAGCAGGTACCAGACCAGGAAGGCGACGGCGAGCGGGAAGACGAAGCCGCGATGGGTCTTCCGCAGCTCCTGGAACTCTGGCGACCGCTGGGCCGCGGGGAAGTCGATGTCGGCGACGAGGTCGTCGGCGTCGATGGGTGGCTGGGTGGACATGGGCTACCTCCTCATGTGATGTGGCCCACACTAGGCCGTTGTATGCACAGGAGCAAGGCGTGACACCCAAAAGTTGCTTTCCGGGGGTCAGGATGAACACGGAACGGCGTTTCTGGACGAGGCCCGGTCCAGCATGTATACACAGAGGCTTCGGGGAGCCTGTTTCAGCGAGAGGCCAGGAGCAACTGGACGGCGCGGTCCAGGAAGGCGTCCACCTGCTGCTCCTCGTAGCTGCGCTCCCCCTGTGCGGGCGGGAACACGGCCCGGCGCAGCTCGGCCGGCGCGAGGTCCGCGGTGCCTTCGAGTCGGGCGCCCAGGCGCTCGCAGAGGACGTCCACGTGGGCCGCGGAGTAGCCCTGGGCCCGCGGCCGGGAGGGGCGCCGGAAGCGCTGCGTGCGCGGCCGGTCGAGACGGTTCCGGAGCAACCGGGTCAGGGCGTCGACGTCCTCCTGCCAGGCCTCGGGGCCCCGGTCGCGCAGGCACTGCTCGCGCTCGGCCGCGGCCAGCGCGTCCTCGGCCGCGTCCAGCAGCCCGTCGACGGCCTCCGGCCGGTAGCCGCCCCGCGCGTCGGCGAAGACGGCAGCGCGCACCTGCGTGCTCAGCACGGCCCCGGACCGGTGCGCCGGTCCGGGACCGGGCGGCGCGTCCTGCAGGGCCGCGTGCACGGCTGCCAGGAGGTCGTCCACCTGGACGACGTCGTAGCCGTGCTCAACCTCGGCGCACCGCGGGATGCGGGCGGTGGCCGGCCGGGCTCCGGGGCGGTCAGGAGACATGGGCTGCGGGTCCGGGACGCCGGGCTCAGGCGCTCGCGGCGAAGAGCTCGAAGAGCAGGTACCCGGCGGGGACGGCGAAGAGGATGGAGTCGATCCGGTCCATCACGCCCCCGTGGCCGGGCAGGAGGGTCCCCATGTCCTTGATCCCCAGCTCGCGCTTGACCATGGACTCGGAGAAGTCGCCGAGGGTGGCGGCGAGCACGAGCACCGCGGCGAGCACGGCGCCCTCCCACCAGGCGTGGTCGAGCAGCAGCACGGCGCACAGGACGCCGATCAGCACCGAGCCGCCCAGCGACCCGGCGAAGCCCTCCCAGGACTTCTTGGGGCTGATCCGCGGCGCCATGGGGTGGCGGCCCCAGACCACGCCCACGGCGTAGCCGCACGTGTCCGAGCCGACGGCCAGCAGGATGACCGTGAGCACCTTCAGGGGGCCCGCCTCGGTGTGGTAGAGCAGCAGGGCGATGCTCAGCAGGAAGCCCACCCAGACCAGGGCGAACACGGAGCCCATGATGGACAGGATCATGCCGTCCCGGCCCCCCAGGGCCCGCCAGACGATCACGAGCGTCAGCCCCACGATCACGGCCATCATCAGCGCCTCGCCGCCACCGGCGAACGCGGCGACCGGCATCAGCACGCCCGCGGTCACCGCCGGGACGCGCGGGATGACGATGCCGCGGTAGCGCAGGGACCGGCCGACCTCCCAGACGCCGATCCCCGCCGCCGTCCCGGCGAAGAGCGCCAGGACGAGGGGCTGGACGAACAGCCCGACGAGCAGGGTCCCGATGAGCACCACGGCGACGCCCACGGCGGCCGGCAGGTTCCGGCCGGCGCGGGAGGGGGCGGTGTGCCGGCGCCCCGGCGTGCCCGGGGTCGTCGCGGCGCCGGCTCGGACGGGCGCCGGCCGGGCACGCGGGGAGAAGGCCCCCCCGGCGGTTCCCGGGGAAGCCTTCGTCTCCTGGTGCGGTCGAGGCTGGTCCGGCATCAGACCTGCAGCAGCTCCGCTTCCTTGTTCTTGAGCATCTCGTCGATCTGGTCGATGTGCTTCTTGGTCGCGGCGTCGAGGTCCTTCTCGGCGCGCTTGCCCTCGTCCTCGCCGATGTCGCCGTCCTTGACGGCCTTCTCGATCTGGTCCTTGGCGTGCCGGCGGATGTTGCGCACGGAGACGCGCGCCTCCTCGGCCTTGTGCCCGACGACCTTGACGTACTCCTTGCGCCGCTCCTGCGTCAGCTCCGGCATGACCACGCGGATGACGTTGCCGTCGTTGGCGGGGTTCGCCCCGATGTCCGAGTTGCGCAGCGCCTTCTCGATGTCGTTGAGGGCGGAGCGGTCGTACGGCGTGATGAGCAGCGTGCGGGCCTCGGGGTTCTGGAAGGAGGCGAGCTGCTGGAGCGGGGTGGGAGTGCCGTAGTACTCGACCAGCACGCTCGAGAAGAGGGAGGGGTTGGCCCGGCCCGTGCGGATCGCGGCGAAGTCCTCCTTGGCGCCCTCCACGGCTTTGCCCATCTTGGTCTTCGCTTCGGACATGGTCTCTGAGATCACGTAGGGGCTCCTTCGTCGTGTCGCACGGAGTCCTCCGCGCGGTGTCGGTTCGGCCGGTCGCCGCGCGGGAACCACGCCGCCCGGCCGTGCTCGCCCCAGTCTAACCGGGGGCCGCCCGGCACCGGCTCACGCGGTGACGAGGGTGCCGATCTGCTCCCCGAGGATCGCGCGGGTGACGTTGCCCTCGCCCTCCATGCCGAACACGCGCATCGTCACGTCGTTGTCGCGGCACAGGCTGAAGGCCGTCTGGTCCATGACCCGGATGTCGCGGGCGAGGGCCTCGCCGTAGGTGAGGGTGGACAGCCGCTGGGCGTCCGGGTTCGTGCGGGGGTCCGCGGTGTAGACGCCGTCCACCCCGTTCTTCGCCATGAGGACCTCGTCCGCGTGGACCTCCAGGGCCCGCTGGGCCGCGACGGTGTCGGTGGAGAAGTAGGGCAGCCCGGCGCCGGCGCCGAAGATCACGACGCGGTCCTTCTCCATGTGCCGGATGGCCCGGCGCGGGATGTAGACCTCGGCCACCTGCTCCATCTTGATCGCGGACTGCACCCGGGTGTCGACCCCGCACTGCTCGAGGAAGTCCTGCAGGGCCAGACAGTTCATGACGGTGCCGAGCATCCCCATGTAGTCCGCACGGGAGCGGTCCATGCCGGCCTGGGAGAGCTCCGCGCCGCGGAAGAAGTTGCCGCCGCCCACCACGATGGCGGTCTCGACCTGGCCCACGGTGGCCGCGATCTGCTCGGCGATGTCGCGGACCACGCGCGTGTCCACCCCGATGGAGCCGCCGCCGAAGACCTCGCCCGAGAGCTTCAGCAGCACCCGGCGGCGGGCGGGGGCGACCCGGGGGTCCCTGCTCAGGCGCAGGGCCTCGTCCTTGATCTCGGAGGCAGAAGTGGTGGGCATGGTTCCTCCCGGCGACGACGGAGCTGCGTGGACCGGCTCGGCCCCGCGAGGGTGCAGCTGGCGCGGGGGGCGGGCCTCCCTCAGCATACAGAACGCGTCCGCCCCCGGGCGCCGGCCCCCGGGGCCTCGAGGGCGTCGTCGCAGGCGGGACCGGGAACGACGACGGAGGCGCCCCTGCCGTGCAGGAACGCCTCCGTAGCGAGCGGGCGCCGGGCGCCCGGGAGAGGACCGGTCAGGCGCCGACGCGGAAGCGGGCGAAGGCCGTGGCGGTCGCACCGGCCTCCTCGAGCACCTTGCCGACGGTCTTCTTGGAGTCCTTGGCGAAGTCCTGGTCCAGCAGGACGACGTCCTTGAAGTAGCCCTTGAGGCGGCCGTTGATGATGTTCGGCAGGATCTTCTCCGGCTTGCCCTCGGCGCGGGCCGTCTCCTCGGCGACGCGCTTCTCCGACTCGACGGTCTCGGCGGGCACGTCCTCCTGGGAGAGGAACGTCGGGGACATCGCGGCGATGTGCACGGCGACGTCGTGGGCGACCTGCCCGGCGTCGGCACCGGCCACGGCCAGCAGCACGCCGACCTGCGCCGGGAGGTCCTTGGAGGTCTTGTGCAGGTAGACGGCCACGCTGTCGCCCTCGACGCGGGCGATGCGCCGGACGACAACCTTCTCGCCGAGCAGGGCACCGGTCTCGGTGACGAGCTCGGAGACGGCCTTGCCGTCGACCTGGGCGTCCATGAGGGACTCGAGCGTGGTGGCGTCGGCGGCCACGGCGGCGTCGAGCACCTTATTGCCGAACTCGACGAACGGGGCGGACTTCGCCACGAAGTCGGTCTCGGAGTTAACCTCGACCATGTACCCGACGGTGCCCTCGACGCGCGCGGCGACGAGGCCCTCGGCCGTGGCCCGGCCCTCGCGCTTGGTGACGCCCTTGAGGCCCTTGACGCGGATGATCTCCTGCGCCTTCTGGAGGTCGCCGTCGGCCTCGTCGAGCGCCTTCTTGACGTCCAGCATGCCGGCGCCGGTGCGCTCACGCAGGGCCTTGATCTCGGTGGCGGTGTAGTTCGCCATGGAAACTCCTCACTCGGTCGGTGGTGCCGGCCGGGGCGGGCACGGGCCCGCCCCGGCCGGCCTCGGGCGGGGACGGTGCCCCGCCGGGGGAAACGGACGGTGGACGGAGACTACTCGGCGGCGGTCTCGGTCTCGGCCGGGGCCTCGGCGGGAGCCTCGGTCTCGGCCGGGGCCTCGGTCGCGGCGGCGGTCTCGGCCTCGGCCGGGGCTGCGGTCTCGGCCGGCGCCTCGGTCGCGGCGGTCTGCTCGGCGGCGTGCTGCTCGAGCAGCTCGCGCTCCCACTCGGCCATCGGCTCGGCGGCCTGGTCGGCGCCGCCGGACTTCTTGTTGTGGCGCTCCATGAGACCCTCGGCCACGGCGTCGGCGATCACGCGGGTCAGCAGGTTGACGGAGCGGATGGCGTCGTCGTTGCCCGGAATCGGGAAGGCGACCTCGTCGGGGTCGCAGTTGGTGTCGAGGATCGCGACGACCGGGATGCCCAGCTTCTGGGCCTCGTCCACCGCGAGGTGCTCCTTCTTGGTGTCCACGATCCAGATCAGAGAGGGGGCCTTGGTCAGGTTGCGGATGCCGCCGAGGGTGCGCTCCAGCTTCTCCTTCTCGCGGCGCAGGAGCAGGAGCTCCTTCTTCGTGTACTGCGAGCCGGCGACGTCGTCGAAGTCGATCTCCTCGAGCTCCTTCATGCGCTCGATGCGCTTGGAGACCGTGGCGAAGTTCGTGAGCATGCCGCCGAGCCAGCGGTGGTTCACGTAGGGCATGCCCACGCGGGTGGCCTGCTCGGCGATGGCCTCCTGGGCCTGCTTCTTGGTGCCGACGAAGAGGATGGTGCCGCCGTGGGCCACGGTGGTCTTGACGGCCTCGTAGGCGCGGTCGATGAAGGACAGCGACTGCTGGAGGTCGATGATGTAGATGCCGTTGCGCTCGGTGAAGATGAAGCGCTTCATCTTCGGGTTCCACCGGCGGGTCTGGTGGCCGAAGTGCACGCCGCTGTCGAGGAGCTGGCGCATGGTAACGACGGACATGTCGTCTCCTGGTCTCTCGTGCGGGAGGGCGTGCGACGACGCCCGGCCCGCGGGTTCGGTTCTCGGCTGCGTCCGGCGGACGAGCCCCTGGTGCAGCGGTGGACGGACCCTGCGGGTCCGTCTCCCGACCGCCGTGCCGCACCCCGCCTGGACGGGGAACGCGGACCGGGGCGGCCGGACCGGGACGGGAGGTCCCGGCGGCGCTGCGCGCGAAGTCAGCTGCTCGCCACCGCGCCGTCGGCTCCGGCGTCGGGGCCGGGTCCGGGTGGACGCGAGGGCGCGCCACGAGGGGCGCCTCAGAGCACACTGCGGGATCGAGTGTACTACAAGGGCCTCGTCCGCCCTGCACGCGGCCGGGGGCTGCCGGAGGGGCCCCGGGACCGTCCACAGTACGGGGCCGGCCGGCTCTCCGCCCGGCCCCGGTGACGGACAGTCGGGACATGCCCACCGGACCCTCCCCGCTCCTCCGTCTCCTGCGCCGGCCCCGTGACCGGACCGGGCCGGCCGGGGCGGCGCGGACCGGGACGCCGAGGGCGGGCAGGGAGCCGGCCGGCGTGGTGGGGCTCGCGATCGTGCTCGGGGCGCTGCTCCCCTCCGTCGGCTCGGCGGCCCAGGGGTGGGCGTGGCCCCTGTCGCCGCGGCCGGCCGTGGTGGGCGAGTGGGCCCCGCCCGCCCAGCGGTGGGCGCGGGGCCACCGGGGCGTGGACCTGGACGCGGGCCAGGGCGCCGCCGTGCGCGCCCCGGCCGCGGGAACGGTGGCCTTCGTGGGGTTCGTGGTGGACCGCCCGGTGCTCACGCTCGACCACGGCGGGGGTCTGCGCTCGAGCTTCGAGCCCGTCGAGTCGTCCCTGCTCCCCGGGGACCGGGTGCACCGCGGCCAGGTCGTGGGCGTGCTGCGCGGCCGGGACCACTGCGGCCCGGGGACCTGTCTGCACTGGGGCGTGCGCCGGGACGGCGACTACGTCAACCCGCTGCAGTTCGTCGGCGCGCTCGAGCCGTCGGTGCTGCTCCCCGTGCCCGAGCAGCTGCGCGCGGCCGCTCAGCCCTCGTCGTCCCGAGCGTCGTCGACGCCCTGCTCGACCTCATCGACGACCCCCTCAGCGCCCTCCCGGACCTGGTCGGCGCCCTCCTCGACCTCCTGCTGGACCTGGTCGGCGCCCTCCTCCAGGTCCTCGGTGGTGGTGTCGCAGCCGGTCAGTGCGGCGAGCGCCAGGGCGGCGACGGACAGGTGGCTCCACGGCGTGCGTCGGCTCATCTCGGCGTCCTCTCGGTGGGTGGTGCGCGGATCGGACCACCAGTGCACCACATCCGCGGGGGACGCGCACCCGGTGGACGGGGCAGGCGGACGGGAGCACCCCTCCCACCGGAAGACGCACGGTGACAGGGGTGTCGGGTAGGGCCGGTGGGGCTTGAACCCACGACCGAAGGATTATGAGTCCTCTGCTCTGACCAGCTGAGCTACGGCCCCGCGCCGGGACGGGCCCGGCGGCGCAGCACCACGTTACCGCACGAGCGAGGCCAGCCTGGTCCGAATCCGTCGCGGGCCCGCGACAGGGGCGCGCGCGGGCTCCTGGTGCTCGCACGCTCCCGGAGCAGGAGTGCGCACGGACTCCGGGTGCTCGCCGCGGTAGAGCCGCAGGAACGTCTCCAGGGTCCGCGGGAAGCTGTGCCGCGCGACCTTGCGGCGGCTCTCCCGGCCCATCCGGGCGCGCTCCTCGGGCGGGGCGCCCAGGACGAGGGCGAGCTTGCGCGCCAGGTCCTGGGCGTCGCCGGGGGCGAAGAGCCAGCCGTTGACGCCGTCCTCGGCCAGGTGCGGCAGGGCCCGCGCGTCGGCCAGGACCACGGGCCGGGACGCCGCCATCGCCTCGAGGGTGACCAGCGACTGGAGCTCGGCCGTGCCCGGCTGGCAGAACACGTCGGCCCGCAGATAGGCCGCGCGCAGGTCCTCGTCCGGGACGTAGCCCAGGAAACGGACCCGGTGGGCGACCCCCAGGGCCCGCGCCAGCTTCTCGAGCGCGGGCCGCTGCTCGCCGTCGCCCACGATCTCCAGGTGGGCGTCGAGCTCGGCGGGCAGCACGGAGAGCGCCTCGATGAGCACGTCCACGTTCTTCTCCACCGCGAGCCGGCCGGTGAACAGGACGGTCGGGTGCGCGGCCGGCTGCCGCCGCTCGCCGTCGTGGGCCTCGTAGTCGGCGATCCGGATCCCGTTGGACACGGCGAGCACGGTGTCGGGGAAGCCGTTGCGGCGCATGGCCTCCACCGCGAGCGGGGTGGGTGCGGTCACCACGTCGCAGGCGCCGAGCACCCGCACCATGTCCCGCCACGAGACCGCGCGGTAGCGGTTCAGCACCCATGCCGGGAACGGCAGGAACGGCTCCAGGTTCTCGGGGACGAAGTGGTTGGTGGCCACGGTGCGGATGCCCCGCCGCCGGGCCTCCCGCACCAGCATCCGGCCGAGGATGTAGTGGCACTGGACGTGGACGACGTCGGGGCGCACCTCGTCCAGCACGCGGCGGATCTCCCCGGCGACCTGCCACGGGAAGCACAGGCGGAAGTACGGGTGGGTGAAGGCCCGGTGGGAGCGGAGCCGGTGCTCGACCACGCCGTCGTCCTCGGCCCGGTACGACGGCCCGGGGTCCGGCCGTGCGCACAGGACGTGCACCCGGTGGCCCTGCTCGTGCAGGCCCCGGGCCAGACGGTGCCCGAACTGCGCGGCCCCGTTGACGTCCGGGGGGTAGGTCTCGGCGCCCAGGAGGACGGTCAGGGGGCGTGCGGCGGAGGCGGTGTGGGCGCTCAAGCGTGTCTTCCCGGTCGGTCGTGTGCGGGTCGGTCGGATGCCGCGGGGCGGTCGGATGCTGCGGGGCGCCGTGCGGCGGAGCCCGTGGGGGGCTGCGCCCGGTCCTGCCGTGCGAGTTCGGCGCGGCGCTCGAGCACCTCCGGGTGGTGCTGCGAGAGCACGGCGACCCCGACTATAGCAACGCCGCCTCCCGCGGCCATGAGCATCCCGACCGGGACGGAGAAGCCCGGCACCGCCTCGCCCAGGACCAGCAGCCCCAGGAGCACGCCCACCATGGGGTCGATCACGGTCAGCCCCGCGATCACGAGGTCCGGCGGACCCGACGCGAAGGCCGTCTGCACGAACCACCCGCCCAGCACGGCGGCGACGACGGCGGTGCCCGCGGCCAGCCAGTTGACGTCGTCCAGAGGCGTCCCGGCGCTGCCCTGGATGCGGATCAGGGTCAGCCGCACGAGCACCGCCACGAATCCGTAGAGGATGCCGGCGCCCACCACGTAGAACGTCCCGCCCAGGCTGCGGCCGAACATCGCCGCGGAGACCCCCAGGACGCAGATCAGCACCACGAGCATGACCACCACGGTGTGCTCGGCCCAGCGCGAGATGCCCCGGGCGGGGTCGGTCGCCGCCACGGCGCACGTCACGAAGATCGCCCCGCCCGCGGTGCACAGTCCGATCGCCGTCCAGGTGCGCCGGTTGATCCGCAGCCGGCGGTGCCGTGCGTGCAGCAATGTGGTGATCACCAGGGCCACCACGCCGATCGGCTGGACCACCGTCACGGTGGCGAGCCCCAGGGCGGTGACGTTGAGGCCGGTGCCGAGGCCCAGCAGGGTGAGCCCCAGCAGCCAGCGGGGACGGCGCAGCAGGACCGGGATGCTGCGCAGGCGCAGCCGTCCCCGCGCGACGTCCGCCACGGCACTGCCCTGCTGCTGCGTCCCGACGGCCAGGCACACGGCCGAGAGCAGCGCCAGGGCGACCGCCAACCACTGGCTCATGGCACCCACCGATCTGTCGTCACGCCCGGGAGTCTATCGAGCCGGCCCGCCTGTCCGGCCCGGGGCACGTGGACACCCGGTGAACGCACGGGGAAGGCCCGGAAGCCTGTGGCTTCCGGGCCCTCGACCGGTGCGCTCGTCCACGGGGAACCCATGGACGGCGACGTCACCGGAACAGCTTGCGGAGGAAGACGACGAACGCGCTCCCCGCCACGGCCAGCACCGTGAGCGGCTGCCACCGCTCGCCGAGGCCGGACCCGGCGGACGAGCCGGAGGTCGAGCGGGACTTCGCACCGCCCTGGGCGAGCAGGCCCTTCACGTCCTTCGGGGTGGTCTTCACGGTGCGGCTGGTGCGGTCCACGAAGCCCTTGGTGGTGGACTGGATGGTCTCCGCACGGCCCTGCACGTCGTCGCGCAGCGTCTTGAGGTGCTCGCGGCGCAGCTTGAGCCGGTGCCGCAGCTGCTCCTCGGTGGGCGCCGGGGGCTTCTGCTGGGCCGGGTCCTGCGCGGCCTCCCGCTTCTCCTGCTCCTTGCGCTCGCGGGCCAGCTGCTCCTCGCGCTGGACGCGGCTCTCGGTGTAGGCGGAGCCCTCCTTGACCACGCCGAGGTCGTACTTGATCCCGAAGAGCGCCTTGCGCGGCACGAGCGGAAGGGCCTTCTTGATGGTGGACACCCCGATGAGCGCCGCGACGGCCAGGATGATCAGGAACAGCACGGCGAGCAGCAGGGCCGCCAGCCAGGCCGGCATGATCTGCGACAGACCCGCGATCGCCGCACCGACCAGGGCGATCGTGGCGAGCAGCAGGAACACGAGGCCGACGACGACGAAGGCCGCGCCCTTGCCCAGCGTCTTCGCCTTCTCCGTGAGCTCGAGCTTGGCGAGCTGCGCCTCGTCCTTGAGCTGCTTGGGCAGCAGCCTGGCGAAGACCTTGACGACATCGAGGATCGACGCCGATCCGGGGTCGGAGTGCTCCGACCCCGCTCCCGACGCCCCGCCCGTGCTGGGGCCTACCGAATGACTCATGCCCGCCTCCGTTGATGATGAGAAAAGTACGTGGACTGAGCACCAAGCTACCATCGGGGACGCCGCCGGCGGGCGCGCACGGGGCCGCGACGTGACCTGCCGGGACGTGCGGGAGGGCCCGTCCGGTTCCCCGGACGGGCCCTCCCGTCGGTGCGTCGGGATCGGATCCCGTGCTAATCCTTCCCGCCCCGGTCCTTGCCCTTGTCGCCCTTGTCCTTGTCCTTGTCCCAGCGCCGGTCCTCGTCCTGCTCGAAGTACACCCTCACGTACTTCTTCTGGCAGACCTTGTCCGACTTGCCGGTGCGGTCGACCTGGCGGGCGTCCCTGTAGTACTCGCGCCAGTTGCCCCCGTGGCACTTCTCCTTGGCGATGGACGCAGCCTTCTCGAGGCTCTTGTCCTCGTAGCGCTTCGTCTTCCAGTCGCCGCGGTGCTTGTACTTGACGACGACGTCGACCTCGCCGTTCTTGCGCTCGTCCTTCTTGCTGTGCCCCTTGTCGTCGCCCTTGCGATCGTCCTTGCCGTCAGCGAGCGCCGGTCCTGCTCCCCCGAGCAGCAGTCCCGCCACGGCCACACTCGCTACCAGCTTTTCCAGAGTTTTCACTGTGTTCCCCCTTGGTGAATAAGGTGAGTTCAGCTTAATTCGCTTCTGACAAGGGACTCAATAGCAAACGGTGACGTTCCGGACGCGGTACGGTCACGAATCGGAACTACTGTTCCGTACACCCGGCGGTCGGATCCCGCGGAGGCGGAGCCCCTAGTCGCGCCGGGTTCCGGAGGACGCCGCGAGGAACCGTCGCCGGGCACTCTTCGTCACGGCGCCGAGCGCCCGCTCCAGCGGCCCCTGCCCCATGGTCCGCTGCCACGCCACGGCGAACAGGACCGCCGACACGAGCTGGACGGCGAGCCACAGATGGGGCCGGTCCTCGTGGACCTCGAACGACAGGACGACCAGGTGCGCGGTGTACAGGCTCAGGGTCATCGAGCCCATCGCGGACAGCGGCAGCAGCCAGGCCCCGACCACGCGGGAGATCAGCAGGAAGGTGCCCAGGACGGCCATGCCCGTGCCCAGGCTGACCGCGATGGCCAGGGGGGTGTTGGTGTGCGGCGCGTCGACGGCGAGCGACCACCAGGTGTCGGTGGCCAGCCAGTCCTCGCCCCAGACCAGGACCTCGTCCAGTTCCTCCGCGTCCCCTGACGAGGAGGCCAGCAGCCGTTCGTAGCCGCCGAGGCCGTGGAGCAGGACGTACGAGGCCGCCTGCGCGCAGACCGACAGACCCACGCCGGCCGCCAGCAGGCGCAGCTGGGTCGCCCTCCTCCGCAGATCGAGCCGGCCGAGCCCCATGCCGGCCAGCAGATAGGTCAGGTAGGCGAGCGCCGGATAGGTGCCGGTCAGAAGCAGCTGGGCCGCCGTCGCCCCCGGCTCCGTCAGCAGCTCCCCGAACGCGGGGTTGTCGGCGACGGGCTCGGGCAGTGCGTCGCGCAGCGACTGCATGAGCACCGGAGCCACGAGCAGGAAGACCGCAGCCGAGCCGAACAGCGGCTTCGGGCCCGCGCGCAGGAAGGGAACGGCCAGGAGGAAGAACACGCCGTAGTAGATCAGGATGTTGTCCGCCGGCAGGTCGTCGGCCAGCAGGGATCCGATGGCCAGTCCCAGCACCGCGATCAGCACCGCCCGCACCACGAGCGCCGCACGGTCCGCGCCCAGCTCCCGGCCTCCGTGCGGGCGGGTTCCACCGGTGGACAGGGCGAGCCCCACGCCCGCCAGCAGCGCGAACAGCGCCGCCGAGTCCCCGGAGAAGAGGAGGTGCGACCAGGTCGGCTCGCCGGTCTCGTCGTCGGAGGACGGCAGGACGTGGACGGACATGAGACCGATGAGCGCCAGACCGCGGGCCGCGTCGACGCCGGTCAGACGCCTCGACGGCTTCCCCGCGGCGCTCCGGTCCCGGGACGAGGCGGGTCCGGCTGTCCTGGCCGACCAACGCATGGTTCCCCCTGAGATGTCGAGCCTCGTCCGGAAGCCCGCCGAGGATGCGGTCCGGTGCGTCCAGGATCTCGACTCGTCCGGGACCGCCCTGGACTCATGATGCGCCCCGGACTTCCGTCCTCGCTAGGAGGAACATAAGGATTCCATATGACCTGCGCGTACCTCGGAGCGGGGCGGGCAGCCCGTTTCCCGCCGCTTCTGCCCTGTCGGGCAAAGAGCGGGCATTACTTCTGCGACCGGATGCGGGTCAATGGAAGGGAGCCCCGATCGGGGCTCCTGCCGGAAGGACGACCACCATGACCGCCATCCCCCGGGCCCATCCCGCCGAGTCCCTCGTCCGGGCCGGTGTCGTCGGCGCGCTCGCCGCCCGCGGCGTCACCGTCACCTCCGTCGAGATGCTGTTCGACGGCCAGGAGTGGGCCGTGACAGTGTCCCACCACCCGCCCGACATGTCGGAGAGCGACGTGCGGGTGGCGGTCTGGACCGCCGTCCTCAATTACACGGCCGTCTTCGACGTGCCCGCCCCCTCGGAGGGGGTCCGGATCAGCGTCACCGGCTGACGCTCGACGCGCCGGCGCGACGACGGCGTCCGCCCGGGGACGACGGAGGCCCCCACCGGCGTTTCCGCTGGTGAGGGCCTCCTGTGCTGCTCCCCCGACTGGACTCGAACCAGTAACCCTTCGATTAACAGTCGAATGCTCTGCCAATTGAGCTACGGGGGACCGTGCACGCGGACGTGCAACGAGCCATCACTTTACCGTTCCCACCGGGCTTCGACAAATCCGGTTCCGCCCGGTGGCGTCAGTCCTGGCGGAGGCCGCGCCGCTGCATCTCCAGCTCCAGCAGCTCCCGCTGGAGCTCCTGGTAGCGCTCGCGCTGCCCGGTGGGATCCGTGCGCTGGAGCTCCGCCAGCCGGTCCGACTTCCGCCGGTTGATCTGCAGCTCGAAGAGGCGGTTGAGGATGTCCGCGGTGTAGCGCTCCAGCTGCTGCTGCGTGGTGGCCGGCAGCGGGGTCACGGCGAGCTCGGCGAGGTAGCCGTGCAGCGGCTCAGGGAGGTGTCCGCGCACCCCGTCCACCCAGGCCTGTCCGCTCGGCACGGCGGACCCGTCGCTGAGGAGCTCGGCGCGCGCGGCGAGCACGGCGTCGTGCACGGCCCCGTGCACGGGGTAGCGGAAGGCGCTGAGCCCGAACTCCTCCCAGTGCCGCGCGAGCATCAGGTCCGGGCACTGGATGACGGTTTCGAGGGCCTCGCGCTCCATCCGGGCCACGGGCTCGCGCGGGTCGGGCAGCTCGACCGGGGCGGGCCCGGAGGCTTCCGGCTCCGCCGGCCGGTGCAGCGCAGGGGCCTCCTCCCGCTGGGCGCGGCCGGCGGCGTCGACGGCCCGCTGGACCTCCGCCGGCTCGAGCCCGAGCCAGCCCGCGAGCTGCCGCGCGTAGGCGGGGCGCAGGGAGCGGTCGCGGATCCGCGCCACGATGGGCGCGCAGGCGCGCATCGCCCGGATGCGGCCCTCGATGGTGTCCAGGTCGAAGTTCTTCAGCGTCGCCCGGATCGCGAACTCGAACAGGGGGCGGCGGTTCTCCACGAGCTCGGCCACGGCGGCGTCCCCGCGGGCGAGCCGGAGGTCGCACGGGTCCATGCCGTGGGGCTCGACCGCCACGTAGGTCTGCGCCACGAACTTCTGGTCCTCCTCGAACGCGCGCAGGGCGGCCTTCTGCCCGGCGGCGTCGCCGTCGAAGGTGAAGACCACCTCTCCCCCACCGCCGTCATCGGAGAGGAACCGCCGGACGATCTTGATGTGCTCGGCCCCGAAGGCGGTGCCGCACGTGGCCACCGCCGTGGTCACGCCCGCGAGGTGGCAGGCCATGACGTCGGTGTAGCCCTCGACGACGACGAGGCGCCGCTGCCTGGCGATCTCCCGCTTCGCGAGGTCGATGCCGTAGAGCACCTGGGACTTCTTGTACAGGGCGGTCTCGGGGGTGTTGAGGTACTTCGGGCCCTGGTCGTCGTCGTGGAGCTTGCGGGCGCCGAAGCCGATGACCTCGCCGGCGACCGCGCGGATGGGCCAGACGAGCCGGCCGCGGAACCGGTCGTAGAGCCCGCGGTTGCCCTCGGAGAACATCCCGGTGAGCTTGAGCTCCTGGTCCGTGAAGCCGCGCTCCCGCAGGTGCTTGAGGAGGTGGTCCCAGCCGCGGGGCGCGTAGCCCACGCCGTAGCGCCGGGCCGCCTCGCCGTCGAAGCCCCGCTCGCCCAGGAACTGCTGGGCGGGGGCGGCCTGGCGGGTGTAGAGGTTGCGCTGGAAGAACTCCGCGGCGACCTTGTGCGCGTCCAGCAGGCGCTGGCGGCGGCCGACCTCCTCCTTGTTCGGCCCGGAGCCCTGCTCGTAGTGCAGCTCGTAGCCCACCCGGGCCGCGAGCTTCTCCACGGTCTCGGAGAAGGTGGTGTGGTCCATCGTCATGAGGAACGAGATGACGTCCCCGGACTCGTCGCAGCCGAAGCAGTGGTAGGTGCCCATCTGCGGCCGCACGTGGAAGGACGGGGTGCGCTCGTCGTGGAACGGGCAGAGCCCCTTCCAGGAGCCGATGCCGGCGCTCTTGAGGGTGACGTAGCCGTCGACGATCTCCTTGATGTCGGTGCGCGCCCGCACCTCGTCGATGTCCTCGCGTCTGATCAGTCCTGCCACACCGCCAGTCTAGGCGCGCGGCCGGACGGCGGAGGGCCGCCCCGGGCCGCGCGGTGGATCACCGTGCGGCCCGGGGCGGCCCGTGGAGCGGGAGCCGTCAGCGGCTCAGCGGGAGCGTTCCCGCAGGTCCTGCCGGGTCCGGGTGCCGGTCAGGGCGAGCCCGCCCAGGGCACCCACCGCGGCGAAGGCGAAGAAGCCCCACGGGTAGGCCAGGCCCGCGGTCAGCAGGGTGCCCCCGATGATCGGGCCCGAGATCGCCCCGAGCCGGCCGACCCCGGCGGACATGCCCAGCGCCGTGGCGCGCACGCGCGGCGGGTGGTTGGCGGCGGTGAACGCGTAGACGAGCACCTGGGAGGAGAACACGAAGCAACCGGTGACGAAGACCATGGCGTAGATCCCGAGCAGCGGCAGCTTGATCGCCAGGGCCGCGAGCAGCGCGGCCGAGCCGAGGAACCAGATGATGCCCGCTACGCGCGGGGTGATCCGGTCGGCCACCCGGCCGGCGACCGCCAGCCCCGCGATGGCGCCCACGTTCAGGATCAGCAGGAAGCCGAGGGAGTTGCCGAGGTCGTAGTCGGCCGCCCGCATGATCTGCGGCAGCCAGGTGTTGAGGCCGTAGACGAGCAGCAGGCCCATGAAGGAGGCGACCCAGATGGCGATCGAGTTCCGGCGCCATCCGGTGGAGAGCAGCATGGTGGCGCCGACCGTCTCCGCCTGCTCCTCGGCGGTGTGGTGCTCGAGGTGCACGCCGTAGTGCGCCGCCACGGCGCGCGCCTCGGCCATCCGCCCCTTGGACGCGAGGAACGAGGGGGACTCGGGGAGGAACACGAGCATGAGGGGCACGAGGACGAGCGCCGGCAGGGAGCCCAGGACGAACATCTCCTGCCAGCCGAACTGGACGACGACGACGATGGCGAGCGCCGCGGTGAGCACCGCGCCCACGTGGTAGCCGGTCATCACCAGGGTCGTGGCGTTGGAGCCGCGGCCGAGGCGGGCGAACTCGGTGACCATCGCGATGGCGGTGGGCAGGCACCCGCCCAGGCCCAGGCCGGCGAGGAAGCGCAGCAGGCCGAAGACGAACACGCTCGGGGAGAACGCCGCGGCGAAGGTCAGCAGGGAGAACATGATCACGGCGCCGATGAGCATCTTGCGGCGGCCGAGCCGGTCGGTGAGGTAGCCCATGGTCAGCGCGCCGATCATCATGCCCACGAGGCCGACGGTGGCCACGGCGGTTCCCTGCGCGGTGGTCATCCCGAGCTCGTTGTTCTCGAGCATGGACGGCAGCACCGCGCCCAGGACCACGGCGTCGAAGCCGTCCAGCAGCACCGCGATCCAGCACAGCGGCGCCACCCACGCCCGGGAGCGGAGGACGGGCCGGGCGCCCGGGGAGGAGGGGGACGCGGCCTGCGGGGCGGGTCCGGTGGAGTTTTCCATGACGATCAGACCTTTGTGAGGAGGAGCACAAACGCGCCGAGTCTAGGGAGCGGCACCGCGTGCGACCCAGCGCACAGTCATTGAACGGGATCGGTCGCCGCCCCGGTGGGGTGGCTCACCAGAGCGGCTTGTCCCCCACCCGCCAGTGGGTGCCGCGGATCCGGTCGTGCAGGGACACGGCGGACAGGTCGGTGAGGGACGCGATCTGGTCCACGACGAGGCGCAGGCGGGCGGCCTCCGTGCCCGGCCCGTCGCCGAGGTCGTGCCAGTCGGCGGTGAAGGCGGGCGAGAGGAAGCGGCCGTCGGAGTCCATCAGCGCCCCCACCAGGATCGAGAGCACCTCCTGCTGGTTGTCGTAGATCGGCTGGGCGTCGCGCACCGTGATGACGTAGGTCGTGGCGATGCCCTTGAGCACGCCGATCTCCTCCGTGGTCCCCTCCGGCACCACGAGCTGGGCGTCGTAGCGGGTCAGCGGGTCCTCGCCGTAGATGTCCCGGGTGGCGCCGACCGCGGACATCGCGAAGCGGCCGATGAGCTGGCTCGTCATGTTCTTCAGCCGGGCGAGGTCCTTGCGGGACCCGTCCATCTCCCGGACCCACAGGGACGAGTCCTCGAGGCGGGTCAGGGCGGCGTCGAGGGACTCCGGCGCGGCCTCGGGCAGGTACCAGCGCCGGGTGAGCTCGAGCACCCGGTCCCGCTGGGTGGTGTCGGCGAGCCAGCCCAGCTGCACGAGCCCGGAGGCGATCGCGTCCTCGACGTCGTGCACGGAGTAGGAGATGTCGTCCGAGAGATCCATGACCTGTGCCTCGAGGCACTTGGTGCGCGCCGGGGCGCCGTCGCGCAGCCACGCGAACACCGGCAGGTCGTCCGTGTAGACCCCGAACTTCGGGGACCTGGTCCCGTCCGGGCGCAGCGGCGCCTCGTGGGCCTCCCACGGGTACTTGCACACGGCGTCCAGCACGGCGCGGGTGAGGTTCAGGCCGGCGGGCCGCCCGTCGTCGTCGAGCACCTTGGGCTCGAGCCGGGTCAGCAGGCGCAGGGTCTGCGCGTTGCCCTCGAAGCCGCCGATGTGCTGGGTCAGCCGGTGCAGGGCCGCCTCCCCGTTGTGCCCGAACGGCGGGTGGCCGAGGTCGTGGGAGAGGCAGGCGGCGTCGACGACGTCGGGGTCGCAGCCGAGCATCCGGCCCAGCTCCCGGCCGATCTGGGCGACCTCGAGGGAGTGGGTCAGACGGTTGCGCACGAAGTCGTCGGTGTCCGGGGAGACGACCTGGGTCTTGGCCGCCAGCCGCCGCAGCCCCGAGGAGTGCAGGATCCGGGCGCGGTCCCGCTCGAAGTCGGAGCGGTACTTGTTGTGGTGGTCCTCCGCCACCCAGCGCGCGACGTCGCGGGCCTCGTAGCCCGGGGCGGGCGCGCCGGTGCGGTCGATCTCGATGGACGTGTGGGGCATGCCCGGTCCTTTCCGTGTGGTGGGGACGGCTCAGCCGCCGGAGACGTCGAGCTCCGCCGCGACCAGCCCCAGCCGCTCGGCGTCCCCCAGCTCGCGGGAGCCCAGCCAGCCGTCCGGCAGGTGCGGCTTCTTCGGGGAGCCGGCGCGGCCCCGCGGGCCCTCGACCGCCTCGCCCGGGTAGCCGAGGGACAGGTCGAGCTCGTCCAGCAGCTCGCGCAGGGTCGCGAGGTCCGGCACCTGGGCCATCCTGGCGCGCAGCTCACCGCCCACCGGATACCCCTTGAAGTACCAGGCGACGTGCTTGCGGATGTCGCGCAGCCCCTTGGCCTCGTCGCCGAACATCTCCACGAGCAGCTCGGCGTGGCGGTAGATGGTGCGGGCGACCTGGTCCACCCCGGGGCGGAAGCGGTCGGGGCGGCCCTCGAAGGCGGCCTGCAGGTCCCCGAAGAGCCAGGGCCGGCCCTGGCAGCCGCGGCCGACGACCACGCCGTCCACGCCGGTCTGCTCGACCATGCGCACGGCGTCCTCGGCGCTCCAGATGTCCCCGTTGCCGAGCACGGGCACGTCCGGCAGGGCCTCGCGCAGCTGCGCGATGGCGTCCCAGTCCGCGGTCCCCGAGTAGTGCTGCTCGAGGGTGCGCCCGTGCAGGGCCACGGCCGCGACGCCGCTGTCGCGGGCGATCCGGCCGGCCTCCAGGAAGGTGAGGTGCCCGTCGTCGATGCCCTTGCGCATCTTGACCGTCACGGGGACGTTCCCGCGGGAGGCCTCCTGGACGGCCGTGCGCACGATCGCGGTGAACAGGTCGGTCTTCCAGGGCAGGGCGGAGCCGCCGCCGCGCTTGGTGACCTTGGGGACGGGGCAGCCGAAGTTCAGGTCGATGTGGTCGGCCCGGTCCTCCTCGACGACCATCCGCACGGCCTGCCCGACGTGGACGGCGTCCACGCCGTAGATCTGGATGGAGCGGGGCGTCTCGTCCGGGTCGTGGTCGATGATCCGCATCGACTCAGGCCGGCGTTCCACGAGGGCGCGGGCCGTGACCATCTCGGTGACGTACAGGCCGCCGCCGTACTCGCGGCACAGCCGGCGGAACGCCTTGTTGGTGACCCCGGCCATCGGCGCCAGCACCACGGGGACGTCGATCGTGAGCTCGCCCAGGTGCAGCGGCGGCAGGTCGAGCCGGGCGGGGTGGTTCTCGGTACGGGTGTCCATCACCGGGGAATTCTCTCACGGACGGCAGCGGCGCAGGGCCCCGGGGTGCTCCCCGGAGCCCTGCGCCGGCCGGCGCGGGTCAGATCCAGCGCGGGTTCGCCACGTCGGCGCCGACCTCGAGGCGGGCCCCGCCGCGCCCGGAGGCCCACTGCGCGACCGCGGCCAGGTCCCCGCGCACCAGGATCCCCGCGTCCTGGCCGGCTCCGGCCCCGAGCTCACCGAGCTCCGGGGCGTCGGAGACCTGGATCCGCAGCCCGGGGTCCTTGTCCTGTCCCGCCCAGTTGCCGGTCACGTCCTTCAGCAGCCGGGTCAGGACCTCGGCCGGGACGTCCGAGAAGCGGGCCCCGTTGTCGAGGTCGACCGCGTGGATCCAGACCTCGCGGTTGCGCATCCAGACGGTCTCCGTGGCCGGCACGGTCCTGCCCTGGGCGGTCCGCACCTCGTGGCCCCACGCCGCCTCCGGGGTGTCCCGCCACTCGACGTTCAGCGACACCGAGGCGTGGTCGTCGAGGTGGCGCAGCGCCCGGGCCGGCAGGGTCGCCCCATAGGCGATCTCCTGGTTGCGGGCCTGAGGGGAGGAGTACATCGGGGTCTCCACCCCGGTGTTGGCCCACTGCACGAGCCGGGTCAGGGCGCGGGCGTTGTAGCCGACGTGGGCGATGACGTGCCGCCGGGACCAGCCGGGCAGCAGCGAGGGTCCGTCGAGCTCGTCGTCGGCGAGCTCGTTGACCTTGCGGGACCAGAACGCCGTGCCCCGGCGCACCAGCAGCAGCTGGGCCTTGAGGTCCTCGTCGGTGGTGAGGTCCTGACGGGCGACCATGGCTGACTCCTCTCGTGCCCGCGCTCAGGCGGGGTCGACGATCTTGTTGGTGAGCACGCCCAGACCGTCGATCTCGACCTCCACCACGTCGCCGGACTTCAGGAAGACCTGCGGGTTGCGGGCCCGGCCCACCCCACCGGGAGTGCCGGTGAGGATGATGTCCCCGGGGTTCAGCGGCAGCATCGTGGAGAAGTAGGCCACGAGGTGCTCCGGGGTGAACAGCAGGTCCCCGATCGAGTGCTCCTGCATGGTCTCGCCGTTGACCCGGGTGTGCAGGACGGCCTGCTTCGGGTCGAACTCGTCGGCGGTGACCATGACGGGGCCCACCGGGGTGGACTTCGCCCAGATCTTGCCCTGCAGCCACTCCTTGGTGCGGAACTGCCACTCGCGCATGGAGATGTCGTTGGCGGCGGCGTACCCGGCGATGTACTGACCGGCGTCGGCCTCGTCCACCTTGTACGCGCGCTTGCCGACGACGACGACGAGCTCGCCCTCCCAGTCCAGCTGGGGGTCCTCGGCGACGGCCTCGATGTCGTCGTTCGGGCCGGTGAGGGTCTCGGTGAACTTGGCGAAGATCGTGGGGTAGGACGGCAGGTCGCGGCCCATCTCCTGGATGTGGCTCTTGTAGTTGAGCCCCACGCACAGGACCTTGCCGGGGTCGGCGACGATCGTCTCGAGCTCGGCACCGGCGGCCGGGTGCGTCGGTCCGGAGGCGTCGGCGGCGATCTGCTGCCAGTTCTCCGCCGCGAGCAGGGCGCCGAGGTCGGGGCAGCCCTCGATCTCAGTGAACACCTCGCCGTCGAGGCGGGCGGCCGTGGTGGTCCCGTTGGTGCGCAGGGTTGCAAGCTTCATCGGTCAGTGTCTCCTGGGTCGGTGTGCGGTGGCGCCCGGCGGGGCGCCACGGACGTGGTCCGGCGCGCGGGGCGGTCCGCTCCGCGCGCCGGGGGTGCGGTGCTACTTCTCCTCGCCCTCCACGAAGGTGCGGTGGAAGTTCAGCTTCTCGACGATCGGCTGGTCGCCGAACCTGAACAGGTCGAACCCGGTCTCGGCCTGGATCTGCCAGGCGGTCCAGGACGGGACGACCACCAGGTCGCCCTTCTCCACGACACGGACCTCGCCGTTGAGCACGAACCGGCCGCGGCCCTCGAAGACCTGGTAGACGCTGGAGCCGACCTCGCGGGTGGTGCGGGTCTCGGTGCCGGGGCGGAAGCGGTGGAACTCGGCCCGGATGGTGGGCATGACGTCCCCGCCGGTGGTGGGGTTCACGAAGCGCACGGCCGCGTGGCCCTGCTCCACGGTGGCGGGGTAGCCCTCGTCCTCGATGGCCAGCTGCTCGGACAGCGCCCGGTCGGTGTGCTCCCACCGGTAGGCCCCGATCGGGGAGGACACGGTTTTGCCCAGACCCGACAGGGGCCGCAGGCCCGGGTGGCACCACAGCCGCTCGGACCGCGACAGCTCCGGGGTGGACTCGTCGGTCACCCGGTCGATGCCGAACTCGAAGAACGCGGTGTCGGTGTAGTGCACGAACGGGATGTCGAGGCCGTCGATCCACGCCATGGGTTGGTCGAGCTCGTTGTGGTGGCCGTGGAAGTTCCAGCCCGGGGTGAGCAGGAAGTCCCCGCGGGACATCCGCACCGGGTCGCCGTTGACCACGGTCCACACACCCTCGCCCTCGACCACGAAGCGGAAGGCGTTCTGGGAGTGCCGGTGCTCGGGCGCCACCTCGTGGCCGCCGAGGTACTGGATGGCGCACCACAGGGTGGGGGTGGCGTACGGGCGCCCGCCCAGACCGGGGTTGGCCAGCGCGATGGCCCTGCGCTCCCCGCCGCGGCCCACGGGCACCAGGTCCCCGGCCCGCTGCGCCAGCGGCAGCAGGCTCTTCCACTCCCACACGAACGGGACGGCCGCCGAGGCCGGGGCCTCCGGCATGAGGTCGCCGATCTCCGTCCACAGCGGGACCATGTGGCCCGACTCGAAGTCCTGGTAGAGGGCCTCGAGCTGGGCCTGCTCCTGAGGCGTGGGGGCCGGGACCGTCATCTGGTTGTCGTGACTCATGGTGAGCTCCTCGGTGCTCGCGGGTCGCGGGGCGGACCACCCTGCGCTGTGATGTGAGTTACTAGCCACGCTAGAGCAGGCACCGACGGGACCGGCAATGAATTCTGCTGGATGGAAACTTCCTCCGGTGCTCCGCGACCGCTTCACCGGGGCCGACCGGACTCGATCTCCGCGGCGATCTCCCCCTCGATCTCCCGGCACACCTCCCGCAGCGCCCGGATCACCGCCCGGTCCTCGATCACGCCGGCCCGCTGCACGGGCACGGACACCGACAGAGCGACCAGGGGGCGCCCCTCGGGATCGCGCACGGCGCAGGCCACGGCGGAGACACCGCGCTCGGCCTCCTCGCGGTTGAAGGCCAGTCCCACGGAGCGGATCATCGCGAGGGACCGGACGAAGGAGCCGAAGGCGGCCTCGTCCAGGTACTCCCCCACGGTCCGGGCCGAGCCCGTGCGGAACAGCCGCGCGAGGTCCTCCTCGGAGAGGTAGGACAGGAGGAGCTTGCCCGCGGAGGTGGCGGCCGCCGGGAGGACGGCGCCGCGCCGGTCGCCGACCTTGAGCAGTCCCGCCCCCTCCACGGAGCTGAGGAAGCGGACCGTGGTGCCAACCCTGACCATGAGGTTCGTGGTCTCGTGGGTCCGCTCGCTGAGCAGCTCCAGGTAGGGCTGCACGAGAGCGCGCAGCCGGCTGTGCGAGCCGGACTCGGGGACCGAGACGCCGAGCCCCGGCCCCGCGAGGTAGCGGCGGGAGTCGTCCTGGACGGCGAAGCCGCGGTAGACGAGCATCGACAGGAGGCGGTGCGCGGTGGAGGGGGCGACCCCCAGCTCCTGCGCCACGTCCTTGAGCCGCACCCCGCCGGAGTCGCGCAGCATCTGGAGCAGGCGCAGGACGTTGTCCACGGACTGCAGGGAGTAGGCCGGCTTCCGCTCCAGGTCCTGGTTCTGCACGGGCCCAGTCTAGGCGCCCGCCGCACCCCGGTGGAGATCCACGGCACACCGTTTGTTCCATCCAGCAGAATAAGTTTCGGGGCGTGCCGGTCGCGGGCACATCCTGGTGTGACGCGCCGCACGTCGGTGGCGCCCCGCACCTGTGAAACGGAGTCCCGATGTCCGCAACGACTCGCGCCGCCGCCGCCCCGCCCGCCCCGGTGGGCCGGCGCGCCCGATGGATCGCCGTGCTGGTCTGCTGGCTGCTCATCGTCTTCGACGGCTACGACCTGATCGTCTTCGGCACGGTCAAGCCCTCGCTCATGGAGGAGTGGGGGATGTCCCAGGCGACCGCCGGCACGGTGGGCTCCTCGGCGTTCCTCGGCATGATGATCGGGGCGGTCTTCGCCGGGCGGCTCTCCGACGGGCTGGGCCGGAAGAAGACGGTCGTCTGGTGCACGGTGGTGTTCTCCCTGGCGACTGTGGCGTGCGCCGTGGCCCCCGACGAGTGGGTCTTCGCGCTGCTGCGCCTCGTGGCGGGGCTCGGCCTGGGCGGTCTCGTCCCTTCGGCCAACGCCCTCGCCGCGGACTTCATCCCGCCCCGGTGGCGCTCGGCCATGGCCACGCTCATGATGTCCGGCGTGCCGATCGGCGGCTCGCTCGCCGCCCTGACCGGCATCCCCGTGATCCCGGCGGACTGGCTCGGCTGGGACGGCTGGCGATGGATGTTCGTCTTCCCCGTCCTGGCCCTCGTCGTGCTCGTGCCCGTGGCCCTGAAGGTGATCCCCGCCGATCCCGGCCGGGAGCAGCGGGCCGCCGCGGCCGCCGCGCAGGTGCACAGGCCCGGTTTCGGGTCCCTGCTCCGCCCGCCCTACCTGACCATGAGCATCCTGTTCGCCGCCGCCACCCTCGCGACCCTCTTCGCCTGGTACGGGCTGGGCACCGAGCTGCCGAACCTCATGCGGTTGCAGGGCGCGCAGATCGGCGGGGCCCTGACGTTCGCGCTCGTCCTCAATCTCGGCGCGGTGCTGGGCTCCGTGCTCACGGCCTGGGCCGGGGACCGGTTCGGCCCGGTGCTCACCGGCGCCGTTGCCTCGGGCGCCGCCGCGGCCGGGCTGCTCGTGATCATGGTCGTCGGCGACGAGCCGGTCTGGCTGATCTACCTGATGCTCGTGCTCGCCGGTGTCGGCACGCACGGCACGCAGTCCCTGATCATCGGCGCCATCACCCTGTACTACCCGGACAGCCTCCGCGGCACCGCCCTCGGCTGGGCCCTGGGCGTGGGGCGCATCGGCGCCGTCCTCGCCCCGCAGACGGCGGGGCTCGTGCTCGGCGCCTACGCCGACCCCGCCGACGGCGTCCACCCCGTGTTCCTGCTCTTCGCGGGTGCGGCGGCCGTCGCCACGGTCCTGCAGTTCGCCCTCCTGCCCGCCATCACCAAGGCCCGCCAGGCGCCCCGGGTCGTACGGACCCAGCCGGTTGCCTGACATCGTCCCGCACAGCTCGAAAGGAATCACCACCATGGCACAGCACACCAAGGTCCTCGTCATCGGAGGCGGCATCGGCGGCTTCGGCAACGCCCTCGCCCTGCGCCGGCTCGGCGCGGAGGTCGAGCTCGTGGAGCAGGCCCCCGAGTTCGGGGAGGTCGGCGCCGGCCTGCAGATGTCCCCCAACGCCACCCGTCTGCTGCGCGAGTGGGGGGTGCTCGACCGGGCCGTCGAGACCGGCGTGGCCCCCCGGTACATCGTCTTCCGCGACGCCCTCACGGGCGAGGAGCTGCTCCGGGAGGACGTCACCGGCGAGTACTACGAGCGCTACGGCGCCCCCTACATCGTGGCCCACCGCTCGGACCTGCACCGCCTGCTCATGGAGGAGTGCGCCGAGCTCGGCGTGACCCTGCACAACAACGTCCGGGTGGCGAAGACCGAGAACGTGGAGGTCGACGGGCGCGCCGTGGCCCGGGCGACCGCCGACGACGGCCGGGTCTTCGAGGCCGACGCGATCGTCGCCGCGGACGGGATCAGGTCCGTGGTCCGCTCGCAGCTCTCCGACGACCAGCCCGTCGGCTCCGAGTACGTGGCCTACCGCGGCGCACTGCCGATCTCGCAGATCACCCACGCCGGGGACATGGAGGCCGTGGTCGTGTGGATGGGCCCCGAGTGCCACCTCGTCCAGTACCCGTTGCGCCAGGGAGAGCTGTTCAACACCGTGGCCGTCTACCGCTCGCCGTCCTTCGCCGCCGGTCAGCTCGTCTACGAGGGCGACGCCGAACTGCGCGAGGCCTACCGGGACTGCGTGCCGGAGGTCCAGGCGGCGCTCGACAACCTCAGCCACGTGCAGCGCTGGCCCATGTTCGACCGCGTGCCGATCGAGAACTGGGTGGACGGCAACATCGCCCTGGCCGGCGACGCCGCGCACCCGATGCTGCAGTACCTCGCCCAGGGCGCCTGCCAGGCCCTCGAGGACGCCGCCGCCCTGGAGGCCATCGCCGCGAGGTCCGTGTTCGCGGACCCGGAGCACCACGACGCCTCCCGGTGGAACGCCGTGTTCCGGGAGTACAACGCCGTCCGCCAGCCGCGCACCGCGCGGATCCAGACGACGGCGCGGGTGTGGGGCGAGTCCTGGCACCTCACCGGCCCCGTCGAGCGGACCGTGCGCAACATGCTGTGGAAGTCCGCGGACCGGCACGGCATCTGGGACTACACCGACTGGCTCTACGGGGAGCAGGACTACACCGGCGCCGAGGTCGGCGACCGGGCCGAAGTCCGGCGCGTCGACGCGAGCACGGCCGGCTGAGCACGTCCCCGCGTGCCGGTGCTCGGCCCGTGCGCTCAGTCCCCGGGCTCCGCGAGGACGACGGAGGTCTCCACGACCGTGGCGGCACCGGCCGCCAGGAGGTTGTCGACGACGGCGGTCAGCGGCTCCATCGACCCGTCCACCTGGAACTGCACGGGGTGGTGGTGGGCCAGCAGTGCGAGCAGCTGCTCGAGCGCGGGACCTGCCGCGGCGTCCCCCGGCATCCAGCCGAGCACGACGTGGGCGGGCTCGTCCGGCGCGTCCTCCGGGGCGGGGGCGGCGGGGGCGGCGTCGAGCTCGACGGGCCGGTAGCTCACGGCGAACGCGGAGATCCTGCCCCGCTCCCCCGGGCCCACGCCGTTGCGCAGCACGAGCGCCCCGAAGGCGTGCGCGGCGTCGGAGAGGAACAGCTGGTTGACCCGTCCCACGGACAGGTCCGCCGGCTCGTCCCAGGCGTGCACGGCCCGGTAGAACGCCCACAGCGCCCGGGTCAGTTCGACCGAGCCGGTGGCCAGGTCCTCGACGGCCTGCGCCGGTGTCCCGTCGGGGTGCTCCCGCAGCGGCTGGAGGGGCAGGGCCCCGGCCGCCACCCTGACCACGCGCGAGCCCTGGACGGGGTCCAGGCCGGCGGCCCGGGCGAAGCGCTCGCCGGACGAGCCGGGCGCCGCCTTCGTGCGCAGGGCCTGCACGCCCGAGGGCGAGCCCGCCGCCTCGGTGCGCAGCCGCTCCAGCAGGGCCCGCCCGAGGCCTTCGCCGCGGCGGTCGGGGGCGACCTCCACGTAGGCCCACAGCCGCGACGGGTGCAGCGCCGACTCGTAGACCGTGCCGGCGGCGACCGGCACGCCGGAGTCCTCCGCCACGACCGTGCGGGACCACGGGTCGTCGTCGTCAGGGCGCAGGGTCGCCCGGAAGGCGGCGGCCTGGGGCGTCTCCGGGTCGGGCCACACCTCGAGCAGCCGCAGGTCGTCCCCGTCCCGCCAGGGCCGCAGCCCGGGGCCGGTCAGCGCGCCGCTCATCAGCGGACGAGCTTCCCGGCGAGGTAGGACTTCACCTGGTCGAGGGCCACGCGCTCCTGGGTCATCGCGTCCCGCTCGCGGATGGTCACGGCCTGGTCCTCGAGGGTGTCGAAATCCACCGTGATGCAGAACGGGGTGCCGATCTCGTCCTGGCGGCGGTAGCGGCGCCCGATCGCCCCCGAGTCGTCGAAGTCGATGTTCCAGTTCCGGCGCAGCTCGGCGGCCAGGTCCTTGGCCTTCGGCGAGAGGTCCTCGTTGCGGGACAGCGGCAGCACCGCGGCCTTGACCGGGGCCAGGCGCGGGTCCAGCTTGAGGACCGTGCGCTTGTCCACCCCGCCCTTCGAGTTGGGCGCCTCGTCCTCGGTGTACGCGTCCACGAGGAAGGCCATCATCGACCGGGTCAGGCCGAAGGACGGCTCGATCACGTACGGGACGTAGCGCTCGTTGGTCTGCTGGTCGAAGTAGCTGAGGTCGGTGTTGGAGTGCTCGTTGTGCACGCCGAGGTCGTAGTCGGTCCGGTTGGCCACGCCCATGAGCTCGCCCCACGGGTTGCCCTGGAAGCCGAACCGGTACTCGATGTCGATGGTGCCGGCGGAGTAGTGCGCCCGGTCGTCCTCGGGGACGTCGTAGCGGCGCATGTGGTCCGGGTCGATGCCCAGGTCCGTGAACCAGTTCCAGCACGCCTCGACCCACTCGTCGAAGAAGTGCCCGGCCTCGGACGGGTGGGTGAAGTACTCGATCTCCATCTGCTCGAACTCGCGCGTGCGGAAGATGAAGTTGCCGGGGGTGATCTCGTTGCGGAACGCCTTGCCGATCTGCCCGATGCCGAACGGCGGCTTCTTCCGGGCGGCGGTGACCACGTTGTTGAAGTTCACGAAGATGCCCTGGGCGGTCTCGGGCCGCAGGTAGTGCAGGCCCTCCTGGTTGTCGACCGGGCCGAGGAACGTCTTGAGCAGCCCGGAGAACTGCTGCGGATCGGTCCACTGGCCCTTGGTCCCGCAGTTGGGGCAGGGGATCTCGGCCATGCCGTTCTCGGGGGCGCGGCCCTTCTTCTCCTCGAAGGCCTCGACCAGGTGGTCCTGGCGGGCGCGCTTGTGGCAGGAGGTGCACTCCACGAGCGGGTCCGTGAAGGTCGCCACGTGCCCCGAGGCCTCCCACACGGCCTTCGGGAGGATGATCGAGGAGTCGAGGCCCACCATGTCCTCGCGCCCGCGCACGAAGGTCTGCCACCACTCGTGCTTGATGTTCTCCTTGAGCTCCGCGCCGAGGGGCCCGTAGTCCCAGGCCGAGCGGGAACCGCCGTAAATCTCACCCGCCTGGAACACGAAACCGCGGCGCTTGGCCAGCGAGATGACGTTGTCCAGCGTGGACTTGGGGGCCATGTGGGATTCCTCCAGGGTCTCGCCCGACCGCCGGCTGCGGACGCGCGTGGTGGGTGGTGTGGCCCGGCGGTGCGCCGGGCGGGGACCGGCCGTCGTCGGCCGTCACGAACGAGGACGCCGCGTGCGACGTCCTCGTCCCAGGGTAGCCAATTCCCGCCGTGCCCGCCGACCGCCGGGACCTGGGACAATGGGGGCATGACGACTCCCCAGCGGCCCGGCGGCCCCGACGAACTGCCCATCCGCGACGACATGATCCGGCTGGGCCAGGCCCTCAAGCTGGCGAACCTCGCCGAGGACGGGGCGCACGCCCGGGGCCTGGTGGAGGACGGTCAGGTCTCGGTCAACGGCGAGGTCGAGACGCGGCGCGGCCGGCAGCTGCACCCGGGGGACGTCGTCTCCGCCGGGGGCGCCTCGGTGCGCATCACCGCGGGCGGCTGACCGGGCGGTCCGGGTCCCCCAGCACCACCTGGGTGAGGTACTCGCGCACGTGCCCGACCTCCTGCGGGCTGATCCCGTGGCCGACCCCGGTGTAGTGCACCTTCATGACGTCGGCGTGCTCCAGCGCCCACTCGGCGGTGGAGTCGACGAGCTCCTGCGGGATGACCGGGTCCTGCGGGTCACGGCCCCAGAACATCCGCAGCGGCCGCTCCCGCAGCTCCTCGTCGGCGAACAGGGGATGTTCGCCGGGGACCACGAAGCCGGAGAGCCCGACCACGGCGGCGATCTCGCCCGGCATGTGGCGGGCGAGGGACGTGGCCATGGCCATGCCCTGCGAGAACCCCAGCAGCGTGGTGCTGGGGTGGTCCGCGGCCAGCTCCCGCAGCCACGCCGCGACGGGCTCCACGGCCTCGGCCACCCGGTCGAGGGAGAAGCTGAGGTCCGCGGCGAGCGGGAACCACTGGTAGCCGAACCCGGCGGGCTGGGGGGCGCGCACGGACGCCACGCTGAACTCGCCCGGCAGGGCCGGGACGAGACCCATGAGGTCCTGCTCGTGCGAGCCGTAGCCGTGCAGGAGCACGAGCAGCGGGGTGCCGGGGCGGGCGTCGGCGTCCCTGCTCCACACGGCGAAGGGGGTGGCGGTCCCGGTCGGGACGGTGGCGTCGGTCATGGCACCAGTGTGCCACCCGGTCCCGGGGTCCGCGGCGCGGGCGCGTGGACGCCCGCCGGGCCCGGTGGTAGACCGGGAGGCATGACCGAGACGACGCCGGGGCCCCCGGACACCGCACCTCCCGTCCACCCGTGGCGTCGCATGGTGGCGATCGGCGACTCGTTCACGGAGGGCATCGGGGACCCGGACCCCGGCTCCCCCGGCGGGCACCGCGGCTGGGCGGACCGGGTCGCCGAGGAGCTGGACCGCCTCGCCCCCGGCCTGTCCTACGCCAATCTCGCGATCCGCGGCCGGCTCTTCCGCCAGATCGTCGACGAGCAGGTGGGGCCGGCCCTGGAGCTGACCCCGGACCTCGTGACGGTCTGCGCGGGCGGTAACGACATGCTGCGCCCCGGTGGGGACCCGGACGGGATCGCCGAGGAGATGGACGACGTCGTGGGCCGGCTCGCGGCGGACGGGGCGACGGTCGTGCTGGTCGGCGGCCCGGACATCGGCGCCACGCCCGTGCTGCGCGGGATCCGGGGCCGGATCGCGGTCTACAACGAGAACATGCGCGTGGTCGCGTCCCGGCACGACGCCGTGCTGGTGGATCTGTGGGGGCTGCGGGAGCTCGCGGACCCGGCGATGTGGGACCCCGACCGGCTGCACTTCTCGCCCCTGGGCCACCACCGGATCGCGGTCGAGGCCCTCGACACCCTGGGCATCGGGCACGGCCTCGTGCCCGAGGTGGTGGCCGACCGCCCGCCCTCGTCCTGGCGGCAGGCCCGCGGCGAGGACCTCGTCTGGGCCCACCGCTACCTGCGCCCGTGGGTGGCCCGCCGGATCCGGCGCACCAGCTCCGGGGCGCAGGTCCGGCCGAAGCGGCCGCACTTCGGCACCCCCACCGTGCCCGGCGGCGGCGTCGCGCCCGGCGAAGGACCCGGGGAGGCACCCGGCGACGGCCGAGGGGCCGCCGACGGCTGAGCGAGCGGGAACGGCTGAGGACCCCGTCCCGGCTCAGCGCGCGGGCAGCACGGTCTCCACGAGCAGCTTGCCGAGCTGGGGCGCCTCGATGAGGAAGCCGTCGTGGCCCGAGGGCGAGGTCAGGGTGTGCCGCCGGACGGCCCCGGGCAGCGCGGCGGCCAGGACGTCGGACTCGCGGGGCAGGTAGAGCCGGTCGGAGTCCACCGCCGCGACGAGCCACTCGCACGAGGTCACGGACAGCGCCTCCTCGAGCGTGCCGCGGCCCCGGGCGACGTCGTGGGACATGAGCGTCTCGTTGACGGCGAGGTAGCTGTTGGCGTCGAAGCGGCCCGCCAGCTTGGACGCCTGGTGGTCGAGGTAGCTCTCCACCTGGTAGCGCCCCCGCCCGCCGGCGTGCGTGTCGATGACCTGTTCGTCGGCCTGCGGCGAGCGCCCGAACCGGTGGTGCAGCTCGTCGGCCGAGCGGTAGGTGATGTGGGCGATCCGCCGGGCCAGGCCCAGGCCGGTGACGGGCAGCGGGCCGTCGTAGTAGTCCCCGCCGCGGAAGTGCGGGTCCTGGCGGATCGCGAGGTTCTGCGCCTGGCCCCACGCGAGCTGCTCGGCGCTGGACTGGGCGCACGCGGCGACCACCGCGCACGCCCGGACGCGGTCCGGGTGGGTCACGGCCCACTCCAGGGCGCGGGCCCCGCCCATGGAGCCGCCGATGACCAGGCGCCAGGCGTCGATGCCGAGGGCGTCGGCCAGCGCCGCCTCGGCGTGCACGGAGTCCCGGACGGTGATGAGCGGGAAGCGGGAGCCCCAGGGGCGGCCCTCGGGGTCCACGCTCGGCGGCGCGGGGGTCGCCGGGCCCGTGGACCCGTAGCAGCCGCCCACGATGTTGGTGCAGACCACGAACCACCGGTCCGTGTCGATGGCGGCGCCGGGGCCGATCAGGCCCTCCCACCAGCCGCCGCTCTCGGCGGCGCGCCGCTCGGCCTCGGGGGCGCCGGGGCGGGCCCGGCCGGCCGCCACGTGGGTGTCCCCGGTGAGGGCGTGCTCGACGAGCACCGCGTTGGAGGCGTCCGGGGCGAGCGTCCCCCACGTCTCGTAGGCGATCCGGACGTCGGGCAGCCGGAAGCCCGACTCGAGCTCGAGCTCGCCGATCCCGGCGACCCGCGGCACGCCGTCCTCGCGGACGGCGGTCCCGGCGCCGGCGCCCCTCACGACCGTCACGGTCACTCCTGTCCTCCCTGCGCGGCCGCGGCCGCGGCGAAGCCCTGCTCCAGGTCCGCCAGGATGTCGTCGATGTGCTCCAGGCCCACGGACAGGCGCACGAAGCCGGGCTCCACGCCGGCGGCCAGCTGCTCCTCGGGCAGGAGCTGGCTGTGCGTGGTGGACGCGGGGTGGATCACGAGGGAGCGGACGTCGCCGATGTTGGCGACGTTCGAGTGCAGGGTCAGGGCGTCCACGAAGGCGGCCCCGGCCTCCCGGCCGCCGTCGAGGACGAAGCCCAGGATCGACCCGGCGCCCCGGGGCGCGTACTTCTGCGCCCGCTCGTGCCACGGGGAGGACCCCAGCCCGGCCCAGGACACCGAGCGCACGTCCTCGCGGGCCTCGAGCCAGCGGGCCACCGTCCCGGCGTTGGCCACGTGCCGCTCCATCCGCAGGGACAGCGTCTCGATGCCCTGCTCGATGAGGAACGCGTTGAACGGGGAGATCGCCGAGCCGAGGTCGCGCAGCAGCTGCACCCTGGCCTTGAGGATGTAGGACAGGTTGACGCCGAAGGGCCCCTCCGCGCCCAGGGCCTCGGCGTAGACGAGGCCGCCGTAGGACTCGTCCGGCTGGTTGAAGCCGGGGAAGCGGTCCGGGTAGCGGCCGTAGTCGAAGGCCCCGGAGTCCACGATCACGCCGCCGATGGCCGTGCCGTGCCCGCCGAGGAACTTGGTGGCCGAGTGCACCACGACGTCCGCGCCCCAGCGCAGGGGCTGGATGAGGTAGGGGGTGGCCACGGTGTTGTCCACGATGAGCGGGACCTCGTGGTCGTGGGCGATCCCGGAGACCGTCTCGATGTCGAGGACGTCGTTGCGCGGGTTCGGGATCGTCTCGGCGAAGAAGGCCTTCGTGTTCGGCCGGACCGCCCGCCGCCACGCCTCGGGATCGTCGGCGTCGGACACGAAGGTGGTCTCGATGCCGAGCTTGGGCAGCGTGAACTTGAAAAGGTTGTAGGTCCCGCCGTACAGGCTGGGGCTGGCCACGAGGTGGTCGCCCGCGCCGGCGACGTTGAGCACGGCGAACGTCGTCGCCGACTGCCCCGCGCTGAGCATGAGGGCGCCCACGCCGCCCTCCAGGGCGGCGATCCGGTTCTCCACGACCTCCGTGGTCGGGTTGCCGATCCGCGTGTAGATCGGGCCGAGCTCGGCGAGCGCGAAGCGGTCGGCGGCGGCCTGGGCGTCGGGGAAGACGAAGGACGTGGTCTGGTGGATCGGCAGGGCGCGGGAGCCGGTGACCGGGTCGGGGCTCTGCCCCGCGTGGATCTGCCGGGTCTCGAAGGCCCAGCCCCCGGGGTTCTCGGGGGTGGGGCGCTCGGCCGCGGCCACGTCGGTGCTGGCGGCGGAGGCGTCGGTGCTGGAGGCGGGGAGATCGGACATGCCGTGGGACTCCTTGTGGATCTCAGGGGTCCCGTCCCGGCCGAGGCGGTGCGGCCGGGAACGGCCGGGCGCCGGGGACCCGCGCTTGCTCGCTCGCCGGTCGCGAGGAGCCTGGTCTTCACCCAGGGCACCCCACCGCGGTGGAGGGTTGCCGGCCAGCTAGCTGGGGCTTGGACGCTGGCGCTCATGACCTGGACAGCATTCTCCGGATCAGGCCCGCACGGCGTCAAGCCGGGGCCGGGCGTGACGCACCGGCCGGGGTGTCGCCCGCACGGTGCCCGGCGCGCCGCGGACCGATTTGGAGACGAAACTCACAGGGTGCCACGATGTGCCCATGAGAGTCGACCACGTGTCCTACGCCTGCCGCCCGGAGGGCCTGGAGGCCACCACCGAGCGCATCGCCGACCAGCTCGGGATCGAACCGGTCAAGGGCGGGGTGCACCCCCGTTTCGGCACCCGCAACATGATCCTGCCGCTCACGAACCACCAGTACGTGGAGGTCGTCGAGGTCCTCCAGCACCCGGCGGCGGAGAAGGCGCCCTTCGGCCAGGCAGTGCGCGCCCGGTCCGCCGCCGGCGGCGGCTGGCTGGGCTGGGTCGTGGAGGTCGAGGACCTCGCCCCTTTCGAGCAGCGCCTGGGGCGCCGCTCCGTGCCCGGCCACCGGGTGTTCCCGGACGGCCGGTGCCTGGAGTGGCACCAGATCGGCGTCAAGGGCCTGATCGCCGATCCGCAGCTGCCGTTCATGATCCACTTCGACTCCGCCCCGGAGATGCACCCGTCCCAGGCGCGGATCACGGACGTCGGGCTCGCGGGGATGGCCATCGCCGGAGCCCCGGAGCGGGTCACCGAGTGGCTGGGCGCCCCCGTCGAGACCGCGCTCGAGGACCTCGAGGTCGACTGGCGCTATCCGGACGGCACGCCCGGGGTGCTCTCCGTCACGTTCAGCACCCCGGACGGCGCCGTCACGATCTGAGGCCGAGCACCGCGGGGTGAGGCTCAGCCCAGCAGCCGGGCGGCCCCGAGGAAGCCGACGGCGTCCAGCAGGAAGTGCGCGACGACGAGGGGCATCACCCGGCCGGTGCGCCGGTAGAGCTCCGCGAAGACGAGGCCCATCACCACGTTGCCGAGGAAGGGCCCGATCCCCTGGTAGAGGTGGTAGCTGCCGCGGAACAGCGCCGTGACCACCAGCACCACCGGCCAGCTCCACCCGATGCGGGTCAGTCGGTCGGTCAGGAACGCGACCACCACGACCTCCTCGACCAGGGCGTGGCGCACGGCCGAGAGCAGCAGCACGGGCACCGTCCACCAGTGCGCGGCGAGCCCGGACGTGGTCACCTCCGCGGTGACGCCCAGGGCCCGGCCGGCGCCGTAGAGCGCCAGCGTGCCCAGGCCCATGAGCAGGAAGAGCACGGTGCCCAGGCCCAGGTCCGGGAGGGGCATCCGGGCGTCGAGGCCGATCCGCCGGCGGACCGTGCCCAGCGCGCCGGCGGAGCCGGCGAGCAGGTAGAGCGCGAGCAGCACCGGAACCAGGTCCAGGGCGATCCCGGTGAGCTGGCGCAGCAGGTCGATGAGGGGCTGCGGGCTCAGCGGCGGGTTCATCGTGGCCTGCGCCTCGGACAGCGGTCCGCGCGCCAGGTGCTCGGCGAGGGACAGCACCGCCCAGAGAGCCGAGGCGCCCAGGGACACCCCGAGCACCAGGAGCACCTGCAGCCACAGGTCGGCGCGGGTGGAGCCGAAGGCGGGCGGTCGCGGGGCGAGGTGGGCGGGGGTGCTCATGCGGCCATTCTGGCACCGGCCCGCCGGCCGCCCCGCGCACCCCGCGCCGGGCGCCCCCCGGGCCCGCCCGGACCGCTCCTCCCCGCCTGGGACGTCTTCCCTAGGATGGGGACCATGACTGTTCTTCCCCCGCAGATCCGCCAGCAGCCCGTCGAGCGCGCCTTCCACGGTCACGTGTTCTCCGACCCGTACGAGTGGATGCGGGACAAGGACTCCCCCGAGGTGCTGGCCCACCTCACCGCTGAGAACGAGTACGCGGAGTCCGCCACCGCCCACCTCACGGGCCTGCGGGAGACGATCTTCGGGGAGATCAAGGACCGCACCCAGGAGACCGACCTGTCCGTGCCCAGCCGGCGCGGCGCCTGGTGGTACTTCGCCCGCACCGTGGAGGGCGGCGCGCACCAGGTGTTCTGCCGGGTCCCGGCCGTGACCACCGGCGACGTGATCGCGGACTGGACCCCGCCCGTCGTCGAGCCCGGCACCCCCATGGCCGGGGAGCAGGTGCTCCTCGACGCCAACGCGGAGGCCGCGAAGCACGAGTTCTACTCCCTGGGCAGCTTCGACGTCTCCGAGGACGGGGAGCTGCTGGCCTGGGCCGAGGACGTCACCGGCGACGAGCGCTTCACCCTGCGGGTCCGGGACCTCACCACGGGGGCGCTGCTCGCCGACGAGATCCCCGGGACGTTCTACGGGTCCTTCCTCACCCCGGACGCGCGCGCCGTGTACTACACGGTGGTGGACGAGTCCTGGCGCCCCCACCAGCTGCGCCGGCACGAGCTGGGCACCCCGGTGGCCGAGGACGTCGTCGTCCACGAGGAGGCCGACCCCGGTCTGTGGCTCGGGGCGGGCCTGTCCGCGGACCGGCGCTGGATCGTGGTGGAGGCCATGTGCTCCGAGTTCTCGGAGCAGCTCATCCAGCCGGTCGCGGACCCGGCCGCGCCGCTGCGGGTGGTGCTGCCCCGCACCGACCGGGTGCTCTACGAGGCGGAGCCCCTGCTGCTGGACGGGCGGGAGCAGATCCTGCTGACCCACGACCACGAGGCCCCGAACTCCCGGATCTCCCTCATGGACCCGTCCGACCTCGGCCGCCCGGTCGCGGAGGTGGCCCTGCGCGACGTCGTGCCGGCCTCCGGCACGGTCCGCGTCAACGGCTGCGCCGTGACGGCCACCCACCTGGTGGTCTCCGTCCGGGCGGACACCACGCTGCGGGTCCGGTTGCTCCCGCTCGCCGGGCTGGGAACGGACGCCCAGGCCGCCCCCGTGGAACCGGCCTTCGCCGAGGAGCTCTACACCGCGAGCGTCTCCGCCGCGGAGCACGACGCCCCCGTGGTGCGCCTGTCCTACACGTCCTTCACGACGCCCCCTCGCGTCTACGACCTCTTCGTGGCGGGCGCCACCGGGGACGACGGCGCGCTGCCCGCCGAGCCGCTGCTGCGGCGCGAGGCCACGGTGCTCGGCGGCTACGACCCCGCCGACTACGCGGTGGAGCGGGACTGGGCCACCGCGGCGGACGGGACCCGCATCCCCGTCTCCCTGGTCCGCCGCGCCGACCTCGACCCCTCCGTGCCGGCACCGGTGCTGCAGTACGCCTACGGCTCCTACGAGCACAGCACCGACCCCGCGTTCTCGGTCTCCCGGCTGTCCCTGCTGGACCGCGGCGTGGTCTGGGCCGTGGCCCACGTGCGCGGCGGCGGGGAGCTGGGGCGGACCTGGTACGAGCACGGCAAGAAGCTGCACAAGACGAACACGTTCACCGACTACGTGGCGGTCACCGAGCACCTCGCCGCCCGGCCGGACGTCGACGAGCGGCGGATCCTGGTGATGGGGGGCTCCGCCGGTGGCCTGCTGGTGGGCGCGGTGCTCAACCTCGCCCCGGAGCGGTACTGCGGCGCGCTGGCGGCGGTGCCGTTCGTGGACCCGCTGACCTCCATCCTCGACCCGTCCCTGCCGCTCACGGCCCTGGAGTGGGAGGAGTGGGGCAACCCCATCGAGGACGCGCACGTCTACGGGTACATGCGCGACTACTCCCCCTACGAGAACGTCCGGCCGCTCCCCTACCCCCCGGTCCTCGCGGTCACGAGCCTCAACGACACCCGGGTGCTCTACGTGGAGCCCGCCAAGTGGGTCGCCGCGCTGCGGGAGGCCTCGACCTCCGGCGAGCCGGTGCTGCTGCGCTGCGAGATGGCCGGGGGCCACGGCGGCGCCTCGGGGCGGTACTCGCAGTGGAAGGACACGGCCTGGGAGTACGCCTGGGTGCTGGACCGGATGGGCCTCGCCGGCGCCTGACCCGGGCCGGGGGGTTTCGCGCGCGGCCTGCCCCCGCCGGGGATCCGCGGCCGAGCGGCACGGCACCCGACGGCACGGGACCCGCCGCGCCGGACGCCCGGGGCTCAGCGCCGGAAGCGGCCCGGGTCCAGGGCGGCGACCGTCTCCCGGGAGCACCACGGGCCCACCGTCCCGTCCAGGAGGACGTCCGCGGCCGCCCGGGCCATGGCGGCGCTGGTCTGGAACCCGTAGCCGCCCTGGCCCGCCAGCCACAGGAGTCCCGGAACGGCGGTGTCGACGCCGCACACGGGCACGCCGTCCGGGGACTCGGTGCACAGACCGGTCCAGGCCCGCTCGATCCCCGTGGCGCCGAGGGAGGTCACGGTGTTGGGCCGCCCCAGGAGGTCCTCGACGTCCTCGAGCACCGGCTGCGCGTCGCAGGGCTCGCTCGGCACGGCCTCTGACGGGGAGACGAGCGCGCCGTCCCCGGCCCGCCGGTAGTACCAGCCGGAGTCCGCGGCGACGACCATGGGGTGGTCCGGGGCCAGCGGCTTCGCGAGCCGTACGATGGCCGCGGTGCGCCGCAGCGGGCGCAGGCCCAGCGGGGCCGCGCCGAACAGGCCCGCCACCTCGTCCGCCCAGGCGCCCGCGGCGACGACCACCTGCCGGGCGCGCAGCCGGTGCGGGCCAGCCGCGACCCGCCAGCCGGCGCCGTCGGGCTCGGCCGCGGTCACCGGGGCTCCGGTGAGCAGCCGGGCGCCCGCGGCAGCGGCCCGGTCGCGGTGCCAGGCCACGAGCGCGGCGGCGTCGGTGCGCACGGAGGTGCTGTCGAGGCGCCCGGCCTCGACCGCGTCCGCCGAGGAGCAGGCCAGCTCGGGGCACAGCTCCACGAGCTCCGCCCGGGACAGCGGCCGAGTCCCCGGGGCGGCCTCGGCGCGCAGCCGGGCCTCGGTCCCGACGAGCACCATGCGGCTGGGCCAGGCCAGGGGCCGTGGCGGGGCCGGGTGCGGGTCGAGCAGCCGGGCCACGGTCGCCCCGGTCAGCTCCCGGACGGGGGACGGGCCGTAGCTGGGGATCAGCTGCTCCGCCGAGCGCGCGGAGGTGTGGTGGGCCAGGACGGGCTCGGTCTCCGCGAGCACGGTCCCGGCCCCGCTCCCCCGCCGCTCGGCCAGTTCCGAGGCCAGGGACAGTCCGGCGATGCCGCCGCCGATGATGAGCACGTCGCACGCAGGGTCCATGCGCCCATGCTCGCACGCCGCGCAGCGAGGGGTCGCGTCCTGCCGGAACCCTTTGCTGATTTCCACAGGAGGCGACCCCTCGGTGTTCCGCGCCGGCGCACGCGGTCATGTGCGGGCGCGCGGGCGGCGGTCAGCCCTGCACGCCGAGCTTCTCCAGGATCAGCTCGCGCACCCGGCCCGCGTCGGCCTGGCCGCGGGTGGCCTTCATGACGGGGCCGATGAGGGCGCCGACGGCCTGGACCTTGCCGGCCTGCACCTTCGCCACGACGTCGGGCATCTGCGCCATGGCGTCGTCGATCGCCGCGGTCAGCACGGAGTCGTCGGAGACCACGGCCAGGCCGCGCCGCTCCACGACCTCCGCGGGCGGGCCCTCACCCTCCAGGACGTGGGCGAGGACCTTCTTGGCGAGCTTGTCGTTGATCTTCCCGGCGTCGATGAGCCCGTTGAGCTCGACGACGTGCTGCGGGGTGACGCCGAGCTCCGCGATCTCCACCTCCCGCTGGTTGGCCAGCCGGGCGATCTCGCCCATCCACCACTTGCGGGCCACGGCCGGGGCGGCGCCGGCGGACACGGTCTGCTCGATCTCGTCGAGGACCCCCGCGTTGACGACGTCCCGGAACTCCTCGTCGGAGAAGCCCCAGTCGGTCTTGAGCCGCTTCCGGCGCTCGGCCGGGGGCTCGGGCAGCTCGGCCCGCAGCCGCTCGATCCACTCGTGGTCGGTGACGACCGGCACGAGGTCGGGCTCCGGGAAGTAGCGGTAGTCGTCGGCGTCCGACTTGGGGCGCCCGCTCGTGGTGGAGCGGGTGTCCTCGTGCCAGTGCCGGGTCTCCTGCACGATCGTGCCGCCGGAGTCGAGGACCGCCGCGTGGCGCTGGATCTCGAAGCGCACGGCGCGCTCCACGGCGCGCAGCGAGTTCACGTTCTTCGTCTCGGAGCGGGTGCCGAACGTGGCGCTGCCCTTGGGCATGAGGGACACGTTGGCGTCGCAGCGGACGTTGCCGCGCTCCATCTTCGCGTCCGAGATCCCGAGGTTCTTCACGATCTCACGGATCAGGGCCACGTACACGCGGGCCAGCTCGGGCGCGCGCGTGCCGGCGCCCACGATGGGCTTCGTCACGATCTCGATGAGCGGGACGCCGGCGCGGTTGTAGTCGACCAGAGAGAAGTCCGCGCCCTGGATGCGCCCGGCGGCGCCGCCCATGTGCGTGAGCTTCCCGGCGTCCTCCTCCATGTGGGCGCGCTCGATCTCGACCGTGAACACGGTCCCGTCCTCCAGCTCCACGTCGACGGAGCCGTTCTCGGCGATCGGCTCGTCGTACTGGGAGGTCTGGAAGTTCTTGGGGGTGTCCGGGTAGAAGTAGTTCTTCCGGGCGAAGTGGGAGACCGGGCGGATCTCGCAGCCCAGGGCGAGCCCGAGCTTGATCGCGGACTCCACGGCCACCCGGTTCACTACGGGGAGCACCCCGGGCAGGCCGAGCGAGACGGGGGTGACGTTGGTGTTCGGCTCGTCCCCGAAGACGTTGGGGGCGGCGTCGAACATCTTGGTCCGGGTGTTGAGCTCCACGTGGACCTCGAAGCCCAGCACGGGGTCGTACTTCTCCATGGCCTCGTCGAAGGACAGGACCTCTTCGGTGCTCCGGTTCATCAGCGGGCTCCTCCCCGGACGGGTGCGGACAGATCGGACGCGGCGGGGCCGCCGGCCAGGTCCCGGACCAGGGCGGCGGTGTCCGGCAGCCGCTGCCAGAGCGGTCCGCCCCAGCGCTGCTCGAGCAGGGCCTCCAGGCCGGCGCCGGCGCGGTAGAGCCGGGCGTCCTGGCGGGCGGGGGCCATGAACTGGATGCCCACGGGCAGTCCGTCCTCGGGGGCGAGGCCGCCGGGGACGGAGAGCGCGGGGACCCCGGCCAGGTTGGTGGGGATGGTGGCGATGTCGTTGAGGTACATCTGCATGGGGTCGGCGGACTCGTCCACGGCGCCCCGCTCGAACGCGGTGGTCGGGGAGGTCGGGGAGACCAGCACGTCCACCTGCTCGAACGCGGCCGCGAAGTCGCGCTGCACGAGGGTGCGGACCTTCTGCGCCGAGCCGTAGTAGGCGTCGTAGTAGCCCGCGGACAGCGCGTAGGTGCCCAGGATGATGCGGCGCTTGACCTCGGCCCCGAAGCCGGCGGCGCGCGTGGAGCCCATCACGCGCTCGATGGTCAGGGGCCCGTCCTCGGGCAGCACGCGGTGGCCGAAGCGCACGCCGTCGTACTTGGCGAGGTTCGAGGAGACCTCGGAGGACATGATGAGGTAGTAGGCCCCCAGGGCGTACTTGAAGTTCGGGGTGGAGACTTCCACGACCTCGGCGCCCGCGGAGCGCAGCAGCTCCACGGCCTCCTCGAAGCGCTGCTGGACGCCGGGCTGGAAGCCCTCGCCCGTGAGCTCCTTGACCACGCCCACGCGCAGGCCCGCCAGCCCGCCCTCGGCGGCGCCGGCCCGGGCCTGGGCGGCGAGGTCGCCGACCGGGTCGGGCAGGGACGTGGAGTCCTGGGGGTCGTGCCCGCCGATCACCTCGTGCAGCAGCGCGGCGTCGAGCACCGTACGTGCCACGGGGCCCACCTGGTCCAGCGAGGAGGCCATGGCGATCACGCCGTAGCGCGAGACCCCGCCGTAGGTCGGCTTGACACCCACCGAACCGGTCAGGGCCGCGGGCTGGCGGATGGACCCGCCGGTGTCCGTGCCCAGGGCCAGCGGCGCCTGGAACGCGGTCACGGCGGCGGCGGACCCGCCGCCGGACCCGCCGGGGATGCGGGACAGGTCCCACGGGTTGGCGGTGTCGCCGAAGGCGGAGTGCTCGTTGGAGGATCCCATCGCGAACTCGTCGAGGTTCGTCTTGCCCAGCAGCGGCATCCGGGCGGCGCGCAGCCGCCGGGTCACGGTGGCGTCGTAGGGGCTCATCCAGCCCTCGAGCATGCGGGACGCCGCGGTGGTGGGCTGCCCCTTGGTGACGATGAGGTCCTTGACCGCGATCGGCACGCCGGCGAGCTCGGGCAGCTCCTCGCCGCGGGCGCGGGCGGCGTCCACCTCGGCGGCCACGGACAGGGCCTCCTCGGTGTTGACGTGCAGGAAGGCGTTGAGCCCGGTCCTGCCGCGGCTGCGGTCGGCCGGGTCGACGGGCTCGCCGTCGGTCTCCCGGATGCGGTCCAGGTGGGACTGGACGGCGTCGACGGAGGTGATCTCGCCGACGGCGAGCCGGCGGGCGAGCTCGGCGGCGGAGAGACCGACGGGTCCCTGGGGCGTTCCGGTGCTGCTCATGCGGCTACTCCTCGTCCAGGATCGCGGGCACCTTGAACTTGCCCTCGGCGGCGTCCGGTGCGTTGAGCAGCGACTCCTCGGCGGTGAGGGTCTCGCCCACGACGTCCTCGCGGAAGACGTTCTGCAGCGGGATGGGGTGGCTCGTGGCCGGGACGTCCGGACCGGCGGCCTCGCTGACGGACGCGACGGAGTCGACGACGAGGTCGAGCTCCTTCGCCATGGACCGCAGCTCCTCCTCGGTCATCTCGATGTGCGCGAGCTTCGCCAGGTGGGCGACCTGCTCGCGGGTGATCGCAGACATGCGCACTCCTGCTCGTGATCGGGGGTGGTTTCCGGTCCAGTCTAGCCGCGCGGCACCCCCCTCCTTCCCGGCCGGAGGGGGCCCCGCAGGGGCATACCCTGGAGGGACGCACCGACCACCGCACAGGAGCACCCGGACATGGCCAAGAGCACCCCCGCCCGCACGAAGAAGGACCGAGGCGCCAAGAGCGGGCGCCCCGGCGCCCGCTCCGGGAAGGCCGCGCGCGCGACCTCCGCGACGGACGCCGCCAACGCGTGGCGCCAGCGGGTCAGCAAGGACGCCGCCGCGACGATCGACACGGTCATGGCCCACGTCCAGGCCGTGGCCGAGCAGCAGCTGGGGCAGCACGGGGCGTTCCCCCCCTTCCTCGTCACCGCGCGCAAGGACGGCGAGTACGAGCTCGACAGCCTGCCGGCCGAGGACGCCGAGGAGCTGAGCCCCGAGGCCGCCCTGGACGCCCTCCGGGCGCGGGCGGTGGAGCTGCGGGACGACCTCCTCTGCGCCGCGGTCGCCTTCCCCGTGACCCTGCCGGACCGCTCCGGGCAGACGGCCGTGGCCGTGGAGACCCAGCACCGGGAGGGCGAGTCCCTGACGGTGATCCAGCCGTACCGGGTCAAGGGCGCGGAGCGCTCCGTGAGCTTCGGCGACGCCGGGGCCGAGCCCGCCGAGCCGTGGCTGTGGACCCGGCCCGAGCGCACGCCGTGAGCTGAGCGGACACGCGGCGCCGTGAGCTGAGCGCACGCGCGGCGCCGTGCCGGTGCCCGCCGGGCACGCGAGAGGGCCCCTCCGATCGGAGGGGCCCTCTCGTGTGCTCTCGCGCGGCGCGGCCGCGCGGTGCCTGTCCGGTGGGGATCAGGCGGGGATGTTCAGCACCTGGCCGGGGAAGATCAGGTTCGGGTCGGCGATGGTGCCCTCGTTCGCGGCGGCCAGGGCCTCCCAGCCACCCTCGACGCCCAGCTTCTCGGCGATGATGGAGAGCGTGTCGCCCTCGACCACGGTGTAGTCCTCGCCGGACACGGCGGCCGGGGCCACGACGGCGGCGGGGGCCACGTACTCGACGACCGGGGCCACGACGGCGGCCGGGGCCTCGACGGGAGCGGCCACGGGGCCGGGCTCGGGGGCGGCGACCGGGGCGGGGGCCGGAGCCTCGATCGGGGCCGGGGCCTCGACGGACTGCGGGGCCACGGACGCGGAGCCCATCGGGTTGGCGGAGGGAGCGGCGGAGCCGGACAGGCCCAGCTTCGCGGAGCAGGCGGGCCACGCGCCCCAGCCCTGGCCGTCGAGAACGTTCTCGGCCACGGCGATCTGCTGATCACGGGAGGCGTCCTGCGGGGCGCCCTGGCCACCGAAGGCGGCCCAGGTGGAGGGGGTGAACTGCAGGCCGCCGGAGAAGCCGTTGCCGGTGGCGGTGTTCCAGTTGCCACCGGACTCGCACTCGGCGAGGGCGTCCCAGGTGGAGGCCGGGGCGGCGTTGGCAGGGAGGGCCATGGCGCCCACGGCGGTCCCGCCGAGGATCAGAGCGGCGGCACCGCGACGGACGTTGCGACGAACAGCGAAAGCGTTGGTCATGATGCTCCCTGGGCCACCTGCGCTCGTTTCCGTCCCCGGATGTCTTCGCGCCGTCGTCTACCCGTCAAGGTGTTGGTGGGTAAGTGCTTACAGGTGTCTGCCCTTCAGACGACGTGCGGTGTTACGGCAGCACCCAGCATGGTGTGGTGGCGCGCCGGGAGTCGGACTCCAGGCACACCGGATCCCCGGAGGAATCCTCGGGGAAGCTGTTTATCACGATAGCGTAACGATTTTCGTTGCGCTACCCCTTTCGGCCCGTCGTGATGTATCACACGTTCGCGGTCTGCAGGGGTGCCGGCCCGTGAAGGACGCCGGCGCCGGAGTTCGCACTCCGGGAAGCGGAGGGCATGCCCTCGGGAAGAACGCTTCGAAGGTCACGCTATGGCAACGTTTTGGTCTCGGTCAAGTGACGAGAGCCATCTCACACCGTCGGCGGGCCGGGCCCCGGCCCGCGCTCAGCCCGGAATGCCGCGCTCGCGTGCGGTGATCCAGGCCGCGAGGCGGTCGGCGGCCGGCACCTCGCCCGCCGCCGGGGAGGGCAGCTCCGGCCGGGTCACGAGGGCGCCGGCCTCTTCGGCGATGAGCGCGCCGGCGGCCCAGTCGTGCTCGTGCAGACCCTGCTCGCCGTACCCGTCGAGCGCGCCGTCCGCGACCATGCACAGGTCGAGGGCCGCCGAGCCCAGGCGCCGCATGTCCGTGTACTGCCGCATGGTGGCGAGGAAGGCCGGGAACTGGCGCTCGCGCCGGTCGGCGTCGAAGGAGAAGCCAGTGCCGTAGAGCCGGCCCGCCCGGTCCGGCACGGGACCCCCGAGCCGGCGGGACGCGCCGTCCTCCTCCACCCACGCGCCGGCCCCGCGCACGGCGAAGTAGGTGCGGCGCAGGGCCGGGGCGTTGACGGCGCCCACGAGCCAGTTGCCCTGGGCGTCGGCGGCGGCCACGGACGTGCAGTAGTAGACGATGCCGCGGATGAAGTTGGTGGTGCCGTCGAGCGGGTCCACCGACCAGCGGATCCCGGAGGGGTGCTCCGGCCGGTGCGTGCCCGACTCCTCGCCGGTGACGGTGTCGTGCGGGCGGCGGTCCAGGATGGTGCGCAGCACGGCCTGCTCGGCGGCGACGTCGAAGCGGGTGACCCAGTCCCCCTCCCCCGACTTGCCGGTGACGCCCAGCCGGCCGGCGTCGCGGCCCCGCAGGACCTCCGCCCCGGACTCGGCGGCCGCCAGGGCCAGCTCCAGCAGCTCCTCCAGGTGGGCGCCGGTCGGACCGAGGCCCTCCAGCGCGTCGTCGTGGCGTCCCATGCTCAGGCCCCGTTCTCGTCGTCCGTACCGTTCTCCGTGCCGTTCTCCGTGCCGGCCGGGGCGTCCTCGGAGGTGCTCCCGGCCGCGCCGGCGAGCGCGTCCGGCCCCTCGGCGAGGAGCCGTTCGAACCCGGTTTCGTCGAGCACGGTCACCCCGAGCTGCTCGGCCTTGTCCAGCTTGGTGCCGGCGTTCTCGCCCGCCACCAGGAAGTGCGTCTTCTTCGACACGGAGCCGGAGGCCTTGCCGCCGCGCACCAGCACCGCCTCCTTCGCGGAGTCGCGGCTGAAGCGCTCGAGAGTCCCGGTGATCACCACGGTGGTGCCCTCGAGGGTCCGCGGCACGGACTCGTCCACCTCGTCCTCCATGCGCACGCCCGCGGCCGCCCAGCGCTCCACGATCTCCCGGCGCCACGGCTCGGCGAACCACTCCGTGAGGGCCGCGGCGATCACGGGGCCCACGCCGTCGGCCTGGGCCAGGGTCTCCTCGTCGGCGTCGCGGATGGCCGGCAGCGAGCCGAAGGCCGTGGCCAGGGAGCGGGCCGCGGTCGGGCCGACGTGCCGGACGGACAGGGCCACGAGCACGCGCCACAGCGGCTGCGCCTTGGCCTTCTCGAGCTCCTCGAACAGCTTGCGGGTGGTGGCGGTGGGCTCGGAGGGCTTCTTGGCCGTGCCCTTCGTCCAGAAGTAGGGCACGAGCTCGGTCTCGCCCGTGGGCGTGCCGCGCGACTTCTTCTCCCGCCGGATCCGCACCTCGCGCAGGTCCTCGGGGGTGAGGTCGAACAGGTGCGCCTCGCTGGTCAGCGGCGGGGTCTCCGGCTCGTCGGGCCGGGTCAGGGCGAGGGCGGCCTCGTAGCCGAGGGCCTCGATGTCGAACGCGCCGCGGCCGGCGGCGTGGAAGACCCGCTCCCGCAGCTGGGACGGGCAGCTGCGGGCGTTGGGGCAGCGGATGTCGACGTCGCCCTCCTTGGCTGGGCGCAGCTCCGTGCCGCAGGACGGGCAGTGGGTGGGCATCACGAACTCGCGCTCCGTGCCGTCCCGCAGCGCCACCACGGGCCCCACGATCTCGGGGATCACGTCGCCCGCCTTGCGCAGCACCACGGTGTCCCCGATGAGCACGCCCTTGGCCCTCACCACGTCCTGGTTGTGCAGGGTGGCCATCTCCACGGTGGACCCGGCGACCCGCACCGGCTCCATGAGCCCGAACGGGGTGACCCGCCCGGTGCGGCCCACGTTGACCAGGATGTCCTTGAGCCGGGTGTGCACCTCCTCGGGCGGGTACTTGTAGGCCACGGACCAGCGGGGCACCCGGGAGGTGTGCCCGAGCCGGAACTGGGTGCGGCGGTCGTCGACCTTGACCACGATGCCGTCGATCTCGTGGATGAGGTCGTGGCGGCGGCGGCCGTACTCCTCGATGAACGCGAGGACGTCCTCCGTGGAGGGCAGCACGCGGTAGTACGGGCTGACGGGCAGGCCCCACCGCTCGAGCAGCTCGTAGACCTGGGACTGGGTGTCGGCGTGCAGGCCCGTGGCGGCCCCCACCCCGTGCACGTACATGGACAGCCGGCGCCGGGCCGTGACCGCCGGGTCCTTCTGCCGCAGCGAGCCCGCCGCGGCGTTGCGGGGATTGGCGAAGGGCGCCCGGCCCTCGGCCACGATGGCGTCGTTGAGGGCGCGGAAGTCGCGGGAGGAGATGAACACCTCGCCGCGGATCTCCACCTCCTCGGGGACGTCCTCCCCCGTGAGCACGGTGGGGATGGTCGCGATGGTGCGCACGTTGTGCGTGACGTCCTCGCCCGTGGTGCCGTCCCCCCGGGTCGCCGCCCGCACGAGCTCGCCGTTCCGGTAGAGCAGGTTCACGGCCAGCCCGTCGATCTTCAGCTCGGTGAGCCACGCGGACTCCGGGGCGTCCGGCAGCGCCTCGATGGAGGCGGAGGCCTTCGCCAGCCAGGCCGTGAGCTCGTCGATCGAGAAGACGTCCTCGAGGGAGTACATCCGCGCGAGGTGCGTCACCGGCGCGAACGCCGCCGAGACCTCGCCGCCGACCTCCTGGGTGGGCGAGTCGTTGGCCACCAGCTCGGGGTGCAGCGCCTCGACCTCCTCGAGCCGCCGGTAGAGCTCGTCGTACTCCGCGTCCGAGATGGTGGGCGCGTCCTCGACGTAGTAGGCGGTCCGCGCCGCGCGCACCCGGTCCACGAGCTCCGCGTACTGCTCCTTGAGGTCCTCGCTGGGCGGGGCGGGGTTGAGGTCCTGGCCCGTGGCGTCGACGGGTCGTGCGTCTGTTCTGTGCTGTGGGCTCACCCGACCATTGTGGCCCACGCGCCGGACGGGACCGCCGACCGGGCCCGCGGCGGCGGGTCAGCCGTCCAGCCGCGCCATCGTCCCCGTGAAGTTCGGGCGCCTGCGCCGCGGGTCCCACCCGGCGAAGCGCGAGCCCCGCCAGCCGGGGCCCCGGCCGTCGTCGGTGATTGCGACCGCGACCGTGCCCGGGAGCAGGACCGGGGCCGCGAACTCCACCGTCCAGCGGAAGGGCGTCCCGGGCGGCACCCCGACCTCGGCGAGGGCGCGCGAGGCGGAGTACATGCCGTGGGCGATGGCGCCCTTCATGCCGAGCGCCCGGGCGCTCGGGCCGGAGAGGTGGATCGGGTTCCAGTCCCCGCTCACCGCGGCGTAGTCCCGCCCCGTGCCGGCCGCCAGCCGCCAGTGCCCGGTCGGCGCCGGGGGCACGAACTCCTCGCGCGGGGCGTCGTCGGCCGCCCCGGGCACGCGCACGCCCCGGGCGAGGTAGGTGGAGCGGCCCGTCCAGACGGTCTCGCCGTCCCGGCGCGCGAGGCGGGAGACGACGTCGACCTGCGCGCCGGAGCGGTGCGGGCGCAGCCGCTCGGCGGTGGCGGTGACCGTGAGGTGCTCCCCGACCGCCGCGGCCCCGCGGTGCCCGACCTCGTTGGCCAGGTGCACCATGCCGAGGACCGGCAGCGGGAAGTCCGGGCGGGTGAGCACGCTCATGGCCACGGGGAACGCCAGGGCGTGCAGGTGCCCGGAGAAGGCCTCGGTGCCGCCGGGGCCCTCGCGCGGCGGCGCCCCGACCGCGCGGCAGAACGCCTCGTGCCCGGCGGGGTCGACAACCACGTCCTCGACGACGTGCGCCACCGCCGGCAGCACGAGCGGGGCGTCGCCGGTGCCGCGGCGCAACCCGGCCGGCCGGCCGGGCAGCCGGCGCGGCACCCGGTCGGTGAGGGCGCGCGGGAGCAGGTCCTCGGCCGCCCCCGCCGCCGCACGGGCGTAGAGCCCGCCCAGCGAGGGGACGCCGGGCAGGACCACTGTCTCGTGCCGGTCGGCGGCCATGCTCACGCCCCCATCAGGTTCTGGCCGCACACGCGCAGCGTCTGCCCGTTGACGCCGCCGGCGGCGTCCGAGGCGAGGAACAGCACGGCCTGGGCCACGTCCTCCGGCAGCCCGCCCTGCTGCAGGGAGTTCAGCCGGCGCGCGACCTGGCGGCGGGCCGCCGGGATCCGGGCGGTCATCTCCGTCTCGATGAACCCGGGGGCCACGGCGTTGATGCTGCCGCCGCGCCGGGCCAGCAGGGGCGCGGTGGCGGCGACCATCCCGATCACCCCGGCCTTCGAGGCGGCGTAGTTGGTCTGGCCGCGGTTGCCCGCCACACCGCTCGTGGAGGCCAGGCAGACGATCCGCGGCGCCTCGCCGAGGCCCTCCCCCGCCAGGAGCTGGTCGTTCATCCGCAGCTGCGACTCGAGGTTCACGGCCAGCACCGAGGCCCAGCGGGCCTCGTCCATGTTGGCCAGCAGCTTGTCCCGGGTGATCCCGGCGTTGTGCACCACCACGTCCAGGTGCCCGAAGCGCTCCCGGGCGAGCCCGAGGATCCGCTCGCCGGCGTGCTCGTCCGTGACGTCGAGCTGGAGGGCCACGGCGTGGATCTCGTTGGCGAGGGCGGCCAGGGGCTCGCCCGCGGCGGGGACGTCCACGACGACGACGCGCGCGCCGGCGCCGGTGAGCGTGCGGGCGATCTGCGCGCCGATGCCGCGGGCGGCGCCGGTGACGGCGGCGACCCTGCCTCGCAGGGGGGCCTCCCAGTCCGCGGGCAGGGCCCCGGCGTCGTCGCCGACCGTCACGAACTGCCCGGAGACGAAGGCGCTGCGCCCGGAGAGCAGGAACCGCAGGGCGCCCAGCACGCTGGGGGCCTCCGGGGGGACGCCCTCGGCGAGCAGGACGCCGTTGGCGGTGGCCCCGCCGCGCATCTCCTGGGCGGTGGAGCGCAGCAGGCCGACGACGGCCTGGCGGGCCGCGGCGACGGCCGGGTCGAGCGGCTCCGCCGCCGCGGGCGTGGCCGAGGCCGCGCCCGTGCCGATGCCCGGCGCGGGCCGGGACACGGTGACCACCCGGCCGCCGGGGGCGAGCGAGCGCAGCGCCCCGCCCAGGCCGAGCGCGGGCTCGGCCAGCTCGGCGGGCCGGGCGAGCTCGGTCAGGGCCAGCACGACCGCGCCGAAGCGGTGGACGTCGTCGGGGTGGCGGCGCACGTCGAGGTCCCAGCCGAGCAGGGCCGCGGCGATCCGGTCGGCCTCCTCCCCCCGCCCCAGCACGAGGACGGGACCGGGCACGAGCGGGTCCCCGGCGCGGTGGCGGCGCAGCCGGGCGGGGGCGGGCAGCCCGAGCTGCCGGGCGAGCCGGCCGCCGGGGCCGGAGCTGACGAGGTCGAGATAGGTGTCTGCCATGGGGGTGGGGTCCTTGCTGCGGGGGTCGGCGGGGTGTCGGGGGCGCGGGCTCAGCGGGCCTCGAGGACCGCGGTGACGCCCAGGCCGCCGGCGGCGCACACCGAGATGAGCCCGCGGGCGGGGCGGCCGGTCTCGTCGGCGCGCTCGCGCAGGAGCTTGGCGAGGGTGCCGACGATGCGCCCGCCGGTCGCGGCGAACGGGTGCCCGGCCGCGAGCGAGGAGCCCGTGACGTTGAGCTGGCCGCGGTCCACCGTGCCGAAGGCGCCGTCCAGGCCCAGCCGCTCGCGGCCGAACTGCTCGTCCTCCCACGCGGCGAGGGTCGCGAGCACGGTTGCGGCGAAGGCCTCGTGGATCTCGACGAAGTCGAAGTCCTCGAGCGCCAGGCCCTGACGTGCCAGCAGGCGGGGCACGGCGTAGGCGCCGGCCATCAGCAGGCCCTCGTCACCGTGCACGAAGTCGACGGCGGCCGCCTCGACGTCCACGACGTCGGCGAGCACGGGCAGGGAGCGCTCCGCCGCCCAGTCCTCGGAGGCGAGCAGCACGGTCGAGGCGCCGTCGGTGAGGGGCGTAGAGTTGCCCGCCGTCATGGTGGCCCCGGCGTCGAGTGACTTCCCGAAGACCGGCTTGAGCCCGGCGAGCTTCTCGACCGTGCTGTCCGGGCGGAGGTTGTTGTCCCGGGACAGGCCGCGGAAGGAGGTGACGAGGTCGTCGAAGAACCCGCGCTCGTAGGCGGCCGCCAGGTTGCGGTGGCTCGCGGCGGCGAGCTCGTCCTGGGCCTCGCGGGAGATCCCCCAGCGGGCGGTGGTGAGGGCCTGGTGCTCGCCCATGGACAGCCCCGTCCGCGGCTCGCCCGTGCCGGGGGCCACCGGCTTGAGGTCGGCAGGGCGCAGGCCCGCGAGGGCCTTGAGCTTCTGCGGGGTGCTCTTGGCCCGGTTGAGCTCGAGCAGGGTCCGGCGCAGCCGCTCGCTCACCACGACGGGCGCGTCCGAGGCGGAGTCGACGCCGCCGGCGACGGCCGAGTCGATCTGGCCGAGCCGGATCTTGTTGACCAGCGTGGAGACGGCCTCCATGCCGGTGGCACAGGCCTGCTGCACGTCGAAGGCCGGGGTGCGGGGGTCCAGGACCGAGCCGAGCACGGACTCGCGCGTGAGGTTGAAGTCCTTGGGGTGCTTGAGCACGGCGCCGGCGGCGACCTCCCCGATCCGCTCCCCGGCGAGGCCGTAGCGGGCGGCCAGGCCGTCCAGGGCGGCGGTGAGCATGTCCTGGTTGCCGGCGTTGGCGTAGGCGCCGTGCGCCCGGGCGAAGGGGATGCGGTTGGCGCCGACCACGACCGCGCGGCGGGCCACGCCGGTGCGTCCGGCGCCGCTGGGGGTTGTGTGCTCGGCGGTGGGCTCGACGGTCTGCTCGGGGGTGGACTCGCTCACAGGTAACTCCTCGGTGGTGTTGTGATGATGATCACGTCACGAAAGACAATACCTGATACTCTCAGTATCGTGAAACAGGTCGACGCCACTGACTCCGCCGCCCCGGGCGGCACGCCCGCCACGGACGGACGCTCCTCCCGCTGGGCCCGGCACCGCGCGCAACGCCGGATAGAGCTCATCCGCACGGCGCGCAGCGCCGTGGACGAGCTCGGCGCGCAGGCGTCCATGGAGGAGATCGCCACCGCGTGCCAGACCTCCAAGTCCGTCTACTACCGGTACTTCGGGGACAAGGCAGGACTGCAGCGGGCGGTCGGCGAGTACACCGTGACGCGGATGCGCGACCGGCTCGAGGAGGCGGCCCGCGCGGCCGGCTCCTTCGAGGACTCGGTCGAGGCGATGGTCGCGGAGTACCTGCTCAGCATCGAGCGCTCGGCGGCGGTGTACCGCTTCGTCGTGGTCCTCTCCCCCGACCCCGGGCGCTCGCGGCACGACCGGCACCGCGCCGAGCGGGCCCGCGGCGAGCGCTCCGGCAAAGAGGACGCCCCGGCCGGGGACGGCGGCGAGCGCTGGCTGATCCAGGAGTTCGCCGAGTCCGTCAGCGGGCTGCTCGCGGAGGCCCACGTGCGCCACACCCCCGCTGAGCGCCGGCTCGAGGAGCCGGTGCTCAGCTACTGGGCCGCGTCCACGATCGGCATGGTCCGCGGCGCCGGCGAGGCCTGGATGAACACCCCCGAGGGCACGTGGCGACCGTCCCGCGAGCGGATGACGGAGCTGATCGTGGGCTGGGCCGTCGACGGCCTGCGCCCGCCCGGCGCACCCGTGCCGGAGCCCCCCTCGACCTGACCACCGCCCTGGCCGGCACGGACCCCGGCCGGCCCCCACCACCCCGTGACCGCACCGGCCACCGCCGGTCACCCACGACAGGAGCGAACATGACCACCACCGTCGACCGACCGACCACCGCCGCAGCCGGCTCCGCAGCCGGGCCCGCCACCGCGGACGGGGCCGGGCTCCCGGCGCCCGCCGTGGACGTCGCCGCCCTCGGGGAGGTGCTGCTCGGGCGCTGGGCCGAGGTCCGGCGCGAGACCCGCCGGATGCTGCTCGACGAGCGGCTGCACCAGCAGCCGGGCCTCACCCACCACGAGCACCGCGAGCGGGTGCTGGGTCAGCTGCACCTGCTGGTGGAGCACGGGACGATGAGCCGCGGGCTGCCCGAGGAGTACGGCGGGCACAACGACCCGGGCGGCAACGTCTCGGGCTTCGAGGAGCTGCTGCTCGGGGACCCCTCGATGCAGATCAAGGCCGGCGTGCAGTGGGGCCTGTTCGGCTCCGCGGTGCTCAACCTCGGCACCGAGGAGCACCACCGGCGCTGGCTCGCGGACATCCGGGACCTGAAGATCCCGGGCGTGTTCGCGATGACCGAGATCGGCCACGGCTCCGACGTCGCCTCGATCGGCACCACCGCCACGTACGACCCCGCCACGGAGGAGTTCGAGATCCACACCCCCTTCACGGCGGCGTGGAAGGACTACCTCGGCAACGCCGCCGTGCACGGGCGCGCCGCCGTGGTCTTCGCCCAGCTGGTCACGCTCGGCGTGAACCACGGCGTGCACGCGTTCTGGGTGGACCTGCGGGACGCGGACGGGAACTTCCTGCCCGGGGTGGGCGGCGAGGACGACGGCCACAAGGGCGGGCTCAACGGGATCGACAACGGGCGGCTGCACTTTACCCGGGTGCGGGTCCCGCGCACGCACCTGCTGGACAAGTACGGCGCCGTGGCTCCGGACGGCACCTACAGCTCGCCCATCGCGAGCCCGGGCCGCCGGTTCTTCACGATGATCGGCACCCTGGTGCAGGGCCGGGTCTCCCTCGACGGCGCGGCCGTCCTGGCGAACAAGGCCGCGCTGAGCATCGCGATCCGCTACGGCAGCGAGCGCCGGCAGTTCAACGCGTCCTCCGACGTCCAGGAGGAGGTGCTGATGGACTACCAGCAGCACCAGCGGCGGCTGCTGCCGCGGCTGGCGGAGACCTACGCCATGCACTTCGCCCACCAGGAGCTGCTGCACAAGTACGACGACGTCTTCTCCGGCCGCGAGGACACCGACGAGAACCGGCAGGACCTCGAGACGCTCGCCGCGGCCCTGAAGGCGCTGTCCACCTGGAGCGCCCTCGACACCGTCCAGGAGTGCCGCGAGGCCTGCGGCGGGGCGGGGTTCCTGACCAAGAACCGGCTCACCTCCCTGCGCCACGACCTGGACGTCTACGCGACGTTCGAGGGCGACAACACGGTGCTGCTGCAGCTCGTGGCCAAGCGGCTGCTCTCCGACTGGGCGGACGAGTTCAAGCACGTCGACGTGGGTGTGATGGCCCGCTACGTGGCCGGCCGGGCCACCGAGGCCACCTACCACCGGTCGGGGCTGCGCAAGCTCGGCCAGGCCTTCCGGGACACCGGGGACGTCCGCCGCTCGGTCAACGCCCTGCGCGAGGAGTCCGCGCAGCGCGCGCTGCTCACGGACCGGGTGCAGACCATGGTCGCCGAGATCGCGGAGAACCTGCGGCCCAGCGCCAAGCTCCCCCGCGCGGAGGCCGCGGCGCTGTTCAACGAGAACCAGTACAAGATCATTTCCGCGGCGCGCGCCCACGCGGAGCTGCTGCAGTGGGAGGCCTTCACCCGCGGCCTGGAGCAGGTCGAGGACCCGGGCACCCGCACCGTGCTCACCTGGCTGCGCGACGTCTTCGGGCTGCGGCTCATCGAGAAGAACCTCGCGTGGTACCTCTCCTACGGCCGGCTGTCCATGCGGCGCGGGCGCAGTCTCGACGAGTACATCGACCGGCTGCTCGCCCGCCTGCGCCCGCACGCCCTCGACCTCGTGGCCGCGTTCGAGCTCGAGCCGGAGCACCTGCGGGCCGAGATCGCCACGGGGATCGAGGCCCGGCGCCAGGAGGAGGCGGCCGAGCACTACCGGCGGCTGCGCGCCTCGGGCGGCGCCCCGGTCAAGGAGCGCGCCCCGCGCCGGGAGGCCGCCACCCCCGCCGCCGGGGCACCGGGCGAGAAGGCCCCGGAGGAGGCGAAGCGGGAGCGCCGAGCCGAGAAGCAGGCCGAGCGGCGCACGGAGGGCCGGGCGGAGCGCAAGCACGAGCGCCGGCTCGAGCTGAAGCCGTTGAAGAAGGCGGCGCAGCGGGCCGCGGCGTCCGCGCAGCGGGCGGCCGAGCCGGGCCGCAGGTCTGCGGAGGGCCGGGAGCCGGCGGAGGGCCGTGAGCCCGCCGCCGGCACGGCGCCGGCCGAGGGCGCTGCCGTGACCCAGGACGCCTGACCCGGCGTCACCCGCCGGCGGGCCCGGCGGTGACGACGCCGCCCCGGAGGCCCCGGGGCGGCGTCGTCGTCCGGTCCCGCGGCGCGCGCGGGGACCGGGGAGGGCTGCGCCGTCGGCGGCCGGGCCCCCGGCGGCTCAGCGGGGGACGGCGCCGGCGAGGAGGCCGTCGATCTGGCCCATGGCCTCCCGCATGCCCTCCTCCATGCCCATCGCGGACATCTGCTCCAGCTGGTCCGCGCTCTCGAAGGTCGAGACCGTGGTCATCCGCGTCCCGCCGTCGACGGCCTCGAACGTCACGACGCCGTGGGTGGCCCCCAGCGCGGGGTCGGGCTCGCCGTCCTCGCTCGCGAAGCCGTCGTCGAACTCCAGCCGGTGCGGGGGGTCCACGGCGGTGACCGTCCACCAGCCCCGGGCCTTCTCCCCGCCGGGGCCGGTCATGTAGTAGCGGCACCGCCCGCCCGCGGAGAGCTCGTGCTCCTCGAAGGTGGCCGGCCACTCGGGCGGGCCCCACCAGCGCTCGAGCTGGCGCGGGTCGGCCCAGACCTGCCAGACCCGCTCGATGTCCGCGGCGAACTCCGCGACGAACGTCAGGGTCAGTGCCTCGGTGTCCTTGTGCACGTCGATGACCGGCATGTCATGCTCCCTTCCTCCTGGGCCCCCGGGTCCCCCGGGGGCGTCTCCTCGGCGAGGAGGTCCTCGATGGCGCGGGCCCGCCCGCGCCAGATCTGCTCGTAGTCCGCCAGTAGCGCCGCCGCCCGGCGCAGCGTGGCCACCCCGGCGTGCACCACCTGCTCCCGGCCGCGCCGCTCCTTGGTGACCAGCGAGGCCCGCTCGAGCACCGCCACGTGCTTCTGCACGGCGGCGAAGCTCATCCGGTAGTGCGCGGCCAGCGCGGAGACCGACTGCTCCTGCCGCAGCACCCGCACCACGATGTCCCGTCGCGTCGAGTCCGCGAGGGCCTGGAAGATGCGGTCGACCTCGTCGTCCGTCAGCTCATTTCGTACAACCATTTGGTTGTATGTTAGGACGCCCGGTGCCCCGGCGCAAGAGGTCCGGGCCCCGGGACCCCGGTGTGACCTCCGGGGCCGCGGAGCGCTCAGTAGAGTCCCGCCGCGCCGGTCAGGTGGCGGTGCAGCCCGTGGGCCACGATCGTGTTGCCCAGCGCGTTCAGGTGCCGGCGGTCCGCGGCGACCACCGAGCGCGGGGGCAGCCCCAGGCCCAGCCACCGGCGGTCCGCGGGCGAGGCCCCGATCCGGTGGGCCCGCAGCGCCGCCAGGGACCAGAGACCGGGATCGCGCAGATCGGCCATGGTGTCGTAGAACCGGTCGCCGTACTCGGCCCGGTGGGCCGCGTTCACCGCGCGCACCTGCTCCCACCCCGCGGTGCCGGGACGGTCGGCCGCGGTGTGCCAGTGGCCCATCACCACGGACGTATCCGGCTCGACCCCCCAGGCGGCACGGGTGTCGGAGAGCACCTGGTCCGGGTCCTCGATGTTGTTCTTGCCCGTCCACAGCAGATGGACGTTGCCCCGGTGCTCCTCCTCCAGCGCCGTGCGCCAGCGGGCCTCCGACGCGGGCGCCACCTCGAGCTCGGCCCCCGGGACCGCCCGGCGCAGCACCACGTCCCCCTCGTCCCGCCCCACGGCCTGGATCGTGCACGGCAGACCGGAGACAGTGCCCGGGATCGCGAGGTGGACGCTGGGCACCCGGCCGTCCACCGTGGGCACGACCAGCGACCCGTGGGCCGGGATCCGCCCCACCCCGTAGCCGGAGCCCAGCCGGGGCAGGTAGGGGTGGGCGCTGCTGCGCATCGCCAGGGTCTGCCACGACCGGTCGCCGCTGACCGCGCGCGAGGTCCCGGGCGCCTCCAGCAGCTGCGAGAGCAGGTCGTCGATGCGCACCGCGGGGAAGCCCCGCGGGCGGTCCCGGTGGAGGGCGCTGGCCGCCGAGGAGGAGCCCCACAGCACGAACGGGCGCCGGCCGGCGGAGGGCTCCGCCAGGGCGCCCCCGCAGGCCCCGGAGGCGGCGAGCACCAGGCCGGAGAGGACGAACGAGCGGCGCGAGAGAACCATGTTCTCAAAGGTAAACAGGCCTGGTGGGAGCGGTGCCGTTGTGACGGATCATGATGCCCCCCACTTCGGGGGACGCGGCGTGCGCGCGGCTCAGAAGCCGGGGGCGTACTCCCCCGGCCGCACGGCGTCGGCCACGATCACGGTGACGTTGTCCCGCCCCCCGGTGCGCAGCGCGGCCTGCAGCAGGACGTCGGCCGCCTCCTTCGGGTGGGGCACCGAGGCGAGCACCCGGGCCATGTGGGCGGGGCTCAGCTCGTTGGTCAGCCCGTCCGAGCACAGCATCAGCCGGTCCCCGTGCCGGGCCGGGAGCACCCACACGTCCGGCTCCCACACCTGGCCGGTGCCGAGGGCGCGGGTGATCACGTTGCGGCGCGGGTGCACGAGCGCCTGGGAGGCGGTGAGCTGCCCGATCGACACGAGGTACTGCACCTCGGAGTGGTCCACGGTGAGCTGCTCGATCCGCGGCCCGCCCTCGCCCTCGCCGGCCCGCCCCCCGGGCTGGGGCGAGACCAGCCGGTAGGTCCGGGAGTCGCCCGTGTTGAACACGACCCACAGCATGCGCCCGTCGATGCGCAGCAGCCACACGCCGGTGACGGTGGTGCCCGCCCGGCCCTCCACGGCGTGCTGGATGTGCTGGTCCGCCTGCCACAGCACGGAGCGGACCCGGCGGACGGCCTCGATCGCGTCGTCGGGGATCTCCGGGTCCAGGCGCAGCTCGCGCTCCACCACGGCGCGGAACCGGGCGATGTCCCGGGGCGGCTCCGGCTCGAGGACCTCGAAGGAGCGGAAGTCCTCCAGCTGGAACAGGGGGGACGCCCCGAGGGTGCGCACGCACAGGGCGCTCGCCACCTCACCGGCCTCGTGCCCGCCCATCCCGTCCGCCACGGCGCACATCGCGGCCGTGACCACCAGGGCGTCCTCGTTGGACTCCCGGCGCAGGCCCCGGTCCGTGGACGCGCCCGCGCGGATGACGAGGGGTGCGCTCATTCGAAGTCGACCTCCAGCCCGGGACCGGCGCCTTGGGAGAGCGCGACGGGCTGGACGTCGCCGAAGCCCCGCACGTTGCGGGTGGGCTGCGGCAGGAGGATGAAGCGGTCGTCGCCGGAGAGCACCGCGGCGGTCGAGGCGTCCACGAGCACGGAGCCCGGCTCGGTCAGCGACACGAGCCGGGAGGCGAGGTTCACCGTGGGCCCGTAGATGTCCCCGAGCCGCGGCAGCACCCGCCCCCAGACGAAGGCCACGCGCGCCTGCGGCAGCTCGGGGTCGTCGCGGATGGCGCGGGCCAGGGCCAGGGAGATCTGGGCCCCGCCCTCGGGGGTCTCGGCGAGGAACATGACCTCGTCCCCGATGGTCTTGATGAGCCGGCCGCCGCCCACGGCGATCACCTCGGCGCAGCGGTTCTCGAAGCGCTGCACGAGGTTCGCCAGGGTCCGTTCGTTCATCTGCCGGGACAGCGAGGTGTAGGAGACCAGGTCCGCGAAGCCCACCCCGCGCGCGAGCGGGAGGATGGAGGACGCCCCGTCGTCGGACGTGGGGCCGGTGGCGGTCGAGCCGTCCGGGCGCTCCACGCGCATCGCGAGCCGTTGCACGGCGGCGTTCATCTGCCGCCGCCACGAGTAGACGAGGAGGTTCTCGATCGCGTCGATGAGGTCGGGCAGCAGGTGCAGCAGCTGCCGCCGGGCGGCGGCGTCGGTCATCCCCCGGTGGACGACCATGTCCTCCACGAGCGCCTCGACCTGCCACACGACCATGCGGTCGGTCATCTGCCCGATCGAGCGCACCAGGGACAGCGCCGCCTCCTCGGTGACCTTCTCCTCGAGGACCATGGTGGACAGCACCCGGAGGGCCTCGGAGTCCTGCTCGGTGAACCAGAGGTCGTCGTCGGTGAGGTTCGGGAAGCCCAGGGCCCGCCACACCTTCCGCGCGGACAGCAGGGACAGCCCGCCCCGGCGCGCGGCCTCCCGGCGGCGCAGGTCGCGCTCGGAGCCCAGGAGGGTCTGCTCGAGGGCCTGCACGGCGGCCTTGGACTCGTCCGAGCGGTACAGGTTGGCCTGGACGGGGTTGTGCAGGTTCAGGTTCAGCTGTGCCGTCTGGGGGCCGAGTTCCGGCTCGCCCTGGTTCTCCGGGTCCTCACTCGCCACACGTCACTCCTGTTCCTGGTGGACGGCCCGCCGGCTCCACGGTCGGCGCGGGGCGCCGGACGGGCCCGGGCGTGGTGCCACGACCGCGTCGCGGTCCACTCTAGTGGGACGGAGCCACGGCGCACCCCCACCGGGACCGGGATCCCCCGCCCGGCCGGCGCCGCCGCCCGCCGCCCACTCGTCCTCGGCGGCCTGGCGGATCAGCCCGGCCAGGCGCTGCGCCTCCGGGGCGTGCTCCAGGCGCAGACCGCCGAAGGGCCCGAAGTCGGCCACGACGCGCCCGTCGTGGCGGCCCAGGGCCGGACCGCGCCGGCGCTCCACCGAGACCCGGCGCAGCTGCTGCAGGGGCAGCGACACGGTCCTGCGGGCCCCGCCGGGGCGCAGCAGCACGAGGTGGCGGGTGGTGAGCACGTAGCGGGTGCGCCACCACCGCACCAGCGGGCGCAGGCAGCTGCGGAGCACCACCCAGCCGGCCGCGACGAGCAGGGTGAGCTCCACCCCGGCGTGCACCGTGGTCCACGGCTCCGCCACGGGACGCCAGCGCAGCTCGAGGGCCCGCTGGGCGAAGGAGAGCGCGAACACCGTGAGCAGCAGCACCAGGAAGGGCCGGGTCAGCCGGGCGCCGTGGGCCCGTGTGGACACGAGCACGCGCTCCCCGGGCTGCAGGGCGGGGCGGGCGGGCACGCTCAGACCGTCCCGGGGGCGCCCGGGGCCGGGCGCAGGTGCACCACGTCGCCCGCCGTCACCTCGCGCTCGGCGCCGCCGTCCTCGCGCACCAGCAGGCCCCCGTGCTCGCCGAGGCCCGTCGCGGTGCCCGTGACGGGGGCGGCCCCGCCGGGCAGCTCGGCGCGCACTGGGCGGCCGATGGTCTCCATCCGCTCGGTGACCCGGGCGCGCAGCGGCCCGCCCGGGCCCACGGCGGCCGCCGGGTCCGCGCAGAACTGCCGGTAGACGGGGACGAACGCGCCCAGCACGGCCCGCAGGACGGCGGCGCGCTCGACCTCGCGGCCGGTGGCGCGCCGGACGGACGTGGCCGTGTCCACGGGCAGCTCCTGCTGGGCGACGTTGATGCCCGTGCCCAGGACCACCGCCGGCGGGTGCTGCCCGTCCAGCACGAGGCCCGCGAGCAGGCCGGCCGCCTTGCGCCCGTCCACCATGACGTCGTTGGGCCACTTGATCCGTGCGCCGGCCGCCGCGAGCCCGTCCAGGGCGTCGACGACGGCCGAGGCCATCAGCAGGGTCAGCCACGGGAAGTGCTGGGTGGGCAGTGGGCGGCCGCGCGCGTCGGCCGGTCGCAGCAGGACGCTGAAGGTCAGGGCGGTGCCGGGCTCGGTGGTCCACACCCGGTCCAGCCGGCCGCGCCCGGCGCTCTGGTGGCCGGTGAGCACGAGGGAGAGGTCGGTCCACCGCCGGTCCGGGCGGGGCCCGTGCGCCTGCCGGGCGACGGCGGCCGTCAGGTGCGCGTTCGTGGAGCCGACCTCGTCGAGGACGTCGATCCGCCCCAGGCCGAGGTCCGCCAGGGCCGCGAGCAGGGCGGGCTCGCGCAGGTCGGCGGCGCAGGGGTCGGGCACGGTGCTCCTCGGGTCGGTCGTCACGGGTCGGTCGTCACGGGCGGGTCCTCGCGGGCCGGGGCGGTCGGTGCTGTCCGGCCGGGCGCCGTCCGCGTAGTGTTCGGACCACATCCACAGTAGTAGCCCGGTTCCCCGGGAACCGGCTGGACGGTCTCGTCCGGCCGGGCGGGGCCGCGGCACGACCCCCGGGAGAGCCACCGTGAGCGCAGCCGAGAACCGCACGACCTTCGCCGTCACCTACGTCTACGGCGGGCCCGCCGACGTCCTGGCCGCGCGCCGGCCGGAGCACCGCGAGTACCTCGGCGGGCTCGTGGAGCAGGGGCACCTGCTCGCGTCCGGTCCCTTCGACGACGACGGCGCGCCCGGCGCGCTGCTGGTCTTCGCCGCCGAGGACGCCGGGGCGGTGGAGCGGCTCACCGACGAGGACCCGCTGGTGCGCCACGGGGTGGTCACCGAGCGGACCGTCCGCCCCTGGAAGGTGGTCCTCGGCAGCGTCGGCTGAGCACCGTCCCGTGTCCCCCGGACCCGGGCGCGGATTTTGTAGGAGTTCTACAACGGAGGCCCCCGCGGCCGCGGACTAGAGTGAGCAGGTCCCCTGACCACCCCGGACCGGACCGATCGGCCCGCCGGGCCGGCCGCGTACCAGACCACGAGGTGCCTGTGACCCACGACCTGACGACCACCGCCGGCAAGATCGCCGACTTCCACGACCGCAGGGCCCGCTCCGAGGTGCCCGCGGGGCAGGCGGCGGTCGAGAAGCAGCACGCCCGCGGGAAGAACACCGCCCGCGAGCGCGTGGAGATGCTCCTGGACGAGGACTCGTTCGTGGAGTTCGACGCCCTCGCGACCCACCGCTCGACCGCCTTCGGGATGGCGTCGAAGAAGCTGCCCGGCGACGGCGTGGTCAGCGGCTACGGCACGGTGGACGGGCGCCTGGTGGCGGTCTACTCCCAGGACTTCGCGGTCTTCGGCGGGTCGCTGTCCCAGGTCAACGGGGAGAAGATCGTCAAGGTCCAGAAGTTCGCCCTGCGCAACGGCTGCCCGGTCATCGGGATTAACGACGGCGGCGGGGCGCGGATCCAGGAGGGCGTGGCCTCCCTGGCCATGTTCGCGGACATCTTCAACATGAACGTCCGCTCCTCCGGGGTGGTTCCGCAGATCTCGCTGATCATGGGCCCGTGCGCGGGCGGGGCGGCCTACTCCCCCGCCCTGACCGACTACATCGTGATGGTCGACAAGACCTCGCACATGTTCATCACCGGACCGGACGTCATCAAGACGGTCACGGGCGAGACGGTGGACATGGAGACGCTGGGCGGGGCGCGCCAGCACAACGCGACGACCGGCACGGCCACGTACCTCGCCGAGGACGAGCAGGACGCGCTGGACTTCGTGCACGAGCTGCTCGAGTTCCTGCCGGCGAACAACCTGCAGGAGGCGCCCCTGGTGGACCACGACCAGGAGGACGAGGTCACCGACCAGGACCTCGCCCTGGACGTGCTGGTCCCCGACTCCGCGAACCAGCCCTACGACATGCGGGCGGTGGTCGAGGCGATCGTCGACGACGGGCACTTCCTGGAGATGCAGGCCCTCTACGCCCCCAACGTGATGATCGGCTACGCCCGGGTCGAGGGGCACACCGTGGGCGTCGTGGCGAACCAGCCCATGCAGTTCGCCGGCACCCTGGACATCGCGGCCTCCGAGAAGGCGGCCCGGTTCGTCCGCCACTGCGACGCGTTCAACGTCCCGATCCTCACCCTCGTGGACGTGCCCGGCTTCCTGCCCGGCACCGACCAGGAGTTCAACGGCATCATCCGGCGCGGCGCCAAGCTGCTCTATGCCTACGCCGAGGCGACCGTCCCGCTGGTCACCCTGATCACCCGCAAGGCCTACGGCGGGGCCTACATCGTGATGGGCTCCAAGAAGCTCGGCGCGGACGTCAACCTGGCCTGGCCCACCGCGCAGATCGGCGTGATGGGCGCCCAGGGCGCCGTGGAGATCCTCTACCGCCGGGACCTCAAGGCCGCCGCGGACAACGACGAGGACGTCGAGGCGCTGCGCGCCGAGCTGGTGCGCAAGTACGAGGAGAGCCTGCTCAACCCCTACCAGGCCGCCGAGCTGGGCTACGTGGACGCGGTGATCTCCCCGTCCGAGACCCGGGTGCAGGTGCTCAAGGCCCTGCGGGCCCTGCGCGACAAGCGCGCGTCGATGCCCACCAAGAAGCACGGGAACATCCCGCTGTGACCCCCCGTGAGCCCGCCGAGGGCACCCCGTCCCTGCGCTTCACGGCCGGCAGCCCCACGCCGGAGGAGATCGCCGCCGTCACGGCCGTCCTGCTCGCGCGCCGGCACGCGGACGAGGACGCCGCGAAGGGCTCCCCGGGGCGCCGGGACCAGTTCCGCCGGATGCGGCTAGGCCTGAAGCTGCGGCCGGGCCGCGGCGCGTGGCGGCGGACCCGGCCGGAGGAGTGACCGGGCCGGAGGAGTGACCCGCACGCCGTGACCCGGGTGGAGCCCGGTCACGGCTCCCGGGGGATCCGCCGGGAGACGACGAGCGCCACCGCGATGCCCGCGAGGGCGAGCACCGCCGTCACCGCCCACGTCAGGTCCCAGGAGCCGGTCGCCTGCGCGACCGACGCGACCGCGGGCGGGCCGGCGAACTGGCCCAGGGCGTTGAACTGCTGGCCCAGGCCCAGCGTGGTGGCCACCGTGGTGGGGGTGGGCGCGACGCGCATGAGGCTCGCGATCGCCGTGGTCGGCACCACTCCCCCCACCGCGGAGAACACCAGGACCGCGCCGTACCGGACGCCGAAGCGCACGCCTTCGTCCAGCAGCGGGGCGATCCCGAACGCGACCACGGCGGCCAGTCCCAGCACGGCGAAGCCCGTGCACCACAGCACCACGGGTCGCACCCCGCGGTGCAGGGCCCGGCCCGCGCCCAGGTTGCCCACCACGTTGACCCCCGCGGCGAGCGCACTGAGCCCCGCGGCGGCGCCCGCCGTGATCCCGGCCTCGGCGTACATGGAGGGCAGGAACTGCACCACCCCGTTCCACTGGGCGGTGTAGAGCCCGAAGACCGCGGCCACGAGCCACGGCCCCGGCGCGCGCAGGGTCAGCCCGAGGCGCTGACGCACCCCGTGCACCACCGTGTGGGCCGGGTCCGGCGGGAGCACGGCGAGCACCAGCACGCCCAGGAGTGCGGAGCCGGCCGCGGCGGCCGCCCACCAGGTGCGCCAGCCGAGGGCTTCGCTGAGCAGCCCGCCGAGCAGCAGGGAGAGGGCCGCGGCGACCGGGATGTGGCAGCCCCACAGCCCCACCAGCAGGGACACCCGGGCCGGGGCCACGGTGCGCCGGATCAGGGCCGGGGCGCAGATCGACACGAGCATGAACCCCACGCCCTCCAGCACCCGGGAGCCCAGCAGCGGGCCGTACCCCGTGGAGAGCAGTCCCGTCACGGAGCCCGCGGTGAGCAGGCCCAGCCCGAGCACCAGCCCCCGGCGCAGGCCGATCCGGTCCCCGGACAGACCCACCACCACGCCCAGCAGCATTCCGGCCACCTGCACGGTGGAGAGCAGGAACCCGCCCTGCACCAGGCTCAGGCCGAGCTCGGCGGAGAGCACGGGCAGCGCCGGGGCCAGCTTCCACACGTGCAGGGCGCCCACCACCCCCGCGACCACCACGAGCAGGGCGGGTCCGGTCCCGGCGGTCCCCGTGGGCCCGGCCGGGACGGTCGCGGGGGGCGCGGAGTTCGCGCGCGGCGCAGGAGCGGACATGCTCCGCAGTCTAGGGAGCGCCCGGCGCTACTGTGACGTGCATGACCGATCAACGGCCCGACCCCCTGACCGGCGCCGGTCCCGCACCCCTCGGCACGGGGCGGCGCGAGCCCACGGACGTGGACGCCGTGGCCGAGCGCTGGTTCGCGCGCACCATGGAGCTGGACCCGGCCCAGGCCACCGTGCACGGCTTTCCCGGGCACGAGACCGAGTACCGCGACTTCGGGCCCGAGGGCCTGGAGGCCCACGCCGACGCCGCCCGCCGGACGCTGGCGGAGCTCGAGCGCGCGGCGCCATTCGACGACGTCGACCGGATCACCGGCCACGCCCTGCGCGAGCGCCTGGGTCTGGACCTGCTCCTGCACGAGGAGGGGCTGCGGGGCTGGGAGGTCAACAACATCTCCTCCCCGGTGCAGGAGATCCGGGAGGTCTTCGACGACCTGCCCCGGAGCACCGCCGAGGACTGGGCGCACCTCGCCGGCCGGCTGCGCGCCGTGCCCGCCGCCGTGGACTCCTACGTCCTGGGCCTGCGGCACGCCCGCTCCCTCGGCCGCTCGGCCTCCGCGGCGCAGCTGCGCAACGCGGCCCGGCAGTGCACCGGCTACGCGGCGCGCCACGGCTTCTTCGACCGGCTGGCGCGCAGCCCCCGCGTCCCCGAGGCGCTGCGGCAGCAGGTCGGGGAGGCGGCCGAGGCGGCGCGGCACGCCTACCGGGGCCTCGCCGCCGTGCTGGGCAAGGAGCTCGCCGCGGACGCGCCCCGCACGGACGCGGTGGGACCGGACGTGTACACGCTGCGCCTGCAGGAGTTCCTGGGCGCCGTCCTGGACCCGGCCACGGTCTACGCGTGGGGCGTGGAGCGGCTGCGCACGATCGTGGCGGAGCAGGAGCAGCTCGCCCGCCGGATCGCCCCCGGCGCCACGGTCGCCGAGGCCATGGCGGCCCTGGACGCGGACCCGGCGCGGCAGCTGCACGGCACCGACGCGCTGCAGGCGTGGATGCAGGACCTCTCCGACGCCGCCGTGGACGCCCTCGCGGACACGCACTTCGAGCTCACCGGTCCCATGCGCCGGCTCGAGTGCCGCATCGCCTCGACCCACGACGGCGGGATCTGGTACTCGATGCCCAGCGCCGACTTCTCCCGCCCCGGGCGCATGTGGTGGTCCGTGCCCGAGGGCACCCGGACCTTCACCACGTGGGAGGAGACCACGACCGTCTACCACGAGGGCGTTCCCGGCCACCACCTCCAGTTCTCCACCGCGCTCGCCAACTCGGGCGAGCTCAACCGGTGGCGGCGGATGGGCGTGTGGGTCTCGGGCCACGGGGAGGGCTGGGCGCTGTACGCCGAGCGGCTCATGGACGAGCTGGGCCACCTGCAGGACCCCGGGGACCGGATGGGGATGCTGGACGCCCAGCGGCTGCGGGCGGCGCGGGTGGTGTTCGACGTCGGCTTCCACTGCGGCTACCGGATCCCCGCGGAGCTCGGGGACGCCCTCGGCGGGGCCCGCCCCGGCGAGGTCTGGACGCCCGAGGACGGCTGGCAGTTCCTGCGCTCGAACATCGTGATGGCGGACCCGATGCTGCGCTTCGAGTGGATGCGCTACATGGGCTGGCCCGGGCAGGCGCCGTCCTACAAGGTGGGCCAGCAGCTGTGGGAGCAGGCGCGGGAGGCGGCCCGCGCCGCGGCGGGCCCGGAGTTCCTGCTCAAGGACTTCCACACCCGCGCGCTGCGGGTCGGCTCGGTGGGCCTGGACACCCTGCGGTACGCGCTCGCCCTGTGACCTCCGTCATTCCCGCGTCACATTTCGTCACCGTCATTCGGTGTTGTATATTTCCGCGCCCTATCGTGGCCATATGATTTCCGCAGAAAGCACTAGACGGCTGCCCCGGTGGATGACCTCCTTCGGCCCGCAGATCGTGCTCGCCCTCCTCCTGGGCGTGGTCCTGGGCACCGTGGCCGACACCCTCGGCGGTGACCCCGACACGGACCCCAACTGGCTGATGACCGCCCTGGACACCATCGGCACCAGCTACGTCAGCCTGCTCAAGGCCGCCGTGGTCCCGCTCATCGTGACCGCGGTGATCTCCTCGATCGCCAACCTGCGGGAGGTCTCCAACGCCGCCCGGCTCGCGTGGAAGACGCTGCTGTGGTTCGGGATCACGGCCCTGATCGCCGTGACGGTCGGCCTGGTGCTCGGCCTGGTCGTCCAGCCCGGCGCCGGCAGCGGCGCGGCCGCGCCCGCCGAGGCGTACACCGGGACGCAGGGCTCGTGGCTGGGCTTCCTCACCGGCCTGGTCCCCGCCAACTTCCTGGGCCTGCAGGTCTCCTCCTCCGTGGTGGACCCGGAGACCGTCCAGACGTCCCTCGGCTTCAACGTGCTGCAGGTGCTCGTGGTCTCGGCCGCCGTCGGCATCGCGGCGCTCAAGGTGGGCGCCCCCGCCGAGCCCTTCCTGGCCGTGGTCCGGGCCGCGCTCGCCGTGGTGCAGAAGGTGGTCTGGTGGATCATCCGTCTCGCCCCGCTGGGCACCCTCGGGCTGATCGGCCGGGCCGTGTTCGAGTACGGCTGGACCTCGATGGGCGGGCTCCTGGCGTTCGTCGCGACCGTCTACGCCGGCCTGCTGATCGTGGCGTTCGTGGTCTACCCGGCCCTGGTCAAGGCGCACGGGCTCTCCGTCCGGCAGTACTTCTCCGGCGTGTGGCCGGCCGTGCAGCTGGGCTTCGTCTCCCGCTCCTCGGTGGGCACCATGCCCCTGACGCAGCGCGTCACCGAGCGCAGCCTCGGCGTGCCCCGCGCCTACGCGTCCTTCGCCGTGCCGCTCGGGGCGACCACCAAGATGGACGGCTGCGCCGCGGTCTACCCCGCGATCGCCGCCCTGTTCGTCGCGCAGTTCTACGGGATCGAGCTGGACGTCACGCACTACGTGCTCATCGCGCTCGTGTCCGTGCTGGGCTCCGCGGCGACCGCCGGCACCACGGGCGCCACCGTGATGCTCACCCTGACGCTGTCCACGCTGGGCCTGCCGCTCGACGGCGTGGGCCTCCTGCTGGCCGTGGACCCGATCATCGACATGGGCCGCACCGCGCTCAACGTGGCGGGCCAGGCCCTGGTGCCCACGATCGTCGCCCACCGCGAGGGGCTGCTGGACCGGGAGCTCTACGACGCCCCGCGCTCCGGCGACCCCTTCGTCCCCGAGGACGCCGCCCCCGAGGACACGGAATCCGGCACCGGGTCCGGCGCGGAGCCGCGCCCCGAGGAGGCCGCGGCGACCGCGGCCCGCTGAGCCCCGGCGCCGCCGTCCCCACTGCGAGGGGCGGGGAACTGCGAGAATGCTGGACGCATTCCGGCAGTTCCCCGCCCCTCGCTGTTTCTGGAGGCGTCACGGGCTACCCTGGGACGGGCATGAGAGCTGGGTCACAGCACGGGACAGGAGGCGGCGCGTGGGCGCACCGGTGGACGGACCGACGACGACGGACCCGCTGCTGCGACTGTCCTGGGCCCGGTCGCTGGACCACCTCTCGGCGCCCGAGCGCTGTACCCCGCGGGTCGTGCTGGACGGCTCCGACGTCCGGGAGGCCCGCTCCCCGTTGCGCCTGCTGATGCCCGTGCTCGACGAGCTGCTCACCCCGCTGGCCGAGGACACCGGGCTGGTCGTGGCCGTCACGGACCCCGGCGGCGTGATCCTGCGGGTCCGGGGCAGCGCCGCTACCCGGCGGCGGGCCGAGTCCATGGGCTTCGTCGAGGGCGCCGACTGGTCCGAGCCGGCCGTGGGCACCAACGCCCCGGGCACCGCCCTGGTCCTGCGCCGGCCCGTGACCGTGCACCGCGAGCAGCACTTCTACCCCGAGGCCCGGCCCTGGACCTGCACGGCCGCCCCGCTGCTGCACCCCGTCACGGGGGCGCTGCTGGGGGCCGTGGACCTGACGGGCGGGGACGCCGCCGCGACCCCCGCCACCCGGGCCCTGGTCGGCGCGGCGGTGCGCGCCGCCCGGGCCGAGCTCGCCCTCGCCCTGCGCTCCGTCCGCCGCTCCGAGAACGCCGCGGCGGCCCCGGCCGCCGCCCACGCCCACGGCGCGTTCCTGCGCGTGCTCGGCGACGCCCCGCCGGCGCTGGTGCTGGACGGGCAGACCCTGGAGCTCACCGAGCGCCACGCCGAGATCCTCCTGGCCCTGTCCCGCGCCGGCAACGGCCTGTGCACCGCGGAGCTGTCGGAGCAGCTGTGGGCCGGCCGGGCGCAGGAGACCACGGTGCGCGCCGAGGTCCTGCGGCTGCGCCGGCTGCTCGAGTCCCGGGGCGGGCCGGCGATCGCCTCCCGCCCCTACCGGCTCGAGACCCCGCTGCCCTCGGACGCGGACCGGGTGCTCGAGCTGCTCGCCCGGGGCTCGCACCGGCGGGCGCTGCGCGAGTACACCGGGGCGCTGCTGCCGCACTCCGAGGCGCCGTCCCTCGTGTCCCTGCGCCACCGCCTCACCGGACTCCTGCGCGAGGCCGTCCTGACCGACGGCTCGGCCGAGGCCGTGCGCGAGTACCTCACCCTGCCGGAGGCCGCCGACGACGCCGAGGCATGGGCGCTGCTGCTGCGCCTTCTGCCGGCCCGCTCTCCCGCCCGCGCTGAGGCCGTGCTCGAGCTGGAGCGGCTGCGCCGCTGACCGGCCCCGGCGCCCGCTGCACCGTGCGTGCAACGTGCGTGCAACGTGACCCCGCATAGCGTGATCCGCATCACACGATGGTGCGGACGAGGCGGTCCGCACCCGTGCCACACGCACCGTCACGCACCAGGAGAAGGTCACCATGAGCGTTGAAACCCAGTCCCTCACCACCGTCTACGCGCAGCCGGGCACCGAGGGCTCGAAGGTCACCTTCAAGCCCCGCTACGAGCACTGGATCGGCGGGCAGTGGGTCCCGCCCGTGCAGGGCCGGTACTTCGAGAACATCTCCCCGGTCAACGGAAAGCCCTTCACGGAGGTGGCCCGCGGCACCGCCGAGGACATCGACGCCGCGCTCGACGCCGCGTGGGCCGCCGCCCCGGCCTGGGGCAAGACGCCGGTCGCCGAGCGGGCCCTCGTGCTCCACCGGGTCGCCGACCGGATGGAGCAGAACCTCGAGATGCTCGCCGTGGCGGAGACCTGGGACAACGGCAAGCCGGTGCGCGAGACCATCAACGCGGACATCGCCCTGGCCATCGACCACTTCCGCTACTTCGCCGGGGCCATCCGCGCCCAGGAGGGCACCCTCTCCCAGCTCGACGACAACACCACGTCCTACCACTTCCACGAGCCCCTCGGCGTGGTCGGGCAGATCATCCCCTGGAACTTCCCGATCCTCATGGGCGTGTGGAAGCTCGCCCCGGCCCTGGCCGCGGGCAACGCCGTGGTGCTCAAGCCGGCCGAGCAGACCCCGGCCTCGATCATGGTGCTCATGGAGCTGCTCGCGGACATCCTGCCCCCGGGCGTGGTCAACGTGGTCAACGGCTTCGGCGTGGAGGCCGGGAAGCCGCTGGCCTCGAGCCCGCGGATCCGCAAGATCGCCTTTACCGGCGAGACCACCACCGGCCGGCTCATCATGCAGTACGCGTCCCAGAACATCATCCCGGTGACCCTCGAGCTGGGCGGGAAGTCCCCGAACATCTTCTTCGAGGACGTCGCCGCGGCCCAGGACTCCTTCTACGACAAGGCGCTGGAGGGCTTCGCGTTCTTCGCCCTCAACCAGGGCGAGGTCTGCACCTGCCCCTCGCGGGCCCTGATCCAGGGCTCGATCTACGACCGGCTGCTCGCGGACGGCGTCGAGCGGGTCAAGGGCATGGTCCAGGGCAACCCGCTGGACCTCGACACCCAGGTCGGGGCGCAGGCCTCCAACGACCAGCTGCAGAAGATCCTCTCCTACATCGACATCGGCCGGCAGGAAGGCGCGAAGGTTCTCGTGGGCGGCGAGCGCAACGTCCTGGACGGGGACCTCGCCGAGGGCTTCTACGTCTCCCCCACGGTGTTCGAGGGCGAGAACTCGATGCGCATCTTCCAGGAGGAGATCTTCGGGCCCGTCCTGTCGGTCACCCGCTTCACCGACTACGCCGACGCCATGGCCACCGCCAACGACACCCTCTACGGCCTCGGCGCCGGGGTCTGGGCCCGCAACGGCAACCTGGCCTACCGCGCCGGCCGCGACATCCAGGCCGGGCGCGTGTGGGTGAACCAGTACCACAACTACCCCGCCCACTCCGCGTTCGGCGGCTACAAGTCCTCGGGCATCGGCCGCGAGAACCACCTCATGATGCTGGACCACTACCAGCAGACCAAGAACCTGCTGGTCTCCTACTCCGAGGACGCCCAGGGCTTCTTCTAAACCGCCCTCACCCGTCCCGACCGTCCGTCCCGTTCCAAGAGGAGCACCATGAACGCCCAGCGTGCCCCGACCGTCCAGGAGTCCGCGGCCACCGCGGTCCCCGGCACCATGACCGCCGCCGTCGTCACCGCCTTCGGGCAGCCCCTCGAGGTCAAGGACCTCCCGGTCCCCGAGCCCGGCCCCGGCCAGGTCCTCGTCAAGCTGATCTCGACGGGTGTGGCACACCCCGCCCCTCGTCCCGGGCCACGAGGGCGTGGGCACGGTCGTGGCCCTCGGACCGGGCGTCACGGAGGTGGAGGAGGGCGACCTCGTGGGCAACGCCTGGCTGGCCTCGGCGAGCGGGCACTGCCGCAACTGCCGCACCGGCTGGGAGACGCTGTGCGAGGAGCAGGTCAACGGCGGCTACAGCATCGACGGGTCCTTCGGCCAGTACATGCTGGTGGACGCCCGCTTCGCCGCGCAGATCCCCGCGGGCTCCGATCCGTACGAGGTGGCGCCGGTGCTGTGCGCCGGGGTCACCGTCTACAAGGGCCTGAAGATGACCGAGGCGCGGCCCGGGGAATGGGTGGTGATCTCCGGCATCGGCGGCCTGGGACACCTGGCCGTGCAGTACGCGGTGGCCATGGGCCTGCGGGTCGCGGCGGTCGACGTCGCCGACGACAAGCTGGCCCTCGCCCGCAAGCACGGGGCGGAGATCACCGTCAACGCGTTCGCGGAGGACCCGGCCGAGGTCGTGCTCGCGCAGATCCCGGACGGTGCGGACGCCGTGCTGGTGACCGCCGTGCACCCGGCCGCGTTCGGCCAGGCGATCGGCATGGTCCGCCGCGGCGGGACGATCGTGTTCAACGGCCTGCCGCCCGGGGACTTCCCCGCGCCGATCTTCGACATCGTGCTCAAGGGCCTGACCATCCGCGGGTCGATCGTGGGCACGCGCCAGGACATGGTCGAGGCCCTCGACTTCTACGCGCGGTCTGATTCACCCGACCTGCAGCACCCGTCCGCTCGAAGACGTCAACGCGATCCTCGACGAGATGGAGAAGGGCAGGATCGAGGGCCGCGTGGTCGTCGAGCACTGAGCCCGGGCGAGCCCGAGGGGCCGCATCCTGCCGGTGGGGTGATCTCCCGCCGGCAGGACGCGGCCCCTCGCGCGTGGGCGGGGGCCCAGCGCGGCCCCTCGCGCGCACGGCCTGCGTATCCTGGGACGGTGACTCCCCGCCTCGTCCTCGCCTCCCGCTCCCCCGCCCGCACCAAGCTGCTGGCCGACGCCGGGATCGGCCACGACCGGCTCGTCTCCGACGTGGACGAGGACGCCGTGGTCCGGGAGCGCGGGGTGACCGGCGCCGAGGAGACCGCGATGGTCCTGGCCCGGGCCAAGGCCGAGGCCGTGGCGGCGCTGCCCGAGGCCGCCGGCGCCCTCGTGGTGGGCTGTGACTCGGTCTTCGAGCTCGACGGCGAGGTGCACGGCAAGCCCCTGGACGCCGCCACGGCGACCGCCCGGATCCGGGCCATGCGCGGGCGCTCGGGGGTGCTGCACACCGGCCACTGGCTCGTGGACACGCGGAACCCGGAGGACGGCGGGACCGGCTGGAGCGGCGGCGCGCCCGCCAGCGCCGAGGTGTTCTTCGCGCAGATGTCCGACGACGAGGTCGCGGCCTACGTGGCCACCGGCGAGCCCCTGGAGGTGGCCGGGTCCTTCACCATCGACTCGCTCGGCGCGGCGTTCGTGGAGCGGGTGGAGGGCGACGTGCACGCCGTCGTCGGCCTGAGCCTCAGCACCCTGCGCACGCTGCTCGGCCGGGCGGGCGTCGGCGTGCCCGAGCTGTGGACCGCCGGCCGCTGAGGACCGCTCGCCGCCGGAACCGGTCTGCGCTTTGTAGGACTCCTACAGAAACGGCGTCGCATTTCCGGTCCGCCGCCGGGTGGTTGGGCGATTGCTCACGACGGGGAATACAGTGCATCGGAGGATTCGACAAGGAGTGAGACGTGACCGGTAAGAACCCCGCGGACGGCGCCATCCGCCCCATCACCAAGGTGCTCGTCGCCAACCGCGGCGAGATCGCGGTGCGCGTGATCCGCGCCGCCCGCGACGAGGGCATCGCCTCCGTGGCCGTGTACGCCGACCCGGACCGGGACGCCCTGCACGCCCGCACGGCGGACGAGGCGTACGGGCTCGGCGGGTCCACCGCCGCGGACTCGTACCTGGTGATCGACAAGATCCTCGACGTCGCCGCCCGCTCGGGCGCCGACGCCGTGCATCCCGGCTACGGCTTCCTGTCCGAGAACGCCGAGTTCGCCCTGGCCGTGCTCGAGGCCGGGCTGACTTGGATCGGGCCCCCGCCCGCGGCCATCGCCAAGCTCGGCGACAAGGTGGCCGCCCGCCACATCGCGGAGAAGGTCGGCGCCCCGCAGGTCCCCGGCACCACCGACCCGGTCGGCTCCGCCGAGGAGGTCCTCGCGTTCGCCGACGAGCACGGGCTGCCCCTGGCCATCAAGGCCGCGTTCGGCGGCGGCGGCCGCGGCATCAAGGTGGTCCGCAACCGCGACGACATCCCGGAGCTCTACGAGTCCGCCGTGCGCGAGGCCACCGCGGCGTTCGGCCGCGGCGACTGCTTCGTGGAGCGCTTCCTGGACGCCCCGCGGCACGTCGAGACCCAGTGCCTGGCCGACGCCCACGGCAACGTGGTGGTCGTCTCCACCCGCGACTGCTCCCTGCAGCGGCGCAACCAGAAGCTCGTGGAGGAGGCGCCGGCGCCGTTCCTGTCCGAGGAGCAGAACCGCCTGCTCTACGCCTCCTCGAAGGCGATCCTGCGCGAGGCCGGCTACCAGGGCGCGGGCACGTGCGAGTTCCTGGTGGGCCAGGACGGCACGATCACGTTCCTGGAGGTCAACACCCGCCTGCAGGTGGAGCACCCGGTGTCCGAGGAGGTCACGGGCATCGACCTGGTGCGCGAGCAGTTCCGGCTGGCCCGCGGCGAGGCCCTCGGCTACGAGGACCCGGAGGTCCGTGGCCACTCGATCGAGTTCCGCATCAACGGCGAGGACCCGGGACGGCACTTCATGCCCTCCCCCGGCACCATCACCGCGCTCGACCTGCCCGGCGGTCCCGGCGTGCGCGTGGACTCCGGCGTGCAGGCCGGCGAGACCGTGGGCGGGAACTTCGACTCCATGCTCGCCAAGCTGATCGTCACCGGGGCCACCCGGCAGCAGGCGCTCGAGCGCTCCCGCCGGGCGCTGGCGGAGCTGCGCATCGAGGGCATGCCCACCGTGGTCCCCTTCCACCGCGCCGTCGTCGCCGATCCCGCGTTCGCCCCCGCGGACAGCGCCCCGTTCTCCGTGCACACGCGGTGGATCGAGACGGAGTTCGACAACACCATCCCGCCCTTCGAGGGCGTCCCGCAGGCCGGGCCGGAGGCCGAGGAGCGCCAGGCGATCGTCGTCGAGGTCGCCGGCAAGCGCCTCGAGGTGGTCCTGCCCGCCCTGCCCGGCACGGCCAAGCCCAACGGGACCGCGGCCAAGCCCCGCAAGTCCCGCTCCGCCCGCGGCGGCGGCACCGCCGCGGCGAGCGGCGACAGCCTGAGCTCCCCGATGCAGGGGACCATCGTGAAGATCGCGGTGGACAACGGGGACGAGGTGGCCGAGGGCGATCTCGTGCTGGTGCTGGAGGCCATGAAGATGGAGCAGCCGCTGACCGCCCACAAGTCGGGCACGGTCTCGGGGCTGTCCGTGAACCCCGGGGACACCGTCTCCGCCGGCGCCGTCCTGGCGACCATCTCCTGACGCGGGCGGCCCGGCCCCGATGAGCACCCGACCGACCGGCTCCCCCGGGCGCTGCCTCGTGGACCTCTCCGCGCAGGACCGGCTGCGCAGCGGCGCCCCCGCCCGGACGCCCCGGCTGCGCGTGCTCTGCTGCCCGCCCTCGGGCGCGGCCGCCGGGTACTGGCGGTTCCTGGTCCGCGAGGACGTGCACGTCCTGGGCGTCCAGTACCCCGGCCGGGAGAGCCGCTTCCGGGAGCCGGCGGCGCCCTCGGTCGCCGCCCTCGCCGCGGAGGCGGCCGAGGCCGTCGCCGGCGCGCCGTGGGCGGCCTCGGACGTCCCGCTCGTGGTCCTGGGCCACAGCATGGGCGCCACCGTCGCGGCCGAGCTGGCCTCGCTCCTCGAGCACCGGGAGGGGATCCGGGTGTCGCTGCTCGCGCTGTCCGCGAAGACCGCCCCGGGCGCCGTGGACACGGCGGACGACGGGGACGAGGACCTGCGGGCCGGGCTCGACCCGCAGGACCCGGGCGCGGACGAGGCGCTCGCCCGGTGGCTGCGGCGGCTGGGCGGCACCCCCGAGGCGGTGCTGGCGAACCCCGAGCTGCTGGCCCTGCAGCTGCCCGCCCTGCGCGCGGACCTGCGGGTTGCGATGGCCCATGACCGGCTCCCCGCCCCGGTCGGGGCGCCCCTGCTGCTGCTGCGCGGCAGCGAGGACCACACGGTGGACGCCGCCGGCATGGACGCCTGGCGTCCCGTCAGCACCGGGACCGTGCAGCGGCGCGAGTACCCCGGCGGCCACCACCCGCTCGCCGAGAACCGGCACCGCCTGCTCGAGGACCTCGAGGCGTGCGCCGCGCCCGGCCGCTCCCGGTGAGCCCGTCGTCGTGACGACGCCCCCGCCGAGCGTGCCCGGCACGGTCGAGCTGCCGGTGCCGGGCGCTCCCGCGGACGTGCGGGTCGTGCTCGCCCGCGTGGCCCCGCTGGCCGGCTGGGCGGAGTCGGTCCGGGACTGCCTGGACGAGGACGAGCGGGCCCGGGCCGCGGCGTTCCGCCACGAGAGCGACCGGCGGCGGTTCGTGGTCGCCCACTGCATGCTGCGCCACGAGCTCGCCGCCCGCACCGGCGCGGACCCGGCCTCGCTGCGCCTGGGACCGCCCGTTCCCGCCGTGGGGCCCCGGCCCAAGCCGCGGCTCGAGGACCACGCCCTGCGCTTCTCCCTCTCGCACAGCGGCGACCAGGTGCTCGTGGCCACCGCCGAGCGCGAGGTGGGGGTGGACGTCGAGCACCTCCAGGACCCGGTCGCCGCCGAGCAGGTGATCCCCCTGCTCCACCCCGCCGAGATCATTGCCCTGCGGGCCCTGCCGGCCGCGGACCGGCCGGCCGCCGTGACCACGGTGTGGGCGCGCAAGGAGTCCCTGCTCAAGGCCATGGGCTCGGGACTGTTCCGCGAACCCTCCGTCGACGAGGTCGGGGCGGGTCCTTCCCCGGGGCGGCCCGTGGCGGGGTGGCGGATCCTCGACCTGGCTCTTCCACCGGACCCCGGTTCGGACCGTGCGGAGTCGCGGGCGGCGCTGACCGTCCGCGTCCCGTGATCGTCACCGCGTACAACCACCGGTGGACAGGATTTCTCCATCCCGAGGCGGACTACAACGTCTGATGCGTCGGTCACACTTGAAGCATGTCGGGCCCCCTCCAGGGAACAGGGTCCGGCGGGAGCGGCGAACAACTCACTCGCCCTGTGCCGTGCTTCCTCGAGATCCCGGAGCGGAGCACCTTCCGGACCCAGCCCTCCATCACGTCAGGATCATCCGTCACGTGCAGTTGTCAGCACCCGGATTCCTGCGCTGACAAGGAGAGCCGGTTCCGCGATCGGCCGGGTCCCCACCGGGGCCGTGTCCGAATCGTGTCCGTCATCTTCGCAAATGTTGGTCGAGGCCCCCTGACCTGGGCCTACGTTGGTCACGTCGAACCATACACAGGGCTCAACGGGCGTTCGGGGGAACGCGCCACGGGCCGGCACCAGTCGCGAAGCGGATCTCGCTTCTCCACCGGATGGGACAGACCCATGAGAAGAACCACCTGAGCAGTCACGACCGCCGCCTTCGCGGCTGGCACCACTGTCCCGCGGCTCCTGCCGCGAGTGGGGGACTCACAGCCGTCGATCGCTCCGGGCTCACAGCGCAGCGTTGCACCGATCCGTCGAGGCGGCGCCCCGCAGGACGGAGCCCTCGTCGATCGGCATGCCGAGAAGAGGGTCCTTGCGGTGCCCGTCAGCCGAGCTACGAGCCGACCCGAATGCGAAACGCCGTCCCCGCGCCCTCCTCACGGACCGAGCGCACGACGAGAGAACGAGGAAGACCATGTCCATCATCAAGGCTCCGCACCTGTTCAACGAGGAGAGTCTGTTCATCGATCTGGAGGGCGTGCTGAACCGCCACCTCTACCTGAAGATCGAGGGGTTCAACTTCGCCGGCTCGATCAAACTCAAGCCCGCCAGGGAGATGGTCGAGCGGGCCGAGCGGGAAGGGAGGGTCGGCCCCGGCTCCGTGCTCGTGGAATCCTCCTCCGGGAACCTCGGCGTGGCGCTCAGCATGATCGCCGCGAGCAAGGGATACAGCTTCGTGTGCGTGATCGACCCGCGCTGCAACCCCGCGACCCGGCAGCTCATGGAGTCGCTCGGGGCGCACGTCGACCTGGTCACCGAGCCGGACCCCGTCGACGGTTTCCTCGGCGCCCGCCTCAATCACGTCCGGGAGCTGTGCAGGTCCGACGAGCGGTACGTCTGGCTCAACCAGTACACCAACCCCGGCAACTGGGGGGCGCACTACCGCTGGACCGCCCCCGAGATCGAGGCCCAGTTCCCCGAGCTCGAGGTGCTGTTCGTGGGGGCCGGGACCACGGGCACGCTCATGGGCTGCGCACGGTACTTCAAGGAGCACCGGCCCGACGTCCGGATCGTCGCGGTGGACGCCGCCGGCTCGGTCTCGTTCGGTCGCCCGCCGGCCACCCGTCTGATCCCCGGGCTCGGCATGAGCGTGCGGCCGCCCCAGCTCGACGAGTCCCTGATCGACGACGTGGTGATGGTCGAGGAGCTGGACACGGTGCGCACCTGCCACCGCCTGGCCGGGCGCGGGTTCCTGCTCGGCGGCTCCACCGGGACCGTGGTCCACGGCGCCATGACGTGGCTCGCGGACCACCACGCCGAGGACGTCACCGCGGTGGCCATCTCCCCGGACCTGGGCCGCCCGTACCTGGACACCATCTACCAGCCGGACTGGGTCCTCGACCACTTCGGGGCCGAGGCGCTCGCCGGCTCCGACTCGACAGCCGCTCTGAGCCGACCGCCTCACCAGGTGTCATGGCGTCGGCAGGCGGCAACCACACCGGTGACCGAATCCGCGGCCACCTCCTCCCCGAGGAGTCTCTCGCAGTGAAGAAGCTCGCCGACGCCCTCCCGGCGTCTCCTCTCCCCCCGATCTCGGTCCCCACCAGGCGCGAGCCTCCGTCCGCACCGGCCCTCGAGGGGACCGGCGCGGACCTGCCGCTCGAGCGCCGGTTGGCGGATCTTCTCGCCTCGGTGGTGCAGCAGGACGACGTCCCCGTGGACGCCGACTTCTTCGCCGACCTGGGCGCGGACTCCCTGGTGATGGCGCGGTTCTGCGCACGGGTGCGCAAGCAGCCGGACCTGCCGGCGGTGTCCATGAAGGACGTCTACCAGCACCCCACGATCACGGCGCTGGCCGGGGCTCTGGCGCCGGCGGAGCCGGTGCCGGCGGCGGTGCGGGACCGGCTGGCCGAGGTGCTGACCGGGGTGCTGGGTGTGGACCAAGTGCCGGTGGACGCCGACTTCTTCGACGACCTCGGCGCGGACTCGATGGTGATGGCGCGGTTCTGCGCCCGGGTGCGCAAGCAGCCGGATCTGCCGGCGGTGTCCATGAAGGACGTCTACAGCAACCCGAGTGTCTCCGCCCTCGCCGCGGTGCTGCACGGCTCCTCGCAGCAGGACCGACCGCAGAAGCCGTCCCCGGTCCTGGCGTCCGTGCCCGAGACGCCGCCTCCCTCGGACGCGCGGACGTGGGAGTACGTCGCCTGTGGCACCCTGCAGGTGCTCGTCTATCTCGGCTACTGCATACTCACCGGCGGACTCGCGGTCGTAGGGTACCACTGGGTGTTTCCGGACGCGGGGCCGGGCAACCACCACTGGGTGGGCCACGGGATGGGCTTCTGGGAGATCTACCTGCGGTCGGCCGCTTTGGGCGCGGCGACGTTCGTGCTGATGTGCCTCCTGCCGGTGGCGGCGAAGTGGATTCTCATCGGACGCTTCCGGCCCCAGGAGATCCGGATCTGGAGCCTGGCCTACTTCCGGTTCTGGCTGGTCAAGGCCCTGATGCGCACCTCGCCCCTCGCGCTGATGACCGGTTCTCCGCTGACGCCCCTCTATCTGCGGGCCATGGGTGCCGAGGTGGGCCGCAACGTGACGATCCTGACCAATCACCTTCCCGTCTGCACCGATCTGCTCACGATCGGGGACGGGACGGTGATCCGCAAGGACGTGTTCGCCAACGGCTACCGCGCCCACGGCGGCGTCATCCAGACCGGAGCGGTGACACTGGGCCGAGAGGTAATCGTCGGCGAGGGCAGCGTTCTGGACATCAACACGAGAATGGGAGACGGCTCACAACTGGGCCATCGGTCCGCTCTGTACACCGGCCAGGTCGTGCCCGAAGGTGAGCGTTGGCACGGTTCGCCTGGCAGGCGTACGGATGTGGACTACGGCGCGGTCGCTCCCATGCCCTACCGGCCCTGGCGTCGGGGCTTGTTCGCCACGTACGAACTCCTTGTCCTGCTTGGGCTGGTCACAGTGGTGGGAGTTGCGATCATGCTGGCGGTCCTGGCATTTCCGCAGGTGGCGGCGCTTCTCGAGGCACATCCGCACGCGTTCACTGACTGGACTTTCTACGCCGACGCCGTTGCCTTCGCCGGCGTGGGCGTCATCGGTGGAACGGTCGTGGGATTGGTCGTCATGACAACCGTGCCGCGGGTGCTTCAACTCTCGCTCAAGCCCGACACCGTGTATCCGCTGTTCGGGCTACGGCACGCGGCAGAGCGGACGGTGGAAAGGTTGACCAACAGCCTTCTGTTCGCAAAGTTGTTCGGCGACAGCTCGTACGTGGTGAACTACATGCGGGCCGTCGGGTACAACCTCGGACAGGTGCAGCAGACCGGCTCTAACATGGGTGAGGCGTTCAAGCACGACAACCCGTTCCTGTCGACCGTAGGCAGCGGCACGATGATCGCCGACGGGGTGTCGTTCATGAATACCGACTACTCGGCGACGTCGTTCAAGGTCAGCCGCGTGAGAATCGGCGCGCACAACTACCTCGGCAACTACGTTCTTTATCCGGCCGGGGCAAGGACCGGGGACAACTGTCTGCTCGCGACCAAGGTGATGGTCCCCCTCGACGGACCGATGCGCCACGACGTGGGTCTGCTCGGGTCACCGGCCTTCGAGATCCCTCGCTCGGTCCTGAGGGACGCCCTCCCCGAGGAGCACGTGGGAAGGGCCCACTTCCGCAAGGATCTTTCGGCCAAGAACAAGCACAACCTGCGCTCCATGGCCCTTTTCATGTTGGCGCGTTGGCTTGACGCGTCGCTGGCTCTGCTGGTCTTGTTCGCAGCCCTGGAACTGTCCGATCGGTTTGGTTTCCTCGCCCTCAGCGCAGCGTTCGCAGTCATGCTCCCAATCGGACTGCTGGTCCCTATCGGCATCGAGCACGTCGTCACGCGGTCCCGGCGACTCAAGCCCCAGGTCTGCTCCATCTACCACCCCTACTTCTGGTGGCACGAGCGGTACTGGAAGCTGGAAACCCCGGTGCGGCGCATGGCGGTCCTCAACGGGACGCCGTTCAGACCGCTTGTCTTCCGTCTGCTGGGCGTACGGGTCGGGGCACGAGTGTTCGACGACGGTTGTGCGATCACCGAGCGGAGTCTGGTGATGATCGGCTCCCGTTGCACGCTGAACTCCGGCACCCTGATCCAGAGCCATTCCCAGGAGGACGGAATGTTCAAGTCCGACTACGACACCCTCTGTGACGACGTCACGCTCGGCGTCGGCGCACTGATCCACTACGGCGTGACCGTCGAGGACGGTGTCGTCGTCGCCACCGACTCCTTCGTCATGAAGGGGACGACCCTCACCCGGGGAACTCTGTGGGGCGGCAACCCGGCCGACGAGATGCGTGCCGCCACCACGTCCACCGTCCCTTCGGAAAGGCCGATGCCATGACCATCACCCATGGGCCCACCTGCCGGACCGTCACCGGCCATACGCCGGGCCCGGCCGGTGACCGGCCCACCCTCCCGGAGCTCGCACCGACGAGAATTCCCCGATGGACGCAGGACCGCCGAGCAGGCCAGGAGCAGCTCGAGGTGGCGGTGCCCGAGGACCTGGGCTACGCCGTGCGCCGACTGGCCCGCTCCCTGGAGGTGGCGCCCGGCTCCATCTGGCTGGCGGCCCACGCGAGGGTGCTCCAAGCCCTGTCGGGCGAGACAGAGATCGCCACCGGTTGCATGGACGCGGCGGCGACCTGGCGGTGCACCCTCGATGTGGGCCACCGGTCCTGGCGAACCCTGGTCCGCGAAGCACACGTCCAGCAGACCCGGGACCACCCCGGGCCGTCCTCGCGGGGGCAGGAAGGTCACCGGGCGGCTGCCCCCGGGTACGAGGTGGTGTTCGGCACCGGTCAGGACGCCGATTCCGAGTTGTCGCAAGGCATCGTCCTCGGCGTGTTCCTCCGGCAAGAGGCCGGGGTCGAGGTGCTCCGTCTGCGGTATCGGCGGGATGCCCTGGATGCCGGTGCAGCCCACAGGACCGCCGGGTACCATCTGGCCGCGCTCCGCCACCTGGTCGCCGCTCCTGAGGCGGACCCGGTCGACGCGGAGCTCGTCGATCCGGACGAGCAGCGCTTTCAGCTCGAGCAGCTGGCCGGGCCCGAGCGACTCCGGCCCCAGGGACGCTTCCACGAGCTGTTCGAGGAACGCGTCCGGCAGCACCCGGAGCGCATCGCTGCCGTCCAGGACGACCGGCAGTGGACGTACGCGGAACTGAACGCCCGCGCCAACCGGCTCGCCCGCGCGCTGCTCGCGCGCGGACTGCAGGCGGAGGACGTCGTGGCGGTCCTCGCCGAGCGGAACCTGGAGTGGATGGCCGCCGTCCTCGGCATCCTCAAGGCCGGCGGCGCGTACCTGCCGCTCGAACCGCACTTCCCTCCCGACCGGATCGCCAGGACGCTCACCCGGGCCGGGTGCCGGACGGTGCTCACCGAGAAGGGCAGCACCAGCTCGCTGGACGCAGCGCTCGCCGGGATGCCCTCAGTGGCGAAACTCCTCGTCGAGGACGTGGAGGTCGAGGGGCACGCCGCCCACGACCCTGGTGTTGCGGTGCGCGGGGACCAGCTCGCCTACGTCTACTTCACCTCCGGCTCCACGGGAGAGCCGAAGGGGGCGATGTGCGAGCACGACGGGATGGTGAACCACCTGTACGCCAAGATCGAGGACCTGGGGATCGGCCCCGGCGACGTCGTCGCCCAGAGCGCCCCCCAGTGCTTCGACATCTCGCTGTGGCAGCTGATTTCGGCCCTGCTCGTCGGCGGTCGCACACTGATCGTCGGGCAGGACCGGATCCTCGACGTCGAGCGGTTCGTCGACACGGTGGATCGGGGCGAGGTCGCGGTCCTCCAGGTCGTCCCGTCCTACCTGGACGCGGTGCTGGCCTACCTGGAGGGCAGCCCCCGTGCCCTGCCCTCCCTCCGCTGCGTCTCGGCGACCGGGGAGGCGCTGAAGCAGGAGCTGGTCCGCCGGTGGTTCGACGTGATGCCGGACGTCACGCTGGTCAATGCCTACGGGCTGACGGAAACCTCGGACGACACGAACCACCAGGTGATGAGCGCCCCGCCCGCGAGCGACCACGTGCCGCTGGGCCGACCGATACCCAACGTCCGGATCCACATCCTCGACGAGCAGCAGCGTCTCGTGCCGCTCGGAGCACCGGGGGAGATCGCCTTCTCCGGGGTGTGTGTGGGCCGTGGGTACATCAACGACCCGGAGCGGACGGCACAGGCGTACTCCACCGACCCGTACGTGCAGGACGCGCGGCTCTACCGGGCGGGTGACTACGGACGCTGGTCACCGGACGGCACGCTGGAGTACCTGGGCCGGAGAGACCACCAGGTCAAGATCTCCGGGTTCCGCATCGAGATCGGCGACATCGAGAACGCTCTCCTGCGGGTTCCTGGAGTCCGCGACGGGGCGGTCGTCGTGGCGGAGCGACCGGACCGGGGCAAGCACCTGGTCGCCTTCTACCACGCCCCCGAGCCGCTGGTCTCCGGCACGCTGCGCGAGCGACTGGCGCAGTCGCTGCCCGGGTACATGGTCCCGCAGGTGTTCCAGTGGCAGCCGGCCCTCCCGCTGACGGCCAACGGCAAGATCGACCGCAAGCGCCTCACCGCGCTGGCGGCGGACGTCGAGCCCGAGAGCCGCTCGCTCGAGCCTCCGCGCACCCCCACCGAGCAGTGGCTGGCGGCCGCGTGGTCGCGCGTGCTCGCCGTGCCGGAGGACGGGATCGACCGCCGTGACCACTTCTTCGAGCGCGGCGGCACGTCGCTCACCGCTGTCCGGCTCGCCATCGCCCTGGACCGGAAGGTCTCGCTCAAGGACCTCCTCAGCCACCCGGTCCTCACCGACCTCGCCACGGAGCTGGACTCCAGGTCCGCCGCGGCCGGTTCACCCGCCCAACCGTGATCCCACCGGAAGGAACCACCATGTCCGCCACCTCCGCACCTCCGGAGCTCGACGTCGACGCGCGCCCGGGTGCGCCGGCCACCGCCCTGGTCTCTCCCCCGGGCGACCCGGTGTCCTGGGCCCAGCAGCACCGTGATGCGCTGCGGGCGACCGTCGCCCGGCACGGGGCCGTCCTCGTGCGCGGCCTCGGGCTGTCCCACCCCGACCAGGTCGCCGCCGTGTTCCGGGCCGTCAGTCCGGAGCTGATGACCGAGCGGGAGGCCTTCGCCGCCCGCAGTTCCTATGCGCCCGGCGTGTACTCCTCGGCCACCTGGCCGGCGAACCAGCCCATGTGCATGCACCACGAGCTGAGCTACACGCTCCACGCCCCCGGACTGCTGCTCCTCGCCTGCCTCACCGCCCCGGCCGCCGGCGGCGTGACCGGTGTCGCGGACTCCCAGGCGGTGCTGCGCGCCCTTCCCGCGGACCTGGTCGCGCGGTTCGAGCGCGACGGCTGGATGCTGATCCGCAACTACAACGACGAGATCGGCGCCTCCGTCGCGGACGCCTTCGGCACGGACGACCGCGCCGCGGTCGAACGCTACTGCGTGGAGAACCGGATCGAGCTCGAGTGGCAGCCCGACGGCGGCCTGCGCACGCGTCAGCGCCGCGCCGCGATCGTCCGTCACCCCGCCACCGGGGAGCGATGCTGGTTCAACCAGGTCGCCTTCCTCAGCGAGTGGACGATCGACCCGGAGGTCCGCGAGTACCTCGTGGACATGTACGAGGAGGACGGCCTCCCGTTCACGACGGCGTTCGGCAACGGCGACCCCATCGGCGATGACGTCGTGGCCATGCTGAACGAGATCTACGAGTCGCACACGCTGCGCGAACCGTGGCGCGCCGGCGACCTGATGCTCGTCGACAACGTCCGGACGGCGCACAGCCGCGAACCGTACGAGGGCGAGCGGGAGATCCTCGTCGCCATGAGCGACCCGGTGTCGCTCCAGGGCACGGCCTCGGAGGAGGAGGGACGATGACACTGACAAGCGGACCCGGCACGGACCACAGGCAGGACGCCCCCGGACGGCGACCGACCATCCCGTCCTTCGCGGTCATCTCCGGCGCGGAGGTCGACCAGGTGCTGCAGGGGCACCGGGCCGAGATCGTCGCACTGGTGGAGGACACCTACCGGCTGCACGGCGCCGGACAGACGGTGAACCCGCCGTCGTACTTCCTGCGGTTCCCGGACCGCCCGACCGGACGGATCATCGCGCTGCCCGCCTCCCTGGGGGGACCCCGTGCCGTGGACGGCCTGAAGTGGATCTCCAGCTTCCCCACCAACGTGGAGTTCGGCATCCCGAGGGCCTCCGCCGTGCTGATCCTCAACGATCCGGACACCGGCTACCCCTTCGCCTGCCTGGAGAGCTCCATCATCAGCGCCTCCCGGACGGCCGCCTCCGCGGCCCTGGCCGCGGACTGGCTCAGCCGGGAGCGGGGGCGTCCCACGCGGGTGGGCTTCTTCGGCGTCGGGCTCATCGCCCGCTTCGTCCACGCGTTCCTGGCGGACACCGGGTGGGGCTTCGACGAGGTGGGGGTGTTCGACCTGCTGCCGGGCAGCTGCGAGGGCTTCCGCGGCTATCTCGAGCGCTCCGCGCCCGAGAGCACGGTCACCGTCCACGAGGACGCCGAGTCGCTGATCGGCTCGAGCGACCTGGTCGTGTTCGCGACGACGGCGGGAGAGCCGCACGTCACCGATCCGTCGTGGTTCGAGCACCACCCGCTCGTGCTCCACATCTCGCTGCGCGACCTCGGGCCCGAGGTGGTCCTCGCCGCCACGAACATCGTCGACGACGTGGAGCACTGCCTCAAGGCCCAGACGTCCGTGCACCTCACCGAGCAGCTCACCGGCTCGCGGGACTTCCTCGCCGGCACGCTGTACGACGTCATGACCGGCGCCGTGGAGGTGCCGGCAGACCGGACCGTGGTCTTCTCGCCGTTCGGCCTGGGAGTGCTCGACCTCGCGGTGGGCAAGCACGTCTACGACACGGTCGCCGGCAGCGGCGGCCTGCACACCATCGACTCCTTCTTCCACGAGGTGCGTCGGTACGGGTGACGGCCGCCTCCCGGGTGTCGACCAGCCGGGTCCGCCGGGCCGGTCGACACCTGGGAGGGGCGTCGTCGTCGAGCGCGTCCCCGACCTCGTCGTCGTTCCAGGATGTGAGACGGGCCACCCGCCATGCGGAGGGCCCGGCGTACTATCGGGATCTTGTCCCCACCCACTGCTACGACCGAGGTTTCCCCATGTCCTCTCCGGTGACCGGGCAGGACGCCAACGGCGCGTCCTCCCCCTCGCTCTCCCTGTCCGACCGCGTGCCCCGCAGCCGGGTGATCCTGGCCTCCCTCGTGGGCACAACGATCGAGTTCTACGACTTCTACGTCTACGCCACCGCGGCCGTGGCCGTATTCCCCGCCCTGTTCTTCACGGGCGAGGACGAGACGGCCAAGCTGCTGGCCTCCATGGCGACCTTCGCCGCGGCCTTCGTGGCCCGCCCGATCGGCTCGGTGATCTTCGGGCACTTCGGCGACCGGATCGGCCGCAAGGCCACCCTGATCGGCGCCCTGCTGACCATGGGCGTCGCCACGTTCCTCATCGGCCTGCTGCCCACCTACTACTCGATCGGCATCTGGGCCCCGCTCATCCTGACGATCCTGCGCTTCTGCCAGGGCCTGGGCCTGGGCGGCGAGTGGTCCGGCGCGGCCCTGCTGGCCACCGAGTACGCCGAGGAGGGCAAGCGGGCGCGCGCCGCCATGTGGCCGCAGCTCGGCGCCCCGTTCGGCTTCATCCTGGCCAACGGCTTCTTCCTGGTGCTGACCGTGGTGATGGGCTTCGTCTCGGTCGCCGAGCAGGGCACCGACCACCCGTTCCTCACCTGGGGCTGGCGCGTGCCGTTCCTCGCCTCCGTGGTGATGGTGGTCGTCGGCCTGTACGTGCGGTTCAAGCTCGAGGAGACCCCGGTCTTCCAGAAGGCGCTGGACCAGGGCGAGAAGGTCCAGACCCCGCTCGTCGAGGCGTTCCGGGGCTCGTGGCTCCAGATGATCCAGGGCACGTTCATCATGCTCGCCACCTACATGCTCTTCTACCTGATGACCGCGTGGATCCTCTCCTACGGCATCGGCAGCCCCGCCAACGGCGGCCTCGGCATCCCCTACCGGGACTTCCTGGTGCTGCAGCTGCTCGCTGTGCTGCTGTTCGCCGCCATGGTGCCCGTCTCCGGGTGGGTGGCGGACCGCTTCGGCCGGCGCAGCTCGCAGCTGGTCATCACCTCGGTGATCCTGCTCTTCGGGCTGAGCTTCGGCTTGCTCATGGACCCGGCCGCGGTCGGCACCGGGGAGGACGTCAGCACGGGCCGCGTGCTGTTCTTCCTCGTGGTCGGCATGACCCTGATGGGCCTGACCTTCGGCTCGATGTCGGCGATCCTGCCCGAGCTGTTCCCCACGAACGTGCGCTACACCGGTTCCGGCGTCGCGTACAACACGGCGTCGATCCTCGGTGCCGCCATCACCCCGTACGTCGCGGTCACCCTCAACGCGAGCTACGGCGTGGGCTCCGTCGGCCTCTACCTGGCGTTCGGCGCCGTGCTGACCCTCGTGGCCCTCTGGTTCTCACCGGAGACCAAGGACGTCGACATGGAGAACGTCGTCACCCGCCGCTGACCCGCTCCCGTCGGCGCCGCACGCGCAACGGCCGCATCCCCGCAGCGGGGATGCGGCCGTTGTGCGTGCCGGCGGGGATCAGACGTGCACGTGCAGGCGCCGCGCCGCCTCCGAGATCGACCCGGTGAGGGACGGGTAGATCGTGAAGGTGTCGGCGAGGTCGTCGACGTGCAGCTTGTGCGTGACGGCCAGCGAGATCGGGAAGATCAGCTCGGACGCGCGGGGACCCACCACCACTCCCCCGATCACCGTGCCGGAGCCCTTGCGGGAGAAGATCTTCACGAACCCGTCCTCGACCGCCATCATCTTGGCGCGCGGGTTGGTGGACAGCTTCAGCATGATGGTGTCCGCCTGGTAGGTGCCGTCCTCGATGGACTTCTCGCTCACGCCCACGGACGCGATCTCCGGCGAGGTGAAGATGTTGGAGGCCACCAGGTGGGTGCGCAGCGGCTTGACGGCGTCGCCCATGAGGTGCGCCACGGCGATCCGACCCTGCATGGCGGCCACCGAGGCGAGCGGGAGCACGCCCGTGCAGTCACCCACGGCGTAGACGCCCGGCACGGTGGTGCGGGAGACGCCGTCGACCTTGATGTGCCCGGACTCGGAGCGGGCCACCCCGACCTCCTCGAGCCCGAGGTCGTCGGTGGCCGGGATCGCGCCGACCGCGACGAGGCAGTGCGAGCCGGCGATCTTGCGCCCGTCGGAGAGCGTGACGACCACCCCGTTCTCGCTGCGCTCCACCGCATCGGCGCGGGAGCGGCTGAGCACGTTCATGCCGCGACGCTCGAAGACGCTCTCGAGCACGGCCGCGGCGTCCTCGTCCTCGCCGGGCAGCACCTGGTCCCGGGAGGAGACGAGCGTGACCTCGGCCCCGAGGCCCCGGTAGGCCGAGGCGAACTCCGCGCCGGTCACGCCGGAGCCCACCACGATCATGTGCTCGGGGACCTCGGTGAGGTGGTAGACCTGCTTCCAGTTGAAGATCCGCTCCCCGTCCGGCTTCGCGGACGGCAGCTCCCGGGGATAGGCCCCGACGGCGAGCAGCACGGCCTGCGCGTCGAGGGTGTACTCCAGCCCGTCGTCGGTGGTCACCTGCACGCAGGTGGGGCTGAGCAGCCGGCCGGTGCCCGCGATCACGCGCACCCCCACCCGCTCGAGCCCGCGCTTGATGTCCCGGGACTGGGACGCCGCGAGGCGCAGGAGACGGGTGTTGACCTTTTCCAGGTCCACGGCGAGGTCGTTGATCTCGTCCCCGTCCTTGCTGCCCCCGCGCACGTGCACCCCCAGGTCCGCGGCCTCCGCGAAGCGGGTCATCGCGTCGGCGGAGGCGATGAGCGTCTTGGAGGGGACCACGTCCGTCAGCACCGCGGAGCCGCCCAGGCCCTGGCGCTCGACGATGGTCACGTCCGCCCCGAGGCTGGCGGCGACCAGGGCGGCCTCGTAGCCGCCGGGACCGCCCCCGATGATGACGAGCTTCTGGATGGAGAATTCGCTGTGTGCAGTCACCCGGCCATTCTTGCAGGTGCCGCTCCGGCGGCGGAACCGGCCCGGCCGCACCGGACGGCCCGGGACCATGCGGTAGCTTGGGGCGGGTGGACACAGAGCACAGCGCTGACCGGGCCGACCCCTTCGAGCTCGCCCAGGAGGCCGCGGACGCCCTCCGCCGGGCCACCGGGGTCGACACGCACGAGATCGCCCTGACCCTCGGCTCCGGCTGGGGCCAGGCCGCCGAGCTGATCGGCGAGACCGTCGCCGAGATCCCGGCCGCGGAGATTCCGGGCTTCACCCCGCCCGCCCTCGAGGGCCACGTCGGCACGCTCCGCTCCGTGCGCACCGCCGCGGGCCGGCACGCGCTGGTGATCGGCGCCCGCACCCACTACTACGAGGGCCGGGGCGTGCGCCCCGTGGTCCACGGCGTGCGCACCGCGGCCGCCGCCGGGGCGCGCACCATGATCCTCACCAACGGCTGCGGCGGGCTGAACCCGTCCTGGGGCCCCGGCACCCCGGTGCTCATCAGCGACCACCTCAACCTCACGGGCCGGTCCCCGCTCGAGGGCGCCACGTTCGTGGACCTCACCGACCTGTACTCCCCGCGGCTGCGCGAGCTGGCCCGCGGGGTGGACCCCACCCTCGACGAGGGAGTCTACGCGCAGTTCCCCGGCCCGCACTACGAGACGCCGGCGGAGGTGCGGATGGCCGGGGTGCTCGGGGCAGACCTCGTCGGGATGTCCACCGCCCTGGAGGCCATCGCCGCCCGGCACGCCGGCATGGAGGTCTTCGGGATCTCCCTCGTGACCAACCAGGCCGCCGGGATCTCGGCGACCCCGCTCTCCCACGAGGAGGTCCTCGAGGCCGGGCGCGCCGCGGGCGCCCGGATCTCCGGACTGCTCGCCCGCATCGTCGCCCAGCTCTGACCGGCCCCGGGCCGGGACGGGTTCCCGGTCCGGCACCCCGGCGCACCGGACGCCCCCAGGAGGCCGCGCCATGACCACCGACCCCCGCACCGACCCGCAGCTCCTCGACGCCGCGCGCGCGTGGGGCGCCGCCGACCCGGACCCCGCCACCCGCGCCGAGCTGGCAGCTCTCGTCGAGGCGGCCGCCGCCGGTGACGCCGCAGCACGGGCGGAGCTGGCCGACCGCTTCTCGGGCACCCTCCAGTTCGGCACCGCCGGGCTGCGGGCGGCCCTGGGTGCCGGGCCGATGCGGATGAACCGGGTGGTGGTGCTGCGCGCCGCGGCGGGGCTGGCCGCGCACGTGCTGGCCGTGCAGACCCCGGCGGACGGTGCGGCGGGCTCCGCCCGGCGCCCTCGCGCGGTGGTCGGCTACGACGCCCGGCACGGCTCGGAGGTCTTCGCCCGGGACACCGCCGCGGTGTTCACGGCCGCCGGGATCGAGACGCTGCTGCTGCCCGCGCCGCTGCCCACCCCCGTCCTGGCGTGGGCGGTGCGGGCCCTCGAGGCGGAGGTGGGCGTCATGGTCACCGCCAGCCACAACCCGCCGGCGGACAACGGCTACAAGGTCTACCTCGGCGGTCGGGCCGTGGAGCCGGAGGCCCGCGGCTGCCAGATCGTGGCGCCGCACGACCGGATGATCGCCGAGCGGATCGCGGCCGTCAGGCCCGTCGAGGACATCCCCCGGGCGCAGGACGGGTGGACCGTCCTGCCCGCGAGCGTCGAGCAGGACTACCTCGACGCCGTGCTCCCAGCCGTGGTCACCGCCGCCGCGGGCGCCGGACGTCCCCTGCGGGTCGTCCTCACCCCGTTGCACGGGGTGGGCGGGCGCACGACGACGGAGGCCCTGCGGCGGGCCGGTCTCGCCGACGTGCACGTGGTCCCGGAGCAGGCGGAGCCGGACCCGGGCTTCCCCACGGTCGCGTTCCCCAATCCCGAGGAGCCCGGCGCCCTGGACCTGGCCCTGGACCTGGCACGCGCCGTGGGCGCGGACCTCGTCCTGGCCAACGACCCCGACGCGGACCGGGTGGCCGTGGCGGTCCCGGTGCCCGGGGCCGGGACCCGTGCCGGGGTCACAGCGCAGGACTGGCGGATGCTGCGCGGCGACGAGGTCGGCGCGCTGCTCGGCCACGCCGCGGCGGCCCGGTGCGCGGGCCGCGAAGGCGCCGTGTTCGCGAACTCCATCGTCTCCTCCCGTCTGCTGGGGCGGATCGCCGCCGCGGCGGGGATCGCGCACCAGGAGACGCTGACCGGCTTCAAGTGGATCGCCCGCGTCCCGGGGCTCGCGTTCGGCTACGAGGAGGCGCTGGGCTACTGCGTGGCGCCGGAGGTGGTCAGGGACAAGGACGGGATCAGTGCGGCCGTGGCGGTGGCGGTGCTCGCCGACGAGCTGCGCGCGCAGGGCCGGACCCTGTTGGACGTGCTGGACGACCTCGCCCTGGCCCACGGGCTGTACGCGACCGACCAGCTGAGCATCCGGGTGGCGGACCTGGGCCGCATCCCGGTCATGGCGGCCGCCCTGCGGGACGCCCCGCCCGCGGCGCTGGGCGGCTCCGAGGTGGTCGAGGTCGCGGACCTCGCCGCCCCGGGGACGGGGCTGCCGCCCACCGAGGGCCTGCGCCTGCTCACCGCGGACGGCACCCAGGTGATCGTGCGTCCCTCCGGGACGGAGCCGAAGCTCAAGTGCTACCTCGAGGTGGTCGCCCCGGTGGCCGGCCGGGCCGCGCTGCCCGCCGCCCGGGCCGAGGCGCAGCAGCGGCTCGGGCGGATCCGCGCCGAGCTCGAGGCCGCATTGGGGCTCTGAGCCTTCGGCCCGAGCGGCGAGGCGGGCTTTGATCGGGACGATGAACAGGGCGAGCCCTTGGACGTCGGAGGTAAGCGCGGTCCGGTGCTGGAGCAGCCGTCCCGCGCAAAAGGCGGCCACCGCGGACGCTGTCTCAGGCACTCATGTCGCGAGCCGCGCCATGGGCGAGCACTCTCCGACGCACGCCGCGGGTCACAGTCGAGACGGCCTTCTCAAGCGGACCCTGCCCTATCGTGCGCTGCCACAGAACAGCGAAGAGAGCGAAGCAGGTGGCCTGGATCCAGAACCACAGCAAGGGCGCGGTCTCGTATGCGTCGAACGACAGGAACACCAGGTGGGCCGTGTAGAGGGTGAACGTCATCGAACCCATCGCGATGAGCGGGGCGAGGAGCTTCGTCACGGCCCTGGGCACGAGGAGGAACAGTCCAAGGGTCACCACAGCTGTTCCCAGGCAGAGGAGAAGGGCCAGCGGTGTGTGCGTGTGCGGCCCGGGCACCACGAGCCACCAGAGTGTGGTGGTCGGCGTCGGTGAATCCGGTTCGACAGCGACGATCTCGTCGATGGCCTGGCTCGACATCCACGGAGTGGCACGTCTGATTGCCTCGAAACCCCCCAGAACGTGCAGGGCAACAAAGGATGACCCCCACGCCAGACAGGTCAGAGCGGCGCCTATGAGCACAAGTCGAACCTGCACCCGGAGGCTCCTCAGATCCATCCGGCCCAGCGCCAGTCCCGCGCACAGATACGTCATCCATGCCAAGGCGGGATAGGCACCGGTCAACAGCACGTCGGAGGCCACGGCCAACGGGTCCGTCAGAAGATCCACGATCGTAGGGTCCTCGTACGCGTCCGTACTCGGCAACGATGTCTTGGCCCACCACACGAGCAACGGTCCGAGGAGCGCGAAGAGCGCAGAGCTGAGCAGCAGATATCGGATGCGCAGGCCCAGGAACGGGATGGCCAGAAGAAAGAACATCCCGTAGTAGACGAGGATGTTGTCCGCCGCAGCGTCCAGCAGACCCGTGAGTAGACCCGCAATGGCGATCAGCACTGCTCGGGCTGCGACGGACCATCGAGCGGCGACCATCCTGCGCCCGGTGCTCGACGCGCGGCCTCCAGAGACGAACGCCAGACTGACGCCGGCGAGAGTCACGAACAGGGCCGAGGACTTTCCGCTGAAAAGAAGACCGGTCAGGGTCGCCCGACCCACCTCGTCGTTCCACAGGTCCAAGGTGTGCACGGCCGTCATCCCAAAAAGGGCGTACCCTCGGGCCGCGTCGACACCGACAACCCGTCGATCGTCGCGGCTGACGTCGCGCTTCCCTCTGCCTCCGGAAGAGGCAGGGGCTGCGGCCGACGATTTCTCTCCGCCGACAGGCCCGAACCGAGAGTGGTGACGTGCCGTATCCGATCGCCGATGGTCTTCGGTCATGGCGCATCCCCCGATGATTCAGCACGGTTCGCCGGTCTGCTCCGACTCCTCGTCACAGGCACCGGTTCGATTTCTCCCGTGTTGCATCACGCTGGATTTGGATGGGCCGAGGGCGAGCCGGGAGCACAGTGACTGGTGGCGTCAATCTACTCCTGCCCCGGCGCCGGCAGACAGATGATGACGCACATAATTTCCACATTGAGTGCTGTTGATCCTGCCGGGCTGACGAGTCCGGGGATGCTCGACGCTCTCGCCGGACTGCCGTTGCGGGCCGGAGACGTGCTGCTCCCCGAGCTCTCACGGCGACCAGGCGTTGGTGGACACTGCGGGTCACCCTCGAATCGACCGTCTCCAGCGGCACACCGGCGGCCGGAGCGCGGCGCGGGTCAGGATGCTGGCGGCCGTGCCCCGTCCCCGTCCCGGGCGAGGACCCGGCGCGAGACGGCCTGGGTCGACCGGGTGACCACCTTCTCCAGCGGGCCCTGGCCCAGGGCCCGCCGCCACAGCAGGGCGAACACGGTGAACGCCACGATCTGGCCCGCGGTCCACGCGGCGGGCGCGAGGTCGTAGTACTCCGGCCAGAGGATGAGCAGGTGGGCCGTGTAGAGCGTGAACGTTATCGCGCCCGCCGCGGCGAGCGGCGCGAGGACCCTGCCGGCCACGCGCTCCAGGAGCAGGCAGACGCCGAGGACGGACAGTGCCAGGCCCACGTTGAGCGCCAGGAAGAACGGCGTGTTCGTGTGCGGGGTCGAGATCAGCAGCCACCACAGGGTGTCGGTGGGCAGCGTGGGGTCCCCGCCGAAGATGAGCACCTCGTCGATCTCCGACTCGTCCATCCAGGGCGTGCCCGCGGCGATGGCCTCGTAGCCGCCGAGCACCTGCAGCGCGAGGGCGGAGGACGACCACGCGAGCAGCGCGACCGCCGCCCCTATCGTCGCGAGCAGGGTCTGCACCTTCCGGTTGGTGAGGTCCGTGCGTCCCACGGCGAGGCCGGCCAGCAGGAACGCCATCCAGGGCAGCGCGGGGTAGACGCCCGTCAGGAGCAGCTGGGAGAGCACGGTGCCCGGGTCGACGACCAGGTCCACGAGGCTCGGGTTCTCGTACTCGAGGCCGGGCAGCACGTCGATGGACCACTGCATGAGGAAGGGCGCGACGAGGGCGAAGAGCGCGGCGCACACCAGGAGGGACCGGGTCCGCAGGCGCAGGAAGGGCACGGCGAGCAGGAAGAGCATGCCGTAGTAGATGAGGATGTTGCTCACCGGCAGCTCGAGGAAGCCGAGGAGGAAGCCGACCAGGGCGATCACCCCCGCCCGTGCGGCCAGGGCCCACCGGGAGGCCGTCATCCGCAGCCCCGTGCGGGGGGTGCGGCCGCCGGAGGCGAAGGCCAGGCTGACCCCGGCCAGGGTGGCGAACAGCGCGGCCGAGTGGCCGGCGAACAAGGTCCAGGACAGGTGCGCCTCGCCCGTCTGCTCGTCCCACGAGGGCAGCGTATGCACGGCGACCATGCCGAACAGGGCCAGGCCGCGGGCGGCGTCGACGCCGAGGAGGCGGCGGGTCGTCCGGGGGGCCCCGGCGACGTCGCGCCCGGGTCCTTCCGTCGGGACACCGGTGGCGGTGGCCGTCCCGGACGGCGGCGTGCGTTCTGCGGTCATGCGGTTCCCCCACGGATCGATCGGTTCGGGCACCCGTGCCGGTCCCGGCCCCGTCCGCGCCCCCCGGCACGGCGCCCGGCGCCCGCCCGCCTGTCGTGGTCGACGGGCGCGCGGCGCACTGGTGCGGGACTTAGCTTACTAGAGCAAATGCGGAGCGGGTCCCCGGCCGGAGGAAAACCCAGGACCCAGGGCGACGGGGCACGTCAGGACTGCTCCCGGGAGTCCTCCTCGGCGGCGTTCAGCGCGCGCTGGAGGATGCGGGCGTACGGCAGCCCGAAGTGGTCCACGCCGTCCCGGTACCGGATGCGGGCGCGCTCGAAGCCCTGCTCCTCGTACCAGCGGTGTCCGTCCCACGCCGCGGACAGGGCGTCGAACCGCGCCTGCGGGTCGGTCCCGTCGTCCTCCGTGCCCACGTCCCAGCGCAGGCGCAGCTCCTGCAGCTGCTCGGAGGTGGGCTCCGCGGAGGGCCGGTCCGGAGCCTGTCCGCCGCCCATCATGATCGCGCCGCCGCCCGGGACGAGGTCCACGTGGTCCGCCAGCAGCTCCTGGCTGATGAACTGGGCCCCGCCGGAGTACCCGGTCAGCCAGGTGCGGGAGCGGTCGATGTCGTACTCGGGCTCGAGCCGCTCCTCGACGAGCGAGAGGAACCACTGCGCGTTGAGGTCCCGCTCCTCCCACCAGGTGATCTCCCCCGCACGATCGGGGGTCCGCGGGACGACCAGCAGCATGTTGTGCTCCCGCGCGACCTCCGCCAGGCAGGAGGCGGTGTACTGGGGGCTTTCGTACTCGAAGGCGCCGTCCCCGTGGAAGTGGTACACGACGCCCACCGACCGGTCCCAGTCCAGGTCCTCGGCGAAGACGTGGTAGGAGCTGGTGATCCCGTCGTGCTCGTGCTCGAGCTGGAAGCGGTCCTGCCGCTCCTCCCCCGGGCCGAACACTCGCGCGTCCAGCACGGCCCCGTCCGTGGGCCCGCCGGGGCCGCGGGCCGTGACCCGGACGTCGTCGAGGCCGTAGCGGGCGCACGAGACCGTCTCGGGGGCCTCAGCCTCCGGGGTCTCCTCGTCCCGGCCGACCAGGAGGGCCACGGCCGTGACGAGCAGGAGCACCAGCGCCAGGGCGCCGGCCCCGAGCAGGCGCAGCCGCCGCCGGGCGCCCCGGGACGTCGCACCGCGGTGGCGGTGCCGGTGCGGCAGCCAGGACCAGGGCCACCGGGGACCGCTCCGAGGGTGTTGTCGTGTCACCCGGTCATCTTACGAAGGAGTACCTGGGAGAACCCCGGCGACGTGCCGTCAGCGGGGCAGGCCGACGAGCACCCGCCCGTCGCGCACCTCGGCCGGGTGCACCGGCAGGGCGGGGCCGTCGCCGGTGAGGCACAGCCCGGTCGAGAGGTCGTAGACCTCCTTGTGCAGCGGCGAGGCGACCGTGACGGCCGAGCCGCGGGAGCCGAGGATGCCGCGGGCCATGACGCAGGCCCCGGTGCGGGGATCGCGGTGGTCGGCCGCGAGCACCGTGGTGGCGTCCACCCGGTACAGCGCCACCTGGCGGCCCGCCACCCGGGCGGCCTCGCCCCACAGGGGCTCGAGGTCCGTCAGGGCGCACACGTCGTGCCACTCGGTGCCGGCGGCACGGGCCGCCGTGTCCACCGCGGTCGTGGTCGTGGTCGTGGTCGTGATGAGGGTCGTCATGTGAGGCCTCCTGCGGCTCGGCGGAACGTCGTGCTCGACGTTAGGCGGGGCGGATGACGGGCGCGCTCCGGGGCCGTTTCGCCCCGGTCAAAGCCCGCTCACAGGGAGCCGGGGCCCCGGTGAGGGAAGCGAAAAGCGACCGGAACGGCGGGGCAACGGCGGGGCAATCCCGTCTCCCTAGAGTCGGAGCAACGCCCCAGCCGCCCGCCAGCTCCCGGAGGTCCCCGTGCCGCGCTCCCCCTTCTCCCCGCAGTCCCCCCAGCACGTCGTCGTGGTCGGCGGCGGCCCCGCCGCCCACCGCTTCGCGGAGGCGGTGCTGTCCGCGGAGGACCACCACGTGCGCCTCACCGTGTTCGCCGACGAGCCGTGGGTCCCCTACGACCGTGTCCAGCTGTCCAAGGCGCTGACGGGCCCCGCGGGCGCGGTCGACCTCACTCTGGGCGGGGGCACGGTGTGGCAGGACCCGCGGGTGGACCTGCGCCAGGGCGTGAAGGCCCGGGAGATCGACCCCGCGGCCCGCACGGTCACCGCGGCGGACGGGACCGTGACCGGCTACGACGAGCTCGTCCTTGCCACCGGCTCCGACGCCGCGCGCCTGGACGTTCCCGGCGCCCACCACGCCTTCGTCTACCGCACCCTCGACGACGTCGCGGCCATCCGCGCCGAGGTCGAGCGGCTGCGCGCCCGCTACGGGCGCACCCCGCGCGGCGTGGTCATCGGCGGCGGTCTGCTGGGCCTCGAGGCCGCGGGCGGGCTCCAGGAGCTCGGCGCGGAGGCCACGGTGGTGCACTCCCGCAAGTGGCTGATGAACGCGCAGCTCGACGAGGGCGCCGGCCGCTCCCTCAACGCCCTCATCACCGCGCGCGGCGTGCGCCTGCACTTGGGCGAGCGCCCCTCCGGCGTGGGGCTGCGCAAGTCCGACGGCGAGGTGTGCGCCGTCGAGTTCCGGGACTCCGCCGACCTCGAGGCGGACCTGGTCATCGTGGCCACCGGCATCCGGGCCCGGGACCGGCTGGCCTTCAACGCGGGCGTCGAGACGGCCCCGCGCGGCGGCGTGGTCATCGACGAGGCCTGCCGCACCTCCGTGGAGCACGTGTGGGCGATCGGCGAGGTCGCCTCCTGGAACGGGGAGTGCCTGGGGCTCGTGGCCCCCGCGAACACCATGGCGGAGATCGTCGCCGACCGGCTGGCCGGCGGGCGCTCCACGTTCGACGGCTTCGACACCGCGACCAAGCTCAAGCTCTCCGGCGTGGACGTGGCGTCCTTCGGCGACGCCTACGGCGAGACCGAGGACTGCCTCGAGGTCGTCTACGCGGACCCCGCCCGCGGGATGTACCAGAAGGTCGTGGTCACCCAGGACGCGCGGACCCTGCTGGGCGGGGTGTTCGTGGGGGACGCCGAGCCGTACAACGCCCTGCGCCCGCTGCTGGGCCGGGAGCTGCCCGGTGAGCCCGGCGCCTACCTCTCCGCCTCCGGCGTGGACGCCCCGGCCGGGGACCTGCCCGACGACGCCGTGATCTGCTCCTGCAACAACGTCACGACCGGGGCCGTGCGGGATCAGATCTCCTGCGGCGTGCACGAGATCGGCGAGCTCAAGAAGTGCTCCCGGGCCGGCACGCAGTGCGGGTCCTGCGTCCCGATGCTCAAGAAGACCCTGGACCTGGAGCTGGCGAAGGCCGGCGTGGAGGTCTCCAGGGCGCTGTGCGAGCACTTCGAGCTCTCCCGCGCCGAGCTCTTCGAGGCCGTGCGCGCCCTGGACCTGTCCTCCTGGGACGAGGTCGTGGGCCGCTTCGGCACCGGCCTGGGCTGCGACATCTGCAAGCCCGTGGTCGCCTCCGTGCTCGCCTCCCAGCGGGACGAGTACGTGCTCGACTCCGGCCGGGGCGCCCTGCAGGACACCAACGACCGGGCGCTGGCCAACATGCAGAAGGACGGCACGTACTCCGTGGTCCCGCGCGTGCCGGCCGGGGAGATCACCCCGGAGAAGCTCATCGTGCTCGGCGAGGTGGCCCGGAAGTACGGGCTCTACACCAAGATCACCGGGGCCCTGCGCGTGGACATGTTCGGGGCCCGGCTCGAGCAGCTGCCGGAGATCTGGCGGGAGCTCGTGGACGCCGGCTTCGAGTCCGGGCAGGCCTACGGCAAGGCGCTGCGCAACGTGAAGTCCTGCGTGGGCTCCACGTGGTGCCGCTACGGGGTGCAGGACTCCGTGGGCATGGCCGTGCGGCTGGAGCTGCGCTACCGGGGGCTGCGCTCCCCCCACAAGTTCAAGATGGGCGTCTCGGGCTGCGCCCGCGAGTGCGCCGAGGCCCGCGGCAAGGACGTGGGCATCATCTCCACGACCGACGGCTGGAACCTCTACACCGGCGGCAACGGCGGCGCGAACCCCGCTCACGCCCAGCTGCTGGCCCAGGGCCTGGACGACGAGACCCTGGTCCGGTACATCGACCGGTACCTCATGTACTACATCCGCACCGCGGACCGGATGCAGCGCACGGCCCGGTGGCAGGAGGAGCTCGACGGCGGGATCGACCACGCGCGCGCCGTCGTCGTCGAGGACTCCCTGGGCATCGGCGAGGAGCTCGAGGCTGCGATGGCGCGGCACGTGGACCGCTACGAGGACGAGTGGGCCGCGACGCTGAAGGACCCCGAGCGGCTGCGCCGCTTCCGCTCCTTCGTCAACGACGCCGCCCCGGACGACTCCCAGGACTACGTGCTCGAGCGCGGTCAGCGCCGCCCCGCGACCGACGCCGAGCGCGCCGCCGCCGAGGCCGGCGACGGCCCCGTGCTGCTGACCGGGCCGCGGATCCCGGTGCGCGAGGGCGCCGCGGCCTCCGGAGCCTGACGCGCCCCGGGACCGCCGGGGAGATGCGCCCGGGGACGGATCGGGCTCCCGGCCGGAACCGGGCCGGAGGGTCCGCGGCGCCGGGGGTCACGTCCGGTGGAGCCGGCGGTGCCGGTGGAGCACGGTGCGGCGGCCGGCGTCCCCGCCGGCGTCGAGGGCCCGCTCCAACGGTCCTTGGCCCCGTGCCCGGTGCCAGCCGACGGCGAGCAGGACCGCCGCCCCCAGGTGGACGAGGGACCAGACGACGGGGAGGTCGTACCGGACGTCGACGGACAGCGCCACCAGGTGGGCGGTGTACACGCTCAGGCCCATCGCCCCCACGGCCGACAGCCGCAGCGACCACGCCCCGGACCTGCGGGAGATCAGCAGGCAGCCCCCCAGCACCAGCAGTGCCACGCCCAGGCCGGCGGCGATCTCCCACACGCCGTCGACGGGCCACGGATCCGGGCCCCGCACCAGCACCTCGGCCAGCTCGTCCGCGCCCGTCCCGCCGGTCGTCGGCACCCGGCCGTGACCGCCGAAGACGTACGGTCCGAAGGGGTCGGCGGTCCGGGCGAGGACGACCAGACCCGCCCCCGCCGCCAGCAGACGGACCTGGATCCCCTTGTCGCGCAGGTTCATCCGCCCCACCCCCAGCCCGACCAGCAGACAGCTCAGGTACGGCAGGGCCGGGTAGGTGCCGGTCACCAGCAGCCGGGAGACCGTCCCGCCCGGTTCCGCCAGCACGTCGGCGAACGCGGGGTGGCCGGAGGCGGGTGCCGGGAAAACGTCTGTTACGCCGTGCACCAGCAGCGGACCCACCATCCAGAGGACCGCCGCGCAGACGAACAGCGCGGTCGCGGACAGGTGCAGGAACGGGATGGCCAGCACGAAGAGCACCCCGCAGTAGATCAAAAGGTTGTCGGCCGGGGCGTCCTCGGGCATCAGCGCCCCGAGCCCCATCCCCACCACGGCGAGCAGCACCGCCCGCACGGCCACCCCCACCCGATCGGCGGCCAGCCATCTGCCCTGGTGCGGGAACCGTCCCCCGGATCCGAGCGCCAGTCCCACCCCGGCCAGCAGGATGAACAGTGCCGCCGAAGCCGCCGAGAGGAGGACGTGCGGCCAGGCCGGTGCCTGGGTCGAGGCGTTGTGGCCGGGCAGGATCTGCAGCGCCATCAGCCCGATCAGCGCCAGCCCGCGGGCCGCGTCGAGGCCCGCCCACCACGCCGGGGACTTGCGGGCACCGCCCGTGGCATCGGCCGGGGCGGAGCGCTCCGTTCCGGACGTCCACCTCATGACTCCCCCGTCCTCCCGCACCCGCCCCGGCACTCCCAGGGTCCGGACCCGAGCCGCGTCCGAGGTCCCAGTGCTCCGGGACCCTTCCGGACCCAGGATCTCTGCTGCACGTGGCGCTACCGTTGCGCACACCTCACGATTCCGTGAAGTCTGCGGGCCCCGCCGTGCACGTCAGCGGGACGTCCGCGCCGGGCCCACCCGGCACGCCGCGGTCGCCGCACGACGTCCGTGGGGCAGGCGGTGCGGAATCGGAAACCTGGGGTAACACCGTGGTCACAGGACCGACCTACGCTCGGAGCATGACCGCCGCACCCCCCGCCCCCGCACCCGGTGACCACGGCGCGCCCGGCGCGCCCGGGGAACTGACCGGGTTCCGCGTCGGCGTGACGGCCCACCGCCGCGCCACGGACTTCATCGCCGCCCTGGAGCGCCGCGGCGCGCAGGTGGTGCACGCGCCCGCCCTGAAGATCTCCCCCGTGGCCGAGGACACCCGGGTGGTCGAGGACACACGCACGCTGCTCGCCCACCGGCCCGGGATCATCGTGGTGACCACCGCCTACGGGCTGCGCCGGTGGTTCGAGGCCGCGGACGCCGCGGGTCTCGGGGAGGACCTGCGGGACGCCTTCCGCGCCGCCCGGGTGCTCACCCGCGGGGCGAAGGCCCGGGGCCAGGTGCTCTCCCTGGAGCTCGAGGACGCGGAGGTCTCCGAGGACGAGCGGACCTCGTCGGTGGTCGACCGGCTCCTGGCCGACGGCGTGGCCGGCGCCCGCGTGGCCGTCCAGCTGCACGGGCTGACGGACCAGATCCAGCTGGAGCGGCTCGTGGCCGCCGGGGCGAAGGTGGACACCGTCTCCCCCTACCGGTGGCTCTCCGCCGACGACGGCGAGCGCCTGCCCGGCCTGATCCGCGACGTCTGCGAGCGCCGCCTGGACGTGCTGACCTTCACCGCCGCCCCCGCCGTGGACTCCCTGTTCAGCACCGCCCAGGAGATGGGCCGCTACGAGGACCTCGTGGACGCGCTGCGCACGGACGTCACGGCCGCCGCGGTGGGACCCGTGTGCGCCGGGCCCCTGCTGGAGGTGGGGGTGGAGCCGCTCGTGCCGGAGCGCTACCGGCTGGGGGCCCTGGTCCGGGCGGTGTGCACCCACGCGGTCGAGGAGCGCACGCTGGTGGTGCCCACCCGGCACGGGACGCTGCGGCTGATGAGCACCGGCGCCGCCCTGGAGGACGTGTTCGTCCCGCTCTCCGATGCCCAGGTCGCGGTGCTGCGGGCGCTCGCGGCGCACCCCGGGGCGGTGGTCTCCCGGGGGCAGCTGCTGTCCGCGGTGCCGGGCCTGGAGACCGAGCACGCCCTGGAGATGGTGATCTCCCGGCTGCGCCGGATCCTGCCCGCTCCCCTGGTCGCCACCGTGATCAAGCGCGGCTACCGGCTGGACCCCTGAGCCACGGCCCGGCGGACCGGCCGGACCGCCGCGTTCATCGCCCGCTCCAGCGGGCCCCGCCCGAAGGCCCGCTGCCAGGCGAGGGCGAACAGCACGGAGAGCACCAGGCTCGTGATCAGCCAGAGCAGGGGCGCGGTGTGGAAGAGCTCGAAGGACAGGAACACGAGGTGCGCCGTGTACAGGGTGAGGCTCATCGCGCCCAGGGCCGTCACGGGCAGCAGCCAGGCGCTGTGCCGGCGGGCCAGGAGCAGGCAGGTCCCGACGACGGCCAGGCTCACCCCGAGGCTCCACGCCACGGAGAACGGGGTGTTGACGTCCGGGGTGGTGAGCACGAGCCACCACGGCGAGGTCGTCGGCAATGTGTCCTCGGGGCCGTAGGTCAGCAGGCTCTCGAGCTGCGCCACGGTGAGGTCCGGGTCGCTGAACAGCAGCCTGGTGTAGACGTCCCCGGCGTAGAGCAGCTGCCGCGAGACCAGCTTCGCGGTCACTGCGAGGACCGTGCCCACCACGACCAGCCGGACCTGGACGTCGCGGCGGCGGAGGTTGAGCCGGCCGATGGCCAGGCCCGCCAGCAGGTAGGCCAGGTACGGCAGGGCGGGGTAGGTCCCCGTCAGGAGCAGCTGGCCGAGCACCGCGAGCGGCTCGGTGACCAGGGTGACGAAGGTCGGGTTGTAGGAGGAGAAGCCCGGCAGCGCGTCCCCGGCGAGGTGGAGCAGCAGCGGGCCGGCCACCAGGGCGGCGCCCGCGCCGAGGAACAGGGGCCGCGGCCCGAGCCTTAGGAAGGGCAGGGCGATCAGGAAGTACGCGGCGAAGTAGATCAGGATGTTGTAGGCCGGGGGCTCCGGCGGCATGAGGTGGCCGATGACCAGCCCCAGGATCAGCAGCAGCAGCGCGCGCACCGCGATGCCGGCCCGGGCGGCCGTCATCTCGCGGCCGCGGAGCGGGCGGCGCCCGCCGGAGGTGAGCGCCAGCCCCGTGCCGGCCAGCAGGGCGAACAGGGCCGGGGAGTCGCCGGGGAACAGGATCCAGGTCACCGTGGGCCGGCCCGTGGCGGCGTAGGACACGGGCAGGATGTGCACGCACATGATGGCCACGAGCGCCAGCCCGCGGGCGGCGTCGAGGCCCACGACGCGCCTCGAGGACCGCGGTGCGGCGCCGCGGGACGCGGCCGCCGCGGGCCGGTGCTCGGTGGAGCGCTCCCTCATGGATGGTCGTCCTGTTCGTCGGTGCAGGCCCGTGCGGGCGCGACCATCTTCGCACCCCGGGGCACCCCGGCCCATCGTGACGGGCCGGTGACGCTGTCCACCCTTGTGCGAATGCCCACCGTCGGCGCGCCGGTCCCCGGCGGCACCGGGGCGGGGACGCGTCCGTCAGTCCGTGTGCAGGACGATGTTCTGCTCGGCGTCGGTGCCGACGCGGTAGCTGCGGAGCGGGTCCTCGCCCGTCGTCGAGCAACCGGTGTCCAGCTCGAAGGTGTTGTGGTGCAGCGGGCACATCACCACGCGCCGGTCGATCTGCCCGTCCGCGATGGGCCCGCCGCGGTGGGGGCAGACCGCGGACAGCGCCCGCAGCGTGCCGTCCCGCAGCCGGAACACGGCGACCTGCTCGCCGTCCACGGCGAAGGCACGGCCCTCGCCGGGCGGCACCTGGTCCAGCGGTCCCAGGACGTGCTCCCGGACGCCGACGACCCCGGTGCGGGCAGGCTCGGTGCTGCGGGGCTCGGCGCTCATCGGACCGGCACCTGCGGGAGCACCTGGAGCGGCAGCGAGGTCCGGAACTGTCCCGGGGTGAACGGGTCGTCGCGCTCCACCCAGGGGTCGCTGTACTCGTCGATCGAGGCCTGCATGGCCGCGTCGAGCCGCTCGCCGATCCCCTCGGCGTCGTCCACGACCACCGACCGGATGTGCTCGAGGCCCACCCGCGGGACGAAGGAGTAGGTGCGCTCGAGCCAGTTGGCGTTCTCCCGGTAGTACTGCATGAACCGACCGGCCAGCAGCTTGACCTGCTCCGGGTCGTCCACCGTGGCCAGGAGGTCGCCCTTGCGGATGTGCGCGCCGGCGGCGCCGCCCACGTAGATCTCCCAACGGCCCCCCTCGACGGCCACCACGCCCACGTCCTTGACCAGGGACTCGGCGCAGTTGCGGGGACAGCCGGACACGGCCAGCTTCATCTTGGCCGGGGACTCGATGCCCTGGAACCGCTCCTCGATCTCGATGCCCAGCTTCGTGGAGTCGCCTGTGCCGAAGCGGCAGAACTCCTTGCCCACGCAGGTCTTGACCGTGCGGAAGCTCTTGCCGTACGCGTAGCCGGACGGCATGTCGAGGTCCGCCCACACCGTCGGCAGGTCCTCCTTGGGGACCCCGAGCAGGTCGATCCGCTGCCCGCCGGTCAGCTTGATCATCGGGATGCCGTGCTTCTCCGCGACGTCGGCGATGCGGCGCAGCTGGTGCACGGACGTCACGCCGCCCTTCATCTGGGGGACCACGGAGAAGGTGCCGTCCCGTTGGATGTTGGCGTGCACCCGGTCGTTGATGAACCGGGCGTCGCGCTCGTCGACGTAGTCGTCCGCCAGCATCATTTTCAGCAGGGAGGCGAGGCCCATCTTGGACTTCGCGTCGTCGGCCCGGTCCGGGGCCAGCGCGGCGAAGACCTCCGACACGGAGCGCAGACCCTGATCGCGGATGGCCGCCATCAGCGTCGGCTTGTCCATGGGGATGCCGGGCACGTACCAGTTCGCCGCCGGGTCCTCCTCGACGGCGCCGCCGGCGGCCCACTCGACCACCTGCCCGACCATCAGCTTGCAGGAGCCGCAGCCCTTCCCTGCACGGGTGGCGTCCATGGCGCCGGCCACCGTGCTGCAGCCGCCCTCGACCGCGTCCACGAGGTCCTTCTTGCTGACGCCGTTGCAGTTGCAGACCTGGGCGTCGTCGTCGAGCTCCGCGACGCCGGCCTCCTCGGTGGGGCCGCCGAGGTCGAAGAGCAGGGACGTCCGCTCCTCGGGCAGCGGCAGCCCGCGGTCGAAGGCCTGGGTCAGGAAGGCGACCTTCCGGCTGTCCCCGAGCAGCGTGGCGCCGATGATCTTCTCGTCCCGGATCACCACGGACTTGTAGACGCCGCGGCGGGGCTCGGAGAACATGACGTGCTCGTCCGTGTCCCGCTCGGGGCCCTGCACGCCCATCGACGCGACGTCGACGCCGGCGACCTTGAGCTTCGTCGCGGTGCGCGAGCCGTGGTACGCCGCCGAGGGGTCACGGCCGGTCACCTGGTCGGCCAGGACGACGGCCTGCTCCCACAGCGGCGCCACGAGGCCGTACACCTGGCCGCGGTGCTGGACGCACTCGCCGACGGCGTAGATGCCATCCACGTCCATGCCCTCCTCGTCGAGGACCCGCATGTGGTCGTCGACGACGATGGCCCGTTCCACCGGCAGGCCGCTGGCGACGGCGACGTCGACGTTCGGACGGATGCCGGCCGTCACGACCACCATGTGGCAGGCGAGGTCCGGCGCGCCCCGCAGGCGCACGCCCTGCACCTTGTCGGTGCCGAGCACGGCGGTGGTGCGGCTGTTCAGGTGCACGCCGATGCCGAGCGACTCGACGCTGCGGCGCAGGATCGCCCCCGCCTCGGGGCCCATCTGGGCGTTCATGAGGTGTCCGCCCGAGTGCACGACCTCGACCTGCAGGCCGTAGGCCTGCAGTCCGCGCGCCGCCTCGAGGCCGAGCAGGCCGCCGCCGATCACCACGGCGCGCCGGTGGTGCTCGTGCTGGGCGTAGGAGACCATCTCGCGGGTGTCGTCGATGGTGCGGAAGGCGAAGACCCCGGGCAGGAGCGAGCCGTTCCCGGTGTGCAGCCCGTCGATGGGTGGCATGAAGGCCCGGCTGCCGGTGGCGATGATCAGCACGTCGTACGGCGTCACCTGTCCGTCGTCGGAGTGGACCTCCTTCGCGAACCGGTCGATGCGCTCGGCCCGGACCCCCGCGTGCAGGGTGATCTCGTTCTCCTCGTACCAGAGCAGGGAGTTCAGGAAGATGTCCGCGTCGTCCTCCTCGCCGGAGAGGACGTGGCTGAGCATGATCCGGTTGTAGTTGCCGTACGGCTCGTCGCCGAACATGGTGATGTCGAACTGTGCGGCGCCACCGCGCTCGAGGATCTCCTCGACGGCGCGGGCCCCGGCCATGCCGTTGCCGATCACCACCAGGCGCCGGCGGGCTCCGGCGCCTCCGTCCGCGGGGAGCGCCCGCTCGAGTGTGCTGCTCATCAGTGCTCCACCATCCCCAGGTCCACGACCACGGATCCGCTGACGCCGACCGGCGCGAGAAGCCCGAGCTCGATGCGGGACCCGCCGTCGATGTCCTCCACGACGCGCAGGGGAACGTTCACGTCGCCCTTGGCTGCCATCGGGAACCAGCGCATGGGCTTCCCGTCGCGCAGGAGGACGATGGTGACGAGCTCGGAGCACGAGTTGCCGCCCCGGAAGTACAGGGGCTGGTTGACCACACCGTCCGGGACGTCGTGCGTGAGGTCAGCGGAGATCGTCGCCGGCGCGTCCAGCCCGGCGCCCTCGAACGGGTAGATGCCCTGCAGGAAGAGGTTCTTGGAAGTCACGGGGAATCCTTTCGCCGGTGTGCGCTGCACGCCGCCAGTCTGTGGTCGCGATGTTTCGGTGCGGGTGGCTGCCGGTTACGGTCCTGCAAAGCGCCTGACGGCAGGAGGCCCCGGGTCGTCACACAGCCACGCCACGGTGGACCTCGATGATCCGGGCCACCGCGGCCTTGCAGCCGCCGCAGCCGGTGGAGGCCCGCGTGGCGCAGCTGACCTCCTCGACCGTCGCGGCGCCCTCCTCGACGACGTCCGTGATCCGGCCCATCGTGACGCCCGCGCAGTGGCAGACCGTCGACTCCGGGGTCATCTGGCTCTCCCCGCTCCCTGCGTCAGGCCCGTCCAGGCGCAGCAGGACGCTGGGGTCCTCGGGCACCGCTTCGCCGCGGTCGTACAGCAGCCCGATGCCTGCCGCGGAGCGGGGCAGGCCGAGCACGATGTAGCCCTCGAGCGTCCGCTCCGGGCCGAGCACGAGCTTCGCGTAGGTCCCGGCCCTGCCGTCCGCCCACTGCACCACGGACCCGCCGTCCGGGCGGAACTCCCACGGCAGCCCGCCGACTGCCCCGGCGCAGGCGAGCTCCACCTGGTGCGCCTTGAGCCGCACCGCGCCGGCGGGTCCACTGGTCAGCGGCGCGAGCACCGCCGTGCCGCCGTCGGCCACGGCCTCGAGCTCGGCGTGGAACCGGGCGGCCAGCCACTCCGCCTGCCGCCAGCCGGGACCGACGAGCCCGGACGGGCCCATGCCCTCCCTGCCCGGGCAGACCTGGCAGGACGGGTCCTTGCACAGCACCTCGGCGCAGTCCCCGATCGCGAACACCCGCTGCTCCACGTCGGCCTCGAGCTCGTGGTTGACCACGACTCCTCGAGCGGTGCGCAGACCGGCGCCCTCGGCGAGCTCGGTACGGGCCGTGACCCCGATCGAGAGCAGCAGCAGCTCTCCGGGGACCTCGCGGCCGCCCTCCAGGAGGAGGCCGCGGAAGCGCCGGCCCTCGTCGAGGAGCACCTCCCGCGCCTGTGTCCCGGAGACCACCCCCACGCCCGCGTCCGCGAGCGCGCGGCCCAGCAGCGCACCGCCGGCCGCGTCGAGGGAGCGGGTCATCACCCACGGGGCATGGTGGACCACGGTCACGGGGCATCCGGCCTCGCTCGCGGCGAGCGCGGCCTCGAGCCCGAGGACGCCGCCGCCCAGGACCACCACGCGGCCCCGCCGGTCGACGACTTCGCGCACGGCCCGGGCGTCGCGCAGGTCCCGCAGGGCCGTGACGCCGGCCGGGAGGTGCTCGTAGGCACGGGGATCGGGGTTGATCCCGCGCAGCACGGGCAGGTTGGGGCGGGCGCCGGTGGCGAGGACCAGGCGGTCGTAGCCGAGCTCGCGGGCCTCCCCCGTCGGCCCGTCCGTGAGGTGCAGGACCCGGCGGGAGCGGTCGATCCGGGTCACCTCCGTGCCGAGCAGGACGTCGATCCCGGACTGCGACAGCGACTCCGGGTCGGCCAGGCCCATCGTGGCCAGCTCGGTGCGGCCCATCGCGTGCTCGCCCACGAGCACCCGGTTGTAGGCGGGGTCGAGCTCCCCGCCGATCACGGTCAGCCGGATCGTGCCCGCGGCGGCGAGGTCGGCGACGTCGTCGACGAACCGGGCGGCCACGGGGCCGAAGCCGACGACGACGACGTGCTCGCCGGACCGCATCGGGGTGCCGTGGGCACGGGTGGGGCGGTGCACGGTCATCGGGTCGTCTCCTCTGCGTCGATCGCCCGGACGGTCACGGAGCCGGCCTTGAACTCGGGCATGGACGAGATCGGGTCCACGGCGTCCGAGGACACGAGCTTGTTGGCGGTCTGGTTCCCGGCGTAGTGGAAGGGCAGGAACACGGTGTCGGGACGGATGTCCGTGGTCAGCTGGGCGAGGGCCACGGCCTGGCTGCGGGCGCTCGTGAGCTCCACCGCGGCACCGTCCCGGATGCCGAGGGAGGCCGCGGTCGCGGGGTGGATCTGCATCATCGACTCGGGCCGGGCCTCGTGCAGCGAGTGCACGCGCCGGGTCTGGTTCCCGGACTGGTAGTGCTCCAGGTACCGCCCCGTCACGAGGGTCAGGGTCCCCGCCCGATGGAGGGGTTCGCGGCGGTTCCGGCGCGGGCTCGGGTCGACGGCCCGGCCGGCGGCACGGGTCCTGACCGGCACGAGCACGGCCCGCCCGTCCGCGTGCCCGAACCCGTCGAGGAAGGCCCGGGGCGTGCCCGCGGAATTGCCGGCGGGGTGGGGCCAGTAGCAGGCCTCGTCCGCGTCCAGGGCCGCCCAGCTGATCCCCGAGTAGTCGGCCTTCCCACCGGCGGAGGCACGGCGCAGCTCCTCGAAGACCTCCTCGGGCTCGGGGCTGAACGTGCCCGGGGCCTCGAGCCGTCGGGCGAGCTCGGCCATGATCCACAGCTCGTCCCGGGCGCCGGGCGGCGGGTCCACCGCGCGGCGGCGGCGCAGCACCCGGCCCTCGAGGTTCGTCATGGTGCCCTCCTCCTCGGCCCACTGCAGCACCGGCAGGACGAGGTCGGCGAACTCGGCGGTCTCGGAGAAGAAGAAGTCGCAGACCACCAGGAAGTCCAGGGCCTGCAGCCCGCGGACCACGGCGTCCGTGTCCGGGGCGCCGATCACCACGTTGGAGCCGTTGACCCACAGGCAGCGGACGCCGTGGTCGGTGCCGAGGGTGGTCAGCATCTGCACGGCCGGGATCCCGGGACCGGGCAGCTCGGCGGGGTCCACGCCCCACACCCCGGCGACGTGCTCGCGGGCGGCGGGGTCCGTGATGCTGCGGTAGCCGGGCAGCTGGTCCGCCTTCTGCCCGTGCTCACGCCCGCCCTGCCCGTTGCCCTGTCCGGTGAGGGTGCCGTAGCCGGAGCCCGTCAGGCCGGGCAGGCCGAGGAGCAGGGCCAGGTTGATCGCGGCGGTCGCGGTGTCCGTGCCGTCGACGTGCTGCTCCACGCCCCGGCCGGTGATCACGTACGTGCCCCGGCGCTCGCGGGCCAGCAGGTGGGCGGCCCGGCGGATCCGCACGGCCGGGACCCCGGTGACCTGCTCGACCCGCTCGGGCCACCACGCGTTGATGCTCGTCGTGAAGGCCTCGAAGCCCGTGGTGCGCCGCTCGAGGTACTCCCGGTCCGCGAGGCCCTCGTGCAGGACCACGTGGGCCAGGCCCAGCAGCAGCACGAGGTCCGAGCCGGGGGTCGGCTGCAGGTGCAGACCGCCCCCGTCCTCGGTCATCCGCGCCGTGGCGGAGCGGCGGGGGTCCACCACGATCAGGCCGCCGTGCTCCTGGGCGTGCTGAAGGTGCTGGACGAACGGCGGCATGGTCTCGGCCGGGTTGGTCCCCAGCAGCAGCACGGTGTGGGCGTCGTCGAGGTCCGTCACCGGGAACGGCAGGCCCCGGTCCATCCCCAGCGACCGGTTGGCCGCGGCCGCGGCGGAGGACATGCAGAACCGGCCGTTGTAGTCGATCCGCGAGGTCCGCAGCGCCACCCGCGCGAACTTCCCCAGCTGGTAGGCCTTCTCGTTGGTCAGCGACCCGCCACCGAAGATCCCGACCCCGTCCCGGCCGTGGCGCTCCTGCGCGCTCCGGAACTCCCCGGCCATCCGGTCCAGGGCCGCGTCCCAGGACACCTCCTGGAAGACCCCGTCCGCCCCGCGCAGCAGCGGTGCGGTGAGCCGCGACGGGTTGGCCAGCAGCTCCGACGACGTCCAGCCCTTCCGGCACATCCCGCCCCCGTTCACCGGGAACTGCCGCCCCAGCACCTCTGGGAAGCCCTGCTCGGCGGCGGTGTCCGACCCCGTGTCCAGGGTCATCGCGCACTGCAGCGCGCAGTAGGGGCAGTGGGTCGCCGTCGTGCTCATGCGGGCGGGGCTCCTTCCGGGGGTCGGGACGGGGGGGGTGATGCCGGCTCAGATGTGGCTGTCGCCCATCTCGGTGCCCTTGCGCAGGTAGCAGAACCAGGTGACCGCGAGCGCCACCACGTAGAAGGCCACGAAGCCGTAGAACGCCGCGCTGTAGGCCCCGGTGGTGCTGTTCGAGAGGTTGAGCGCCTGCGGGATCATGAAGCCGCCGTACGCGCCGACCGCCCCGATCAGCCCGAGGGCGGCCGAGGCCTTGCGCTCGGTGGAGACCGCGACGTCCTGCTGCTGCCGCAGTCCCAGCACCCGGTAGATCGAGGGGATCATCCGGTAGGTGGAGCCGTTGCCCATGCCCGCCGCGGTGAACAGCAGCAGGAACAGGCCCAGGAACAGCCAGAAGTTCGCCAGGGGCAGGGTGAGCACCACGGCCAGCGCGAGCAGCGCCATGACGGCGAACACGGCCACCGTCATGGGGGCGCCGCCGAAGCGGTCCGCGAGCTTGCCGCCGTAGGGCCGGGAGACCGAGCCGACCAGCGGGCCGAGGAACGCCAGGGACAGCGCCGCGGCACCCACGCTGAAGGACGAGAACTCCGGGAAGGTGTCCGCGATCAGCTTGGGGAACACGCTGGAGAAGCCGATGAAGGAGCCGAAGGTGCCCACGTAGAGGAAGGACATGATCCAGAAGTGCGGCTCCTTGACCGTGGCCAGGGACCCGGCGACGTCCCCCTTGGCGTGGGAAAGGTTGTGCATGTACTTCCTGGCGCCCCACGCGGCGAACAGGATGAACGGCACCCACAGCCATCCGGCGACCGACAGCCCGCTGGCCCCGAGGGCGACGAGCGAGACGGCGATCGGGACGACGAGCTGGGCCACGGCCGTGCCGAGGTTGCCGCCGGCGGCGTTCAGTCCCAGCGCCCAGCCCTTTTCCCGCACCGGGTAGAAGAAGGTGATGTTGGCCATCGAGGAGGCGAAGTTGCCGCCGCCGAAGCCGGCGGTGGCCGCCAGCAGGAGCATGACCCCGAACGGGGTGTCCGGGTTGCCGACCGCCAGGGCCAGGCCCACCGTGGGGACCAGCAGCAGCAGGGCCGAGACGATGGTCCAGTTGCGGCCGCCGAACCGGCCCACCATGAAGGTGTAGGGGATGCGCAGCGTGGCGCCCACCAGGGACGGGATGGAGATCAGCCAGAAGATCTGGGAGTCGCTGAAGGTGAAGCCCGCGCCGGGCAGGAAGACGACGGTGATGGCCCACAGCTGCCAGACGGCGAAGCCGAGGAACTCCGCGAAGATGGACCACTTCAGGTTGGTGCGCGCGATCGGGCGGCCGGCGGACTCCCAGAAGTCGGGGTCCTCGGGGCGGTAGCCGTCCAGCCAGCGGCCGGGCCGCTCCCGCAGCGCGAGCGGCGGGGGCGCCGGGGTGCCGGTTGCCGTGGTGGCCGGGTCGGGATGCAGTTCTGAGCTCACGGGTGACCTCCTGGGCGAGCGGGGGCGGAGCACGGCGACGGCGGCGTGCGGTGCTCCCACGCTACGAACCCCGTGTTTCGGTCCCCGACGGCGGGAGTAACACCCCGATGCACTTCCACTCACAGCGCCGCAGCCCCCGTGTGAGGTCCCCAGCCCCCGACCACTTGGCTCCCGTGCCCCGTCGAGTCCCCCAGCCCCCGGCCCCCTCACGCACCGAGTCCCCCATGTGTGCGCGTTTCCCCAGGATCGAACTGGGGAGTTGCGCTCACATGGGGGACTCGACGGTCACGGCGGGGCCGCGGGGTCGCAAGGTCAGCGGGCGGCGACGCTCCCGGCGATGCGCTTCGAGGTGCGGGCCACCAGCTTCTCGAGCGGGCCCTGGCCCACGGCGCGCTGCCACGCGACGGCCAGGAGGCCGAACACGGCCACCTGCATCCAGAACCAGAACCCGGGGTGCAGGTCGTAGACCTCGGTGCCGAGGAACAGCAGGTGCAGGGTGTAGAGCGTGAACGTCATGGACCCGGCGGCCGCCAGCGGCGTGAGCGCCTTGCCGATCAGCCGGGCCAGGAGCAGGAACGCCCCGAGGGCGAACGCGGCCATGCCGAGGCTCAGGAGCAGCGCCACGGGCGTATTGCTGTGCGGGGCGGGCACCATCAGCCACCACAGGGTGGTGGTCGGCAGGGACGGGTCCGGGCCGAAGACGAGGATCTCGTCGATCTGCTCCTCGGTCAGCCACGGGGTGGCCTCCCAGATCCGGTCGTAGACGCCGAGGGCCAGCAACGCGCCCATCGACACCGTCCAGGAGAGCAGGGCCAGCGCCGCGCCGGCGCCCACGAGCCACAGCTGCACCCGCCGGCTCGTGAGGTTCATCCGGCCCAGGGCGATCCCCGCGCACAGGTAGGCCATGTACGGCAGCGCCGGGTAGGTGCCGGTCAGCAGCAGCTGGGAGAGCACGGTGACCGGGTCGGTGACCAGGTTCCACAGGGTGGGGTTGCCGTACACGTGCGCGGGCAGGACGTCCACGGCCCACTGCATGAGGAACGGGGCCAGCACGGTGAACGCCACCGCGCTGATCAGCAGGTGCCGGATGCGCAGGCCCAGGAACGGGATGGCGAGCAGGAAGAACATCCCGTAGTAGATGAGGATGTTGTCCACCGGCAGGGCCACGAAGCCCACGAGGAACCCGACGAGGGCGATCACCGCGGCGCGGCCCACCAGTCCCGCCCGGTCCCCGGCCAGCCGCCGGCCCGTGTGCGGGGTGCGGCCCCCGGAGAGGAACGCGAGACTCACCCCGGCCAGGGTTGCGAAGAGGGCGGCCGAGTGCCCGGCGAACAGGGACCAGCTCAGGGAGGCTCGCTCGTTCTCCGCGTCCCAGAACGGCAGGGTGTGCACGGCGACCATCCCGAGCAGGGCGAAGCCCCGGGCGGCGTCCACGCCGACCAGCCGCCGCCGGGTGCGCCGCCCGGAGGCGCCGGGGACGTTGAGCACCGCGGTGCCCCCGCCGCGCGTGGCGGCCGCGTGCTCAGCGCTCATGGGTCGCACCTCCGGTGGGAAGGGCCTCGGCGTGCAGCGGACGGATCGGGTTGCCGCCCCAGGTGCTGCCGGCGGGCACGGTCTCCTGGGCCATGACCAGGGAGCCGGGGCTCACCGTGGCGCCGGCCTCCACGGTGCTGCCGGGCAGGACGAAGCTGTTGGGCCCCAGGGTGGAGCCCGCCTCCATCGACACCGGCTGCAGCCGCATGATGCGGTCGTGGAACAGGTGGGTCTGGAGCACGGTCCCGCGGTTGACGGACACGCCGCGGCCCAGGTGCACCAGGTCGAACTCGGGCAGCCACCAGGTCTCGCACCACACGCCGCGCTCGATCTTCGCGCCCATGAGCCGGGCCCAGGCGTTGAACACCGGGGAGCCGACGGCCAGCCGGATCAGACCGGGCACCGCCAGGGACTCCGCGAAGGTGTCGGCGAGCTCGTTGCGCCACACGAAGGAGCTGAACAGGGGGCGCTCGCCCTCGCGGAAGCGGCCCATGAGGGCCCACTTGACCAGCACGGGGATGAGGGCGGCCACCACGCCGGCGGCGAGCACCACGGGCGTTGCCCACAGCAGCGCCGAGACGATGCCGTCGAGGCCTCCCCCGGCCCGCATGTACACGGTGGTGAGCACGAAGACGATCGCGAGGTCGATCCACGCGGTGACCATGAAGGGCACGGCGCGCAGGGACTCGACGAGCGTGCGGGCCACGACCAGGCGCCGGCGGGGCTGGTAGGTGACGGCCTCGTCCGCGGTGTCGGTGACGCGGCTGATCGGCTCGGGCAGCCGGCCCAGCCAGGAGGTGCCGCGCTCGGCGTCGGCCGGGGCGGAGGAGAGCACGGCGACCAGGGAGTCCTCGGGGACGTCCCGGTCCGGGCCCACGATCGCGGAGTTGCCCACGAAGGAGCGCTCCCCCACGGTCGAGGGGCCCACGTGGATCCAGCCGAAGCCGGTCCGGGCGGAGCTGACCATCGAGTGGTCGGCCATGAAGGAGCCGGACTTGAAGGTGGTGAGGTGCGGCAGGGTCTCCACGGTGGAGATCTCCACCTGGCTGCCCACCCGGGCGCCCAGCAACCGCAGGAAGAACGGCGTGGCGATGGAGGCGTAGACCGGGTAGGTGGAGACGAGGCTCTTCTGCAGCAGCACGCCCGTGAGCCACACGGCCCAGCCCACGGTCCCGTCGGCGGGATGGTGGCCGGGACGGATCAGCAGGGCGAGCGCGCGCACGATCAGCACGAGCAGGGCGAGGTAGACGAGGACCGTGAGCACGGCGAAGACGGGCACCCACAGGGCCATGACGGGGAAGACGAGCTCGTAGAGCTCGAGCCCGCGCACCTGGGTGAAGACGATCAGCGCGCCCGGGACCACGGCCAGCACGGGCAGGATGCCGACCGTGCCGAGGCCCAGGGCGTACAGCAGCCCGGTCAGGAACCGGTTGCTGTGGCCGGGGGCCCACTCGAGCCAGGACTCCCCGGCGGGGCCGAGGTCCACGAGCGGGGAGCCGCCCTGCAGGCGGCCGGCGGGAACGGTGCCGGTGACGTGGGAGCCGGGGTCGACCTCCGCGCCGGCCTCCACCACCGCACCCGGGCTCAGGAGCGTGCGGGTGCCGACCCGGGCGTTCTCGCCCACGGTCACGTCGCCGAGGTGGAAAACGTCGCCCTCGAGCCAGTAGCCGGAGAGGTCGACTTCGTGCTCGATCGCGGCGCCGTCGCCGATGCGGGCCATGCCGCTGACGGGAGGCATCGTGTCGAGGTGGGCGTGGCGGCCCACCTGGTTGCCGAGCAGCCGGAAGAACAGCACCATCACGGGGGCGCCCATGAGGGGCTCGAACTTGTTGAACATCAGCACCCGCTCGGCCATCCAGACCCGCAGGTGGGTCCAGGAGCCGCGGGCGTGGGCGCCGGGGCGCAGCCGGAAGGTCAGCAGCCGGATGAACAGCGCGGTGAGCACCAGTCGGCCGGGCAGGGCGAAGAGCACGAGCCAGCCGAGAACCAGGGGCAGCAGCGGGGGGTTCGGGACCCAGCCCGCGCCCAGCACGTTGAAGAGCAGCCAGACGACGATCGAGGCGCCCAGGACGTAGCGCAGCCCCGAGACGGCGTAGAGGGCCGTGAGGAAGGGGACCTGGACGAGGCCGTTCCAGCGGGGGACGTCCGCCACCCGGCGCTCGCGCGCGGCGTCCTGGGCGACGACGTCCACGGGCGCCAGCGTGGTCAGGTACTCGTGCATCCCGGCGAGCGTGGGGTGCCGGTAGATCTCGGCGATCGCGGCGTCCGGGTAGGTGCGGCGGATCTCGGAGACGAGCTTGGCCACCGCCACGGACGTGCCGCCCAGGACGAAGAAGTCGCTGTCCTCGTCGATGGGCAGGGGGCCGAGCTGGTCCGCCCACAGGGCGGCGAGCCACTCGAGCTCGGCATCGATCTGCGAGGCCTCTGCGGCGGCGCCGGTGGAGGGCAGCGGCCAGGGCAGGGCCTTGCGGTCCACCTTGCCGGAGGTCTTCAGGGGGAGCTCGTCCATCAGGGTCAGCGCGGGCACCATCTGGCCCGGCAGCCGGTCGGCGAGCAGGCGGCGGGCGTCGGCGAGGTCCACCGAGCCCGGGGCCTCGGCCACGAGGTAGCCCACGAGGACCTGGTTGCCGGCCGGGGTGGTGTGCACGGCGGCGGCGCCCGCCTGCACGCCGGGCAGCCGCGACATCTGCTCGTCGATCTCGCCCATCTCCACGCGCCGGCCGGAGATCTTGACCTGGTCGTCGGCGCGGCCCACGAAGACGATGCCCTCGGGGTCGGCGCGCACGAGGTCCCCGGAGCGGTAGGCCCGCTCCCAGCCCAGGGTGTCCATGGGCGCGAACTTCTCGGCGTCCTTGGCGGGGTCCAGGTAGCGGCCCAGTCCCACGCCGCCGATGATCAGCTCGCCCTCCTCGCCCCAGCGCACGGGGTTGCCGGAGGTGTCGACGATCGCCAGCTCCCACCCGGGCAGCGGCAGGCCGATGCGCACCGGCGGCTCGCCGGTGAGCACGGCGCCGGTCGCGATGACCGTGGCCTCGGTGGGGCCGTAGGTGTTCCAGACCTCGCGGCCGGGGTGCACCAGGCGGGCGGCGAGCTCGTTGGGGCACGCCTCCCCGCCGAAGATGAGCAGGCGGATGCGGCTCAGCGCCTCGGCCGGCCACATCGACGCGAGCGTCGGCACGGTGGAGACGGCGGTGATGTCCCGCTCGACGAGCCACGGACCGAGGTCGGTGCCCGAGCGCACCACGGCGCGGGGGGCGGGGACCAGGGCGGCGCCGGAGCGCCAGGCCAGCCACATCTCCTCGCACGAGGCGTCGAAGGCCACGGAGAGCCCCGCCATCACGCGGTCGCCCGGGCCCAGGGGGCGCCGGGGCAGGTAGAGCTCGGCCTCGGCGTCCACGAGGGCTGCGGCCGAGAGGTGGCTGATCGCCACGCCCTTGGGCTTGCCGGTGGACCCGGAGGTGAAGATGATCCAGGCGTCGTCGCCCGTGCCGGGCTGCTGGCAGTCCGCTCCCGCGCGGACGCCGGTTCGGGGCCGGAGGGACAGGTCCGCGCCGTAGACGGCGCACACCGAGGCCTCCTCCCAGACCGTGTTCGCCCGCTCGTCCGGGTCGTCGAAGTCGACCGGGACGTAGGCGGCGCCGGCGAAGATCGTGCCGAGGACGGCCACGTAGAGGTCCACGGTCCCGGAGGGGACGCGGATGCCCACGCGGTCCCCGCGGCCGATGTCGAGGTCCCACAGGCGCTGGGCCTGGGCCTCGACGCGCTCGAGGAACTCGGCGTAGCTGAGCACCGTGGTGCCGTCGTCGAGGGCCACTGCGTCCGGGTGGCGCGAGACGGTGTCCATGACGATGTCCACGAGCGTGCGCGGGGCCGGCGGGGGCGAGACGGGGAAGACGGCGCGGCCCGGGACCTGCGGCATGGGCTGCGTGTGCAGCGCGCGGTCGAGGACCTCGCCATCCTCCATCGGGTCCTGCTCCGGGTAGCGGTCCTCGAGCAGGTGCCGACCGCCTCCCTGGCGGGTCGAGCCGCTGCGCGTGGTTGGGCGCACTGTCATTGAATCCCCCATCGACTTCACTGCCGCTGCGGATCTGCACAGCGGCCGGTGCCGACAGGAAGGACGGGCCCAGGGACCGGACGGACCGGACGGAAGGCACCCCGGGGGCACGCGCGCCGGATCAGCGCGGTGCCGAGAGTGTGTGTTCGGCCGTGATGCCCCCGCATCGGCCTTCCCCCTGAGCCGGCTCCCCTGCCAGCTTTGCTTACTGCACCGTACGGTCGGTGCTATTGCATATGCAAGCCGACAGGGCACCCGTCGTCCGCCCCCCGAGTGGAGCCTCCTCCCGCTGTGCCCCGCCATTCCGCGGATCCGTTCCTGACCTGCGACGACGACGAGAGATCAGTCACGTCCCCTCTTGGGGGGCTCCGTCGGGGGTTCCCCCGAGAGCTCCGCCGAGCGCTCTGCCGGGGACTCCCCGGCGGTCATCGCGGCGTCGAGCACCCGGGCCTCGGGCAGCTCGAAGTGGTTTACTCCCTCGCGGTAGCGCACGCTGGTCCGCGCCCAGCCGGCGTCCTCGTACCAGGCGTGCCCGGCGGCCGCCGCGGAGAGTGCGTCGAACGGGGCGTAGGGGTCGGTGCCGTCGTCCTCGAGGCCCACGTCCCAGTGCAGGACGAGCTGCTCGAGCTGCTCGTCCGTCGGCTCCGAGGTCCCGGTGGACGGCGCCCCGCCGCCGCCGGAGAGCACCGCGCCGCCGCCCTGCAGGAAGTCCGCGCGGTCGGCCAGCAGCTCGTAGCTGATGAACTCGGCGCCCCCGGAGTATCCGTGCAGCCACGTGCGGGAGCGGTCGATGTCGTACTCGGCGAAGATCCGCCGCTCGGCCAGGGCCAGGAACCACTCGGCGTTGCCGTCGAGGTCCTCCCACCAGGTGGGCTCGCCCTGCCGGTCCGGGGTGCGGGGGGCCACGAGCACCGCGTTGTGCGAGCGCGCCACCTCCGCGAGGCAGGAGACCTTGTGCTCCGGGTGCTCGTACTCGTAGGCCCCGTCCCCGTGCAGGCGGAAGACCACGCCGACCGGCTCGCTCCAGTCGATGCCGTCGGCGAAGACGTGGTAGCTGCTGGTCGTGCCCTCGTGCTCGAAGGGCACGTCGAGCCGGTCCGAGGCCCCCTCCGCCCAGCGCCGTCCGCCGGAGAGCACCAGGCCGGTGCTGAGCGGGCGGGCTCCGCCGCGCGGGGTAGTGCTCACGTCCTCGAGGCCGTAGGGGGCGCAGGAGACCTGCTCCTCCGGCCCCGGGGCCGGCGTCCACGCCCACCGGGCGGCGAGCGTCGCGGCGACCAGGGCCAGGAGGGCGCCGGTGAGAATGGCCACATCCACGACCCAGCGGGATCCGCGGCGCGGCGCGGCCTCGCCCGGATCCGCATGCGTTTTCACCCGTCCATCCTAGGCGGAAGCACCGGCGGCGGCCTCCCGCCGAATTTCGGTTTCGCAACCGGTCCCCCATAATCGGCCAGGACCGTTCGGGGGGACGGCGCCCCCACTTCCTCCTTCCGGGTCCGTCCACCGCACCAGAGGAGAAGATTCCGCGTGACCACCACCGCACGCCCTCGGACCGGGCAGAGCGCTACTGAGATCCAGGAGCAGCCGCCGGCCCAGGACAGGCTGCGCCGCAGCCTCAAGCCCCGCCACCTGACCATGATCGCAATGGGCGGGGCCATCGGCACCGGCCTGTTCGTGGCCTCGGGCAACACCATCGCCACCGCCGGGCCGGGAGGGGCGCTCCTGGCCTACGTGGTCATCGGCTTCATGGTCTTCCTGCTCATGCAGAGCCTCGGCGAGATGGCCACCTATCTGCCGGTCTCGGGCGCGTTCGAGGAGTACTCGACCCGCTTCGTGAGCCCGTCCTTCGGCTTCGCCATCGGCTGGAACTACTGGTACAACTGGGCGATCACCGTGGCCGCCGAGCTCGTGGCCGCCGCGCTGATCATGCGCTACTGGTTCCCCGACTTGCCCTCCTGGATCTGGTCCGGGTCCTTCCTGGCCATCCTGTTCGCCCTCAACGCGCTGAGCGCCCGGGCCTACGGCGAGAGCGAGTTCTGGTTCTCCCTCGTCAAGGTCGTCACGATCGTGCTCTTCCTCGGGCTCGGCATCCTGATGATCGTCGGGATCCTGGGCGGCGAGTCGCCCGGCTTCGAGAACTGGACCACCGGGGAGGCGCCCTTCGTGGGCGGCGGCCTCGGCATCCTGGCGATCTTCATGGTGGCCGGCTTCTCCTTCCAGGGCACCGAGCTCGTGGGCGTGGCCGCCGGCGAGGCGGACAACCCCGAGAAGAACGTGCCCAGGGCCATCCGCACCGTGTTCGTGCGCATCCTGCTCTTCTACGTGGGCGCGATCACCGTGATCGGCTTCCTCATCCCCTACACCAGCCCCAACCTGCTCACGAACAGCGTCGAGGACATCTCGATCTCCCCGTTCACCCTGGTCTTCCAGAACGCGGGCGTGCTGGCGGCGGCCTCCGTGATGAACGCGGTGATCCTCACCGCCATCCTCTCGGCAGGCAACTCCGGGCTCTACGCCTCCACCCGCATGCTCTGGGCGCTGGCCGACAGCGGCAAGGCCCCGCGTTTCCTGGCCAAGGTGAACCGCCGCGGCGTGCCCATGAACGCGCTGATCGCCACCACCCTGGTGGGCGGGGCGTCCTTCCTCACCACCTTCATCGGGGACGGGGACGCCTACGTGTGGCTGGTCAGCGCCTCCGGCCTGGCCGGGTTCATCGTGTGGATGGGCATCGCCTGGAGCCACTACCGCTTCCGCAAGGCGTACACCGCCCAGGGCCACGACCTCGCCGACCTGCCCTACCGGGCACGGTTCTTCCCGCTGGGCCCCCTGGTGGCGCTCGTGTTGTGCGCCGTGGTGATCCTGGGGCAGAACTACCAGGCGTTCATCGGCGACATGGACCTCATGGCCGCCCTGACCGCTTACATCGGCCTGCCGCTGTTCCTGGCCCTGTGGTTCGGCCACAAGCTGGTCACCGGCTCGACCATGGTCCGCTACGAGGACGCCGACCTCACCCGCCCGCGCGACTGACCACCCGACCCATTTCCGCCACTCGCCCCGCCGAGCCCCCACACTCCGGACGCCATTTCCGCCGAGCCCCCAATGCAGGTGCAATTCCCCAGACTTGATGTGGGAACGCGCGCCCGCATTGGGGGCTCGGCGCACCGGGTGGCCAAAGCTGGCGAGCGCTCAGGCCACCGAGCGGTAGCGGGAGACCACTACGTCCACCAGCTCGGCGGGGACCTCTCCCTCCGGCACGGCCAGCGGGTCGGTGTCCACGTCCGCACCGGCTTTCCGGGAGAGGTCCAGGAAGTAGCCGGGCGCCAGGAGGTAGTTGGCGACGACGACGCGCCCCCCGTCCGCCAGGCCGGCCCGGGCGGAGGACACCGCCTCGGCCACGCGCGGGCGCGCGGCGGCCAGGTAGGACACGGTCACGGGCCGCTCCAGCTCCTCGGCCAGCAGGTCCGCCACTGCGGCGCAGTCCACCACCGCGCGGCGGTCGGAGGACCCGGCGGTGGCCAGCACCACGGCGTCGTGCTCCGCCAGCGGGGCCCCGGCGGCCGTGCAGGCCTCGTGCACCCGCCGGGCGAGCAGCCGGGCGAGCGCCCGGTCGGGGCCCAGGGCGGCCGAGACCCGGTGGAGGTCGTCGGCGGCGACCGCCTCGGCCACGTCCACGTAGACGTGGTAGCCGGCGGAGAGCAGCAGCGGCACCACCACCGCGGGGTGCCCGGCGTACTGCTCGGTGCGCTCGGCCAGGTCGGGGGTCTGCACGTCCACCCATGTGGGCACCACCTCGACGTCCGGCAGCTCGGCGGCGACGGCGTCCACGAGGCGCTGCACGGCGGTGCGCCCGAACGGGGAGCTGGTGCCGTGGGCGCAGGCGAGCAGGACGGGGGCGTCAGAGGTCGTCATGGCTCCCAGCCTACGAAACACGGCCCGCAGCGGTCGCCGGCGTCACGCGACGTCACGGGGGCAACCGTGCTGTAACACGCGTGCCGCATCCTGGTAGTGGCGGCCGGCCCGCCACGACCCCCGCTCTGCCCCTGGAGGACCGCATGCTGTTGACCGCCGACCTCACCGGAGTCCCGGTGCTCGTCCTCGGCGCCCCGGACGACGCCCGCCGCGCCCGGCGCCGCTACGAGGCGGCCGGCGCCGCCGTCCGTTCCGTGGCCGAGCCCGCGCTGCTCGGCCCAGCCGACCTCGCGGGCGTCGCGCTCGCCGTGGTCGTGGGCCCGGCGGCGCAGCGCTGGCGCGAGGCCCTGGACGCGGCCGGCGCCCGCGTGCCCGTGGTGCAGGAGCCCACGGCCCGCACCGGCGGCCGGGTGACCCTGGTCGGCGGCGGCCCCGGCGCGGACGACCTGCTCACCGTGCGCGCCGTGGCGGCCCTGCAAGACGCGGACGTCGTCTTCGTCGACCGGCTCGCCCCCGCGGGTGCGGTGGCCGCCGCGGCCCCCGGCGCCGAGATCGTCCCGGTCGGCAAGACCCCCGGCCACCACCCGGTCCCGCAGTCGCAGATCCAGGACCTCATGGTGGAGCACGCCCTGGCCGGCCGCTCGGTGGTCCGGCTCAAGGGCGGGGACCCCTACGTCTTCGGCCGCGGCGCCGAGGAGCTCGCCGCGTGCGCCGCCCACGGCATCCCCGTGGACGTGGTCCCGGGGATCACCAGCGCGGTCTCGGTGCCGGGCGCGGCCGGGATCCCCGTGACCTTCCGCGAGGTCTCCCGGATGTTCACGGTCGCCTCCGGGCACGTGCCGTTCTCCGAGGCGGAGCTCGCCCACTTCGCCGGCCTCGGCGCCGGCGGCGGCACCCTGGTGGTGCTCATGGGCGTGGCCACCTTCCCCCACCTGGTGGCCGGCCTCGTCCGCAACGGCGCCGACCCGAAGACCCCGCTGGCCGTGGTGGAGCGCGGGTTCACCGACCGGCAGCGCTCGACGATCACCACGCTTGCCACCGCGGTTGCGGACACCGCGGCGGCGGGCTGCGGCTCGCCCGCCGTCGTCGTCGTCGGCCCCGTGGTCCGCCTGGCGACCGCCGAGCGGGACGCGTTCCTCGCGGAGGTCACCGCCCATGGCTGCTGAGGACCTGCCCCTGACCGGCCGGGTGGTGGGCGTGACCGCGCACCGCCGCTCCGAGGACCAGATCGCGGCCCTCGAACGCCGCGGCGCCCGCGTGCTGCACGCCCCCGCCCTGCGCGTGGAGCCGGTCGGCGAGGACGCCGGGCTCGCGGCCGCCTCCCGGGCGATGTTCGAGGCCCGCCCGGACCTCGTGCTGCTGACCACCGGCTACGGCCTGCGCCGCTGGCACGACGCCGCCGTGGCCCAGGGCTTCGACGCGGACCTGCTGCTGTGCCTGCGCGAGGCCGCCGTCTACGTGCGCGGGCCCAAGGGCCGGGGCGCCGTGCGCGGCCTGGGCCTGGAGGACGCCGGGATGTCCGCGGACGAGACCACCGCCGGGCTCGTGGACCTCGTCCTGGCCGAGCACGGCGGGGACCTCACCGGGCGCACGATCGGCCTGCAGCTGCACGGGATCGCCGACGTGGTCCAGCGCCGCCGGCTCACCGACGCCGGGGCCCGCGTGCTCACCGTGACCCCCTACCGGTGGGCCTCCGCCGACGACGCCGGGCAGGTCCCCGTGCTCGTGCGCGAGGCCGCCGCCGGGCGTGTGGACGCCGTGACGTTCACCGCCGCGCCAGCCGTGGATGCCCTGTTCAGCACGGCCGAGGAACTGGGCCTGCACGAGGAGCTGCTGGCGGCGTTCCGCAGCGGGATGCTCGCCGCGACCGTGGGGCCCGTGACGGCCGCGCCGCTTCTGGAGCTCGGGATCGAGCCGCTCGTGCCGGAGCGCTTCCGGATGGGCGCGATGCTCAAACAGCTCACCGACGCCCTGTCCGGCGCACAGCCCGACGACGACGGGCGGTAGCCGCTCCGCCCCCGGGAGAACCCGGCGCCTGGGCGGGCGCGGGACGATTGCGGGGGCGCGCCAGGACGGGGGTCAGGGGAACCGGGGGTATCCCGACGCACCCCTGCGACCGCTCGGCAACCACCAAGGCCGCAGGTCAGGCGGACATTTTGTTCGCCGTGCACCGAATGTAGCAGATCACACCGGATTAGCGAACACTTTCCTGATGTAATTGTGTCGGAATGGTCACGGCCCTCGGTCCGACGGGATCGCCACGTCTCCACAGGGTCTTCCGCCGATCCGTGAGCCGGGTATGCCGCGGGGGCATCATCGGGGTCTTCCGGCGGCGGCCGGTAGGCTGAGCGCGACCCGCCCGTCCTGTCGAAAGGCCGCCCGTGACCACCCCCCAGCTCGCCTCCTACGTCGACCACACGCTGCTCAAGCCGGAGGCGTCCCGCGAGCAGATCGCCACCCTGTGCGCGGAGGCCAGGCAGTACGGCTTCGCCTCGGTGTGCACCAACCCGCTGTGGACGCCCTTCGTGCGGGAGCAGCTCGCGGGCAGCGACGTGCTGACCTGCGCCGTGGTCGGCTTCCCGCTGGGCGCGTCCGCCACGGAGGTCAAGGCGTTCGAGACCGCCACGGCCGTGGCCGCCGGGGCCGACGAGATCGACATGGTCATCGACATCGCCGCCGCCCGCGCCGGCGAGCGCGAGCGGGTCGAGGCCGATGTGCGCGCCGTCGCCGAGGCCGCCCACCAGGGCGGGGCCCGGCTCAAGGTGATCATCGAGACGTGCCTGCTCACCGACGAGCAGAAGGTCCTCGCCTGCGAGGCGGCCGTGGCCGCCGGTGCGGACTACGTGAAGACCTCCACGGGCTTCTCGACCGCCGGGGCCACCGTGGAGGACGTCCGGCTGATGCGCGCGACAGTGGGTCCGGACATCGGTGTCAAGGCCTCCGGCGGGATCCGCACCCGCGAGGACGCCCTGGCGATGATCGAGGCCGGCGCCTCCCGGATCGGCGCCAGCAGCGGTCCCGCCCTCCTCGGCTGAGTCCACCGCCGGCCGGCCGAGCGCGTCCGATCCTGCTCGGCAGAGCGCTCCGACTCCTTCGCGGCCGGCCGCACCGGTCTGGCTCCGATGCACCCTCTACGGGGCCCGCCGCGCCCTCCACCGGGCACCGCCGCGGGCTGCGCCCGAGCGACTAGACTGGCCCCGAACGCCCCGCGGCCGCCGTGGCCGGCCGCTCCCATCGTCAGAAGGATTGGATCCATGGCCAACCGAGCCCAGTCGTCCACCAGCACCGCGGCGGACGCGACGCCCAGCGGCCGCAGCGGCGGCGCGACCGTCCGCTCGCACTCGGGCCAGGGACGCACGGTCAACAACCTGATCTTCCTCGTGCTGTGCATGGGAATCATGATCGGCAGCTTCATCGCCTTCGCCAGCTACCCGAACAGCCCGCTGATCTGGTTCATCGGCCTGGGCCTCTACGCCCTGGCGCTGCTGATCCCGGTGGGCATCCTGCAGAACAGCACCGCGAAGAAGGCCGAGGGCGGGCGCACGATCCTCATGCACGTCCCGCCGAGCACGGAGGTCGCCGGCGAGCCGACCACCGCGGCGGCCTTCCCGGACCCGCCCCGCAACATCGGCACCCGGGACGCCGAGGTCCGCGCCGAGCACCAGAACGACGCCCTGGGCAAGGCGACACAGTAGCCGGCCCGCACGACGGCTCAAGGCCCCCTCCCGCCCCCGCGGGAGGGGGCCGTCGGCGTTGGGGACGAGGCGGTCGCGCGGAGCATCCGGGCGTCGGTCGGTGCGACTAGACTGGCCGGGAATGCTTCGCGGCCGCTCGTGACCGGCCGCCTCCCACCGCCAGAAGGGTTAGATCCATGGCCAACAGAGCCCAGTCCTCCACCAGCGCCTCGGCGGACGCGTCGACCGGCCGCAGCGGCGGCGCCACGGTGCGCTCGCACTCCGGTCAGGGACGCACGGTCAACAACCTCGTGTTCCTCGCGCTGTGCATGGCCATCATGATCGGCAGCTTCATCGCCTTCGCCAGCTACCCCAACAGCCCGCTGATCTGGTTCGTCGGCCTGGGCCTCTATGCCCTGGCGCTGCTCATCCCGGTGGGCATCCTGCAGAACAGCACCGCCAAGAAGGCCTTCGGCGGCCGCACGGTCCTCATGGACGTCCCCTCCTCGACCGAGGTCCCCGCCATGGGCCAGGGCCGCACCGCCGCCGACTTCGACGACGGGCCCCGCGACATCCGCGAGCGCGACGCCAACACCGCGGCCGTCCACCACGGCGACAAGTACGGCAAGAACGTCGAGTAGGGCCGCGCCGGGTCCGACGACGACCCGACGACCGCTCGCACCGCAAAGGTCCCCTCCCCGGTGGGAGGGGACCTTTTCCATACCCGGTGACCCGGACGGCGGAGGCCGCGCCGACGGATCAGGCCGTGGCCGGCTCCTTCGCGAAGACGGACTCGACCACGCCGCGGGCCCAGGCGAGCACCGCGCCGTCCACGAGGTCCTTGCCGCCGATCCGCTCGGTCTTGGGCTTGGGGATGAGCACCTGGTAGGTGTCGGTGCCGGGCACCGCCTTGACCTGCGCGCCCGGGTAGAGGCGGGTGAGCCGCATCTGCCGGGACTCGGGGAGGTCGGCCGGGGCGAAGCGGACCATGCTGCCCTGCGCCGCGACGTCGGTGAGGCCGGCGGCGCGGGCGGTCACCCGGAAGCGGGCGACCTCGAGCAGGTTCTGCACGGGCTCGGGCACCTCACCGTAGCGGTCCACGAGCTCGTCGGCGACCTCCTGGATCGCTTCCTCCGTGGCGGCGTTGGCGAGGTTGCGGTAGGCCTCCAGGCGCAGCCGCTCCCCCGGGACGTAGTCGTGCGGCAGATAGGCGTTGACCGGCAGCTCGATCTTCATCTCGGTGGGCCGCTCGTCCTCCTCGCCGCGGTACTCGGCGACGGCCTCGCCCACCAGGCGCAGGTACATGTCGAAGCCCACCCCGGCGATGTGCCCGGACTGCTCCCCGCCCAGCAGGTTGCCGGCGCCGCGGATCTCGAGGTCCTTGACGGCCAGCTGCATGCCGGCGCCGAGCTCGTTGTGGGCGGCGACGGCCTTGAGCCGCTCCAGCGCCGTCTCGGAGAGCGGCTTCTCGGCCTGGTACAGGAAGTAGGCGTAGGCCCGCTCCCGGCCGCGGCCCACGCGTCCGCGCAGCTGGTGGAGCTGCGAGAGGCCGTAGCGGTCCGCGCCGTCGACGATCAGGGTGTTGGCGTTGGCGATGTCCAGGCCGGTCTCCACGATGGTGGTGCACACCAGGACGTCGAACTTCTTCTCCCAGAAGTCCACGATGATCTGCTCGAGCCGGGACTCGGACATCTGCCCGTGCGCCACGGCGATTCGCGCCTCCGGCACGAGCTCGGCGATCTCCTTGGCCTTGCGCTCGATCGAGGAGACCCGGTTGTGGATGTAGAAGACCTGGCCCTCGCGCATGAGTTCGCGCCGGACGGCGGCGGAGACCTGCTTGTCGGTGTAGGCGCCCACGTAGGTGAGCACGGGGTGGCGCTCCTCCGGCGGGGTGGCCAGGGTGGAGGTCTCACGGATGCCGGTCAACGACATCTCGAGGGTGCGCGGGATGGGGGTCGCGGACATCGCCAGGACGTCCACGTTGGTGCGCATCGCCTTGAGCTTCTCCTTGTGCTCCACGCCGAAGCGCTGCTCCTCGTCGATGACCACGAGGCCGAGGTCCTTGAACTGGACCTCCTTGGACAGCAGCCGGTGGGTGCCGATCACCACGTCCACGGACCCGTCCTTCAGCCCGGCGAGCGTCTCCTTGGTCTCCTTGGCGGTCTGGAACCGGGAGAGCGCGGCCAGGCGCACCGGGAAGCCGGAGAAGCGCTCGGTGAACGTCTCGGCGTGCTGCTGGGCCAGCAGCGTGGTGGGCACGAGCACGGCGACCTGCTTGCCGTCCTGCACGGCCTTGAACGCCGCGCGCACCGCCACCTCGGTCTTGCCGTAGCCCACGTCCCCGGAGATCAGCCGGTCCATGGGGACCTCCCGCTCCATGTCCGCCTTGACCTCGTCGATGGTGGTCAGCTGGTCCGGCGTCTCGATGTAGGGGAACGCCTCCTCGAGCTCGCGCTGCCACGGAGTGTCCTCCGCGAAGGCGTGCCCGCGGGAGGCCATCCGCGCCGAGTACAGGCGGATCAGCTCGTTGGCGATGTCCCGGACGGCCTTCTTGGCGGCGCGCTTGGTCTTGTTCCAGTCCGTCCCGCCCATCTTGGACAGGGTGGGGGTCTCGCCGCCCACGTAGTTGGTGACCTGGTCCAGCTGGTCGGTGGGCACAAACAGGCGGTCCCGCGGGCCGTTGCGCTTGGAGGGCGCGTACTCGAGCACCAGGTACTCGCGCACGGGCTTGGGCTGGCCCGGCTTGATCATCGCCCCGGCGATGGGCCGCTGGATGAGCTCCACGAACTGGCCGATGCCGTGCTGCTCGTGCACCACGAAGTCGCCCTGGCTCAGCGCCAGGGGGTCCACGGCGTTGCGCTTGCGCCGCACCGGGAGCTTGCGCATGTCCTTGGTGGTGTACGGGCTGGCCTTGCCCAGCAGGTCCGCCTCCGTGAGGAGCACGATTTTCGGGCCGTCCAGGGCGAAGCCCTTGCCGGCCACGGCGGTGGTGAGCTCCACGATCCCGGGCTGCGGCTGCTCGGCGAGGGTCTCACGGCGGGCGGCGGGGATCCCGGCCTCGTGCAGCAGCTCCGCGATCCGGGTCAGCGGACCAGGTCCTTCCGTGACGGCGACGACGCGCCAGCCGTCCGCCACCCGCCCCTGCAGGAACTCGAGCATCGCCTCGACGTCCCCGTGGAAGCCGAGCGGGTCCCGGGCCGCGACGGTGAGGGTGTCGGCGTCCGAGTCGATGAGGGCGATGTCCTCCGCGGCGGTGTCCGCGTCCACGTCCTGGCCGGCCACCGCGTTGACGTTGAGCGCCGTGACGGCCCACCAGCCGAGACCAGTTTCCAGCGCGGTGGCCCGGGCCTCGGCCAGGGTCTGGAAGGACCCGGAGGCCAGGGTGCGGCCCTCGCCGTCGTCGTTCCGGACGACGTGCTCGGCGGAGGTGATGTCGATGGGCGCGGACTGCCCGTCCGAGGCGGAGTCCCACGCGGCGAGGAGGAACTCCTCGTTGGTGGCCACGAGGTCGTGGGCGCGGGTGCGGACCTTCTCCGGCTCCATGACCACCACGAGCGAGCCGGGCGGGAGCAGGGACAACATGGGCACCAGGCCGTCCACCAGCAGCGGCGCGAGGGACTCCATGCCCTCCACGTAGATGCCGCCGGCGATCCGCTCGAGCATCGACTCCGCGCCGGGCAGGGAGTTCTTGAGCTTCGCGGCCCGGGACATCACGGACGGGGTGATGAGCACCTCGCGGCACGGCGGAGCCACGAGCCGCTCCGGGTGGCCCCCGGTGGTCAGGGTGCGCTGGTCGGCCACGGCGAACCAGCGCAGCTCGTCGACCTCGTCCCCGAAGAACTCGATCCGCACCGGGTGGTCCTCGACCGGCGAGAACACGTCGATGATCCCGCCGCGCACGGCGAACTCCCCCCGCCGGGTCACCATGTCCACCCGGGCGTAGGCGGCCTCCGCGAGCGAGGTCACGGCGGAGTCGAAGTCGAGCTCCTCGCCCCGGGCGAAGCGCACCGGGGCCATGTCCCCCAGACCTTCGACGACAGGCTGCAGCACCGAGCGGACAGGGGCCGTGACCACCCGCAGCGGGCGCTCGGCGTCCTTGCCGGCCAGCCGGCGCAGCACGTCCAGGCGGCGGCCCACGGTGTCGGAGCGCGGCGAGAGCCGCTCGTGCGGCAGGGTCTCCCAGGCCGGGAACTCCGCGACCTCCCCGGCCGGCAGGTACGCCCCCAGGGCGGCGGCGAGGTCCTCGGACTCGCGGCCGGTCGCGGTGACGGCCAGCAGCACCGGGGCGCGGGATCCGGCCGGTGCCGGCGCGTCGTCGAGGGCGCCGCGCAGCTGGGCCGTGAGCACCGCGCGCATCCCGTCCGGGGCGCTGATCACGGTCTCGGCGCTGCGCTCCCCCGGCGGCAGACCGGCCTGGGTGCGCAGATTGGCGAAGGAGCGCTCCGCCCCGAGGGCGGCGAGCAGTCCGGACAAAGTCATGGGTGAGCAGTCTCCTGGGACGCTGAGTGGGGTGCTGGTGGAGCACAGAGGCTGTCGGAGCCAACGTTCGCGGGTCCCAGCTTACTCCCGGGCCCCGACAGGGCCCCCTCCGGAACCCACAACCCAGGCCACAGCCCGGGCCCCGGGCGCCCGCCTACCATGGGAGCACGCAACCGCCGCTGCCGATCCGCCGCTACCGAGGAGTCCTCCATGGCCGTCACCGCCTCCACCACCGTCCCCGCTCCCCTCGACCAGGTCGTGGTGACCTTCACCGACGAGGAGTTCATCCGGCACGTGACCCACCGCGCCGGGGCCACCCTGGACTCGGTGGAGGTCGACGGGGACGTCGAGGCGCAGTTCGCCGTGACCACCGTGCGGACCATGGCCGCGGACCGGCTGCCGGAGATGGCCCGGAAGTTCGTGGGCTCCTCGGTGCAGCTCACCCAGGTGGACACCTATCACACCGCCGACGCGGACGGGGTCCGGGTGGTGCGCACCGAGATCTCCGTGGGCGCGCTGCCGGTCTCCGGCTCCGCCACCCAGACCCTCACCCCGCAGGGCGGGTCCACCGACGTGCACGTGCACTGTGTGGTCAAGGCCAACATCCCGTTCGTGGGCAAGATGGTCGCCGAGGCCGCCGAGCCGTTCATCGGCAAGGCCCTGTCCCTGCAGTCCCAGGAGGCCGAGGCCTGGCTCGCGAACCGCTGAGGCCTGGCCCGCACCCGGACCGGCGTCCTCGACCGAGTGCAGTTGCGGGGTCCGCCGAACGATACAGGTGGCCTCACCGCGTAGGAGGTACCCCGGTACCGGGCTGCCGCACCCGGTCCAGGCTGGAGGCCCCGGTCTGAGAAGTTCCCTGAGGTCAGAGGTCGCCGATGGCGGAGCCGAGCAGGCGGACCGGCTCGAAGGCCTCCGCATTGCTGTTCTTCGCCTGTGCTCCGCGGAAGGCGGCCATGGCTCTGACCCGTTGCGGGGTCATGTAGGGCTTGCCCGCCTGATTACGGTGCGTGAGCACGGCCTCGACCTTGACGTCGACGTAGCCGTCGATGTCCACGAACACGGACGGGTCGAAGTCGCGGGTCACCGACGGGGACTCGAAGCACAGGATCGAGTGGTGGGCCCGGGCGGCGCGCAGGGTGGCCTGGTGCACCGCGTAGTGGTCCTGGTGCTGGTCGTGGGCCGAGTGGGTGAAGACCACGTCCGGACCGAACTCCGTCATGGCGGACTCGATCGCCGCCACCATGTCGTTGCCGACTGTCTCCAGTCTCGTGTCCGGGAAGTCCAGCACACGCATGTCGCTCAGCCCTAGGAAAGAGGCCCCTTGGCGAGCCTCCTCAGGACGAGCTCTCGAATTCCCACCCACTTCTCCGGAGCTCATCACCAGGCCGCGGACCTCGTGGCCGGCATCGACCAACTTGGCCAGGGTCCCACCGCAGGCGAGCTCGAGATCGTCCGGGTGCGCCCCCACAGCCAGGATCTTGCGTCTCCGCGCCCGGACGGCAATGGGGATGCGGCGCTTGGTGACCACCAGACCCCACGCGCCGGTGGCAGCCAGGGTCAGCAGCGCGACCACGTCCTCGAGAAGCTCGCCCGGGTCGGCCAGCACACACCACAGGTTGAGCCCGAGCAGAACCGCGTAGGTGACGATGATGGCGTTGCGCAGCAGCTTCGCTCCGCGCACCAGCCGAGTGTGCTGCCCCGGTCGCGAACCCACGGCGATGTATCCGAGCACGATCACGCTCAGCAGCACGCCCGCCAAGGACAGCAACATGTTTCCCCCCAAAGACGGCTGACGTCTACGCTGGTCACTTCACGGCGTCGCGATCCCCCGATGCATCGCCGGACTTCTGAACAACGAGTCAATACCATCAGCAAACGACAGCCACCGCGAACCCTGACACTTGCCCGAGGTAACAATGCCCCGCTTACGTCATGGGTTCGGCGGGTCGACGTGGTCCTGGCTCGGCGGCCGGGTCCCACACCCGATAGAGACAGAATCCCGTCGTCGACGGCGGAGTCCGGCTCCAGTGCAGCGCCAGCACCAGGCAGGCGGTCATGCTCAACAGCTTCACCGTGACCCGGACATCCGCCAGCACGAGGGCCAGAGTGCCATCACCCAGTCCACCGCCGAAGGCGCTGAGCAGCACGTAGCTCACCGCCACCGCGCCGAGTGGCGCTGTCACAGCAAGCAGGATCAGCGCGGCCCTGCGGGCCGGAGCGGCACTCGTTGTGTACGAGCGGACTAGGGCGACGGAGAGCACGGTCCCGACCGCCACCCAGAAGGCGAGTCCTCCCAATTCCTGGCCGCCCGCTGCGGACAGCGCGGGCACTCGATGGTCCAGGTCGAGGAACGCGCCCGCGCGTTCGTGCAGGCGTAACAGGTCGTCCGCCACCATGACGAGAAGCACTGTTCCCCAGGTGCCCAGGATGCCGTGCTTCGGGACACGCCGAGCCAGCAGCACCAGCAGCACCGCGGCAGAACTCAGCTGCAGCAGACCCCAGAGTTCCACCAGAGAGCCGTCAGCGCCGCCGTTCCACACAGCGCGGCGGCGGAAGGGCAACGGCCACCACCCCTCCGGATCCGCTCGCACGAGCACCTGGTGCAGGCCGTGGGCCGACAGCAGCAGGGCGTCAACAGCCGCTACTCCCAGGAGCAGCTTTCCCGGCGTCGATGTTCCGAAGGCCTTCCAGCCGCGGCGCGGGCTGTCTCTCGTCCTCCAGCGCACCCCGCAGTCCTTCCCCCCGGTCGGCAGCGCGGCGGATCGGCCGCACACCTGCCGGGAGTCTAAGGAACCGACGGGCACTTAGATCGAGAGTGTCGTTTGTGAAGCGGGCGCGTCAGCGCGCGTGGAACTTCTGCTGCGCCTCGAGCAACCCGTACTCGACGAGGTGCTCGACCGCGTCGGCGGCGTCGTCGAGCAGGAAGGGCAGCTCCTTGCCCTCGGTGGAGGAGAACGGCTTGAGCACGTAGGAGGCGGCGTCCATCCGGCCCGGCGGGCGACCTACGCCCACCCGCACGCGGTAGTAGTCCTTGGTGGACAGGGCCTTGGACATGTCCCGCAGGCCGTTGTGCCCGCCCTCTCCCCCGCCGATCTTGAGCTTGAGGGCGGCGAAGGGGATGTCGATCTCGTCGTGCACGGCGATGACCCGCTCTGCGGGGATGTCGTAGAACTTGGCGAGGCCGGCCACGGGCCCGCCGGAGGTGTTCATGTAGGTCATGGGCTTGGCCAGGACTACGCGCGGGCCGCCCGGGCGCAGCCGGGACTCCAGGACCTGGGCGCGGGTCTTGTGCACCTTGAAGGTGCCGCCGAGCCGGGAGGCGAGCTCGTCGAGGACCATCTGCCCCACGTTGTGCCGGGTCCGGGCGTACTCGGGCCCGGGGTTGCCCAGTCCCACGACCAGCCATGCGTCGGACATCGGTGCCTCCATCGAAGTGGTGAAGAGAGCGGTCATGCGAAGTGCGGGGCGGCTCGCAAGCCGCCCCGCACTTCGCGGATCACGTGGATCGGGTGAGCGGTGAGGCTCAGGCCTCGTTCTCGGGGACCACGTCGCCCGTGGGGGCCTCGGTCTCGCCCTCGGTGTCGCCGAGGTCCTGGGCCTGGGGCTCGGAGACGTTGATGACCAGCAGCTCCGGGTCGGAGACCATGGTCACACCCTCGGGCAGGCGGACGTCGGCGGCGTAGACGTGGTCGCCCACTCCGTGGCCGTCGAGGTTGATGGTGACGGAGTCCGGCACGTTCAGGGCGTCGGCCTCGACGGTGAGGGTGTTCTCCTCGACGTTGTGCACGGCGGTCGGGTCGACCTCGCCGATGACGTGGACGGGGATCTCGACCTCGACGCGCTCGCCGCGGCGCACGGCGAGCAGGTCGATGTGCAGGATCTCCGGGCGCGTGGCGTGGCGCTGGATGTCCTTGACCATGACCAGCTGGGTGCTGCCCTCGACGTCGAGCTCGAGCACGGCGTTGGAGTGGCGCACGGCGAGCATGGTCTCGTGGCCGGGGATGATCACGTGCTGCGGCTCGGCGCCGTGGCCGTAGACGACCGCGGGGATCTGGTCGTTGTTGCGGATGCGGCGGGCGTAGCCCTTGCCGAAGTCGCTGCGCGTGGTGGCCGGGATGCGGATGGTGTCAGCCATGGGAACTCCTCGAAGTCGGGTCTGTCGTCTGAATGGCCAGGCGATACCGGCCGCAGACCCTCCCCCGTCGTCTGAACTCCGGGCCACGCGCCTCGCGGGGCGCCGCACCGGTGGGGGCGGGAACGTTCAACCAGCCGTCGTCGATCACGGGACCGCAGGGGTCCCCTCGCCTTGGCAACCGCACAAGGCTAGCACGGGCCGTAGGGAGGGACATCACCCCTAGTCATCGCGATAGTGAATTCACAATTGGCCATCATTGGACAAAAGTAAGCATCGGCCGGGCCTTCGCTTTAGAGTCGGGAGCGCGGCAACCTCCACCGGTCGGAACAACTCCACCCGGCGAGGAGGTGCCAGTCGATGGGGGTCGACTGGTCCGCACCGGCACGTGCGCCGGAGTACCGGGTGGCAAGTTCGCACGAAGATCCCGCCGATGACGGCATTAAAGGTCTTTGTGCTGCCCTGCCCATCATCCGGCGCACACGACCGTGCGACGCCACAGGGGGAAGGAACCACTTTCGTGCTCAAAGCATCAGGTACCACACGGTCTGCGACGTGGCGAGACGAGTATGTCCAGACACTGCGTCTGACCGACGCCGTCATGATCACAACGACCGTAACCGCAGCACAGGTCATCCGTTTCGGATTCGACAGGAAGACGCTTCCCCTTGAGGGTTTCGGACTCCAGAACACTACCTCCCGCTTGGAGGGCGTGGGACTGCCGTACTGGTTCGTCGGCCTGGGACTGGGTCTGATCTGGTGGTTCCTGCTGGAACTGCGTGGCACCCGGGACATACGCCTGGTGGGTCAGGGCATCGAGGAGTCGAAGGAACTGGTGAGCGCCACCCTGGTGCTGTTCGGAGCCATTGCGATCATCTCCTACGCCCTGAACGTGCAGACGGCGCGGGGGTATGTGGTGATTGCCTTGCCCCTGGGCATCCTCCTTCTGCTGCTGGGACGAGGTCAGATCCGCAAGCGGCTTTTCCGACGACGGCACATCGGTGTCGGCATGTCCCGGACCATGCTCGTCGGAAGCCGACCAGCCGTGTGTGAGACCGTTCATTCGCTCCAGAAACATCCGCAGGCGGGCTTCGATCTTGTGGCCGTCTACATGCCGACCCCTCCGCACCATCTTCCCTCGTCATCGCTGATTTCCGAGGACCTCCCGAACTTGCTTCCCCCCGGCCACGAACCCCGCGTGGAGGAGATCATCGAGCTGTGCCGGGACCGGCAGATCGAGGTGCTGGTCCTCTGCGCCGGCGCTCCGCTGAGCCCCGAGGAGATTCGCCATCTGAGCTGGTACCTGGCCGACGAGCACATCCGCCTGATCCTGGACACGGGACTCACGGACATCGCAGGTCCCCGTGTCCACACGCAGCACATAGCAGGTCTGCCGCTCATCCACGTGTCGACGCCACGCATGAGCTGGTCGCGGCGGCTGTGCAAACGCTCCATGGACGTCGTGGGTGCGACAACTGCCCTTGCCCTGCTGTCCCCTGTCATGCTCGGTCTCGCCGTGCTCGTCAAGAACCACGACGGTGGACCGATTCTGTTCTCGCATGAACGCATCGGGCTCGACGGCCGGAGGTTCAAGGTGCTGAAGTTCCGCACCATGCGCACCGATGCCGAGGCCCTGCACCACCAGTTGCTCGCAGAGGCCGGCGAAAGCGCGGTGTTCTTCAAGCTGAAGAATGACCCACGGGTGACTCGCCCCGGGGTCTGGATGCGCAAGTACAGCCTCGACGAGCTCCCTCAGTTCCTCAACGTCCTGCTCGGCAACATGTCCCTCGTCGGCCCGCGCCCACAGGTGCAGGCGGAGGTCGACGAGTACGAACGGCACATGCACCGACGCCTGCGCGTCAAGCCCGGCATCACCGGACTGTGGCAGGTGTCCGGCCGCTCCAACATCAGAGGGGAACAGGCGGCTCGCCTCGACCTCTACTACGTGGAGAACTGGTCTCCGGTGCAGGACCTCGTCATCCTTCTGCGCACCGTCAAGGTCGTCGTGTTCCCGGACGGGGCCTACTGAGCCGGACCGCCTTGGTCGCCAGGAGATAGGCCAGGATCCACGGCTCGACGACGTACCGGTGACCCAGCCGCTTCGGCTGCGTCACCAGCCGGTACGCCCACTCGAGCCCGATCGGGCCGAGCCAGCGCGGTGGCGGCTTCTGGATGCCGGCGTACTCGTCGATCCCGCCGCCGACGGCCGCGTAGATCGCCGTGGGCAGCTCCTCCCAGCGCCGGCCTAGGAACTCCTCCTGGAGAGGCATGCCCAGGCCCACGATCACGAAGTCCGGCCGGAACTCCTGGAGGGACCGGACGATGTGGTCCTCGAGCACGGGGTTCCAGCCCTCCCCCGGCCAGCCCTCGACCCGCCCGGCGGACGCGTCCCGCCGGAGCAGGTCCACCGTGCGGGCGTTGCCGGCGGAGGTCGCGCCGACGACGGCGACGCGCCGCACCGGGGTGCGACCCATCAGGCCGGGCAGCCAGTCCAGGGTGCCCAGGCGGTGCCGCTTGGCGCTGAGGTCGCGCCCGGACCGCCACTTGGCCAGCTTCAGGACGGGGAAGCCGTCCGTCAGCACCACATCGGCCTTCTCGTAGAAGGCGCGGAACGTCGGGTTGACCTCCCACGTGTAGAGACTGTGCAGATTGTGGGCCAGGACGGCGGCCTTGCGCCGCTCCTGCCACGTGGCCGAGATCCACCGGTGCACTTCCTCGGCGTCCATCGGCGTCACGCGGACACCGCTGACCGGGATCTCGATCGGGTCCGTGCTGCGGTCACGGGACTGGTGCTTCAACATGCGAACTCCCCCTGTGCTGCGCCTCTGCGGCGCCTCGCTCCCCCGCCGGGACCCGGTGACCGGGCCGGCCTCTCGAACAGGGAGCGCCGTCCGTGGTGCGGCGGGATCCCCCCGGATCCCGCCGGCGGACCGGCACCCCTGCAGCGCACGTCTCGCGACCACCAGCCCTGGGGACCGGCGAACATGCGCTTGCATTTACGCTAGCAAAGAGAGTGGAGCATCAACCCTTCGAGACTGTCCCCTGTTAAGCACCTGTTTACATCGATGTGCACTTGTAAAGTCATCGATGGGGGCCGGAACCACGCCGGGGGGCGTAGGAGGAGTGTTCCGGCCCCCGCACACTCGGGGGGAGTGACCAACGTGCTCAAGAAGAACATGTCCGTGCGACCTGCCGCCTGGCGGGAGACCCACATCAGCAGCCTGCGTCGCGTGGACGCGCTGGCCCTGGCGGCCACGCTCGTGCTGACGCAGCTGATGCGCTTCGGACTCGACCAGGAGGCCCTGGAGCTCGGCCGGCTCACCGTGCCCTACTGGCTGGTGGGCGCCGTGCTCGGCGCCGCTTGGTGGGGCTGGCTGGAACTGCGGGGCGCCCGCGATGTGCGCCTGATCGGCTACGCCGTGGAGGAGAACCGGCAGGTGGCCTCGGCCACGCTGGTGCTCTTCGGCGCCCTGGCGATCCTGTCCTACGTGCTGAACGTGCCGATGGCCCGCAGCTACGTGGTGATCGCCCTGCCGCTGGGCACGCTCCTGCTGCTGGCGGGCCGCGGCCTGGTACGGCGGGGGCTGACCCGACGCCGGCTGGCCGGCGAGGCGATGTCCCGGACGCTGGTGGTCGGGCGCGTGCCGGGGGTCGTGGAGATGCTCAAGTCCCTGCAGCAGAACCCTGCCGCGGGCTTCGACCCGGTGGCGGTCTACGCGCCGTCGTCGTCCCGGGTCCTGCCGCACCACCTGGCCCGGGTGCCGCTGCCCCAGAACATGCTGCCGGCCGGGGAGGCGCCCAGCGTGGAGGGGATCGTGGCCGCGTGCCGCGCCCACCGGATCGAGACCCTGGTCATGGCCGCGAGCGCGCCGCTGAGCTCGGAGGAGGTCCGGCACCTGTCCTGGTACCTGGCCGACGAGCGCATCCGCCTGGTCCTCGACACTGGGCTCACCGACATCGCCGGCCCGCGCATCCACACCCAGCAGATGGCCGGCCTGCCCCTGATCCACGTCTCCACCCCGCGGCTGAGCCGATCGCGGCGGATGCTCAAGCGCTCGGTCGACATCGTCGGCGCGCTCACCGCGCTGGTGGCCCTGTCCCCCGTCATGGCCGTGCTCGCGCTGATCGTCAAGGCGCACGACGGCGGACCCGTGCTCTTCGCCCAGGAACGCACCGGTCTCGACGGCACGACCTTCAGGATGCTGAAGTTCCGCTCCATGTACACCGACGCCGAGGAGCGCAAAACCGAGCTCATGGCCGCCAACGACGCCAAGGGCGGGGTGCTGTTCTTCATGGCCGACGACCCCCGGGTCACCACCCCGGGGAAGTGGATGCGCAAGTACAGCCTCGACGAGCTGCCCCAGTTCCTCAACGTCCTCAAGGGCGAGATGTCCCTGGTGGGCCCGCGCCCGCCGCTGCCCTCCGAGGTCGCCCAGTACGAGGAGCACGTCCACCGCCGGCTGCGGGTGAAGCCCGGCATCACCGGGCTGTGGCAGGTCTCGGGCCGGGACGACCTGGACTGGGAGCAGGCCGTGCGCCTGGACCTCTACTACGTGGAGAACTGGTCCCCGGTCCAGGACTTCGTGATCCTGCTGCGCACGGTCAAGGCCGTGGTCGCCAAGGAGGGCGCGCACTAGACGAAACCTGAGCTTGTTGCATGGATTCGGTGTACGGCGTGCAACGCCGTTCCACCAGGCGGCAGGTTTCCCCGCTCTGGCGAGTTCTAGGCGCCTTGCAACACCCCGAAATATCCGGCGGCCGCCTTGTCCGCGACACTCGCCCAGCTCGATGCCTCCTTCGCGTGTCGGCTCGCCTGATGCCCCAAGCGGTCCGCCAAGCCGGAATCGCGGAGCACTTGGAGCATGGTCTCTGCGATCGAGGCTGCGTCCGGTGCGGCGAGCAAGCCGGTGACACCACCCTGCACCGCATCCCGCATCGCCCCGACGTCGGTCGCGACCACTGGACGGCCGAACGTGTAGGCCATGTGGATGCTGCCGCTGATGTTGACGGTCGCATAGGTGAAGACCAGAGCCCGGTGTGCGCCGAAAAGATCAGGGAGATCAGCCATCGCGACGTAGCCCGGTTTCAGGTCGACGTTCCCGATCTCGGTGGCTCGGCCGGAAATGCCATGCTGATCGACATCAGGCATGACGGGGCCGGCGAGCGTCAGGCGCGCTTCGGGCATCTTCTCTCGAACCAGTGCGAAGGCATCAAGCATCAGTGGGATGTTCTTGTACTTCGTCCAGGCGCCGAAGAACAGCATGGAGGGCGGCGCCTGGGACGGCGGGGTCACGTCGTGGGATGCGAGCACCGACGTGTAGTCACCGTGCCCGCAGACCTGGACACGGTCGACTCCGGGGAACGCACGCCGAAGTTCCGCCTTCGGACCGTCGCCCAGGACCAGGACGAGATCGCACGCTTCGTAGGCCGCAGTCAACAACGTCCTGGTCAGCCGGCCGGTCTTCTCGACGGCCTGCGTCCTGCTCGTGATGTCGTACGGCAAGGGATTGTGCGCCACGTCGACCACAGCACGGGCACCGCCGAACTTCGTCATCGCCAGCAGCGAGACCGTGTCCAACGGATACCGCAGCTCACCGCACTGAACGATGTCCGGACGATGGCGGCGTACGTAGAACAGGGCGCGGCGCCAGGACTCCGCCAGCAGCAGGGCGCGTCCCACCCTCCGGATCTTGCGTCGGAACGTCGATCCTCCGAGATCGTCGTTCGGGTGCCAGGTCGGAAAGGCCTCGATCACCTCGAGGTTCGACGTGGACGATGTCAGTTCAGGCCGCGGTCCTGTCAGCAAGCGCACCCGGTGTCCCGCCCGTGCCAGGGCTTCGGCGAACTGGAAGCTGTACTGGAACATGCCGCCACTGGGCAGGAACTCGATGATGAGGACGTTCAAGACCCGTCCTGGCTCGTTCGCTTCGGTCATGTCAACGCCACGAACCCTCATACTGCACGAATTTGCCTTCGGCAGCCTCAGAGGCAGTCGTTCCGTCTGCTGCGCTTTGCCGACGTCTACCCAACGCACCCAGGAGGTGGTAGATCGCCTGCTGAACAGCAACTCCTGCGATGAGTGCCACGATCAGCGTGAGACCGAAGAGGAGGGCGGGAGATGTGCTCGACACGTAGGCCGAGAAGTCTGCCTCCTGCACGATCTCCGTGCGATAGGGATCAGAAAGGTTGCCCAAGTACTCGGTTGCCAACGAGGCCGTGCCGTCCGCCATCTGCTCGGCGACCTCTGCCTCCTCAGCCGTGGCGCGGACGAGGATCACAGATGTACTCGGCACGACGCTCACGGTTGTCGTGACCGCGTCGCGCTGGCCCTCGTCCAGTTGCAGGCGTTCCTCCGCCTGCTGCTCGAACCGGAGGTTGTCGGCCACCTCGGCGAACGTCGCGACGATCTGACCGCGGCTGAGCGTTTCGTAGTATGCGGCCGAGAGAGAGGTCTCCAAGTCCGCGTTGGGCAGGACGACGATGACCGACTCGGCCGTGTACTCGCTCTTCTGCCCCAGTGCCACCACGCTGCCGGCCACGAGGATCAGCAACGCCACCAGAACGCCGGTCATCAGGCTGACGCGAGTTTCTCGCGACTTCGCTCCGAGCTTGCTCATCGAGTTTCCCCCTTGGTTGGATCTGACACCGGTCGGTCGGCTTCGTAGAGGGCCTGGCGATAGAGGTGTCCCAGCACTTCGGACAGTCGCGGCAGGCCGTGCAGAGCTTCCGCTCGCGCACGAGACGCGGCAGACATCTGGCGGCGCGCGTGACGATCGACAATGAGATCAGCCAGTGCATCGGCGAGAACCCCGGAGTTGCCCGGTTCCACGATGCGCCCCTCGACACCGTCCCTGATCAGGTCGGGAACAGCCCCGGTGGCAGATGCCACCACGGGCAGTCCGCTGGCCATCGCCTCGATGATGGCGATCGGCTGTCCCTCGAGATAAGACGGAAGCACGAAGACATCGGCTTCGGACAGCCGCGCCCTGACCTGATCGCCGTACTCAGGGCCGACCAGGGATGCGGCCAGACCGGCGGCCTCGAACTCGGCGACAACCTCTCGGTACTCCGCCTCTGGCGTCGGACCCTGGCCTCCCACCACCACGAGGTTCCAATCGGCCACGCCACGCTCGCGCAGCATCCGGCTCGCTCGGGCCAGTTCCACGGTGCCCTTGCGCCGACAAATCACGCCGACGAAGAGGACCGTCGGACGTTCCCTGTCCGCATCGGTCATGGGAAAGGCATCGAGGTCGATGGCATTGTCCACGGTCTGCACCGGCGTTCGGCCGGCGAACTGGCGCATGGTCGCCGTACCGGCCTGGGACACGGTGCAGACCAGGGCCGCCCGCCGGAGGGTCCTCAGCGCGATGCGGTCCAAGGCCCCATAGGTGGCGAACTCTGCGCGTCCGGCGTTTCCGACGGCGGAATGGACATGGGAGATGAGCTCGGCCCGGCCCAGCGACGCAGCGACGTTCAACACGGCGGCGCGGAGAGCGGACAGCCCGGGGTCTGCGACGAGCTGGAGATGGACGATGTCGGCGCGCCGGGCGGCTCGAAAAACTCGCACGGCGTCCATCACGGCATACTGCAGGTTCTGCAGATTGAATCGTCCGCCCTCCCGTGTGGCAACCCGGGCGGTGTTCAGCAACTGCACGTCGAACTGCTCGGCCAGCACCGGGTCGGAGGTGATGGTCTCGGCGAAAGTGGCGATGCCCCCTCGCATCGGCGTCGCCTCCGCCACCACCACCACCACCGGCCGGACCGCGCTCACGCCGACCAATCCGAGGGTCGCTTGTCGGCGATCGCCTGCTCGTACACCGACCGCAGCGAACGGGCCCACCCCCGTGCGTCGAACAGTCGCTCCACACGCTCCCGACCGGCACGCCCCAATCTGGCGCCCAGGTCAGGGTCGTCCAGCACGGTGAGGAGGGCCCGCGTGATGGCTGTCGGGTCTGCAGGAGGCACCAGCAGTCCGGTCTCTCCGTCGACCACGATGTCGCTGACGCCACCGACGTCACTGGCCACGACCGGTCGAGCGCACCCGCCGGCCTCGATCACCACCGTGGGAAGGTTTTCGCCATAGATCGAGGCCAGCAGTACCACGTCGGAGGCTCTCATGATCTCCGGGATGTCGTTCCGGAGCCCGGCGAACACCACCGACTCGGTGAGGCCCAGCTCGCTGACCCGCGCCCGGAGATTCTGTTCCTCGGGACCGGATCCGACGAGGAGCAGCTTGGCATCCGGGATGTTGGCCACGACGCCGGGCCACGCCTCGATGGTGTGGTGGAGACCCTTGTACTCGCGCAGACCAGCCGGCACCGTCACGACGCGGGAACCATCGATGCCAAAATCCGGGGGCAGCATCGCCGGCGCACCACTGCTGTCCGCCGGAGTGAAGACGTCGAGATCGGCGCCGTTGTGCACGACCTTCCAGGACGGCGGGACCGGCTTGCCGGAGCGGTAGCGCGCCGCGAACGAATCGAGCGAAGACTGCGAGACGAAGATGGTGGCCTGGCTGCGGGTGGCCACCTCCAGCGCCAGCTGCTCGCGCCGACCGGCGCGGCCGCTCAGTGGTGCCTGCATGTTGTGGAATGTCGCGACCGCAGGGACTCCCGCGATCGCGGCAGCGGGGAGAGCAAGGGTCATGGCCATCTCGAGATGGGCGTGGACCACATCCGGCTTGGTGTCCTTGATAAACTTGACCAGCCGCAGGAACGCCGGGGCGTCCAGCGTGCGCCGCACTCCGAGAACGTGGGGTTCCACACCGGCGTCCTGGAGAGAGGGAACCATGTCCAGATGCTCAGGACGGTCCCCCTGCAGCGCGAGCACGGAGACCTCGAGGTCCGCGTGGTCAGCGACCCGCGCCAGTTGGACGATCAAGCTCTCGGCACCACCGAATCGCAGAGCGTCAACCACCTTCAGGACCCGCACAATTTCCCCCTCATAATTCCGCCCCCATTCCTTGCGGACAGTACAGCACGGTCCCCGAGAAGAGCTCCCGAGACCAAAGAGACCACGGCACCAATGGTCATACTTGGTCACCCATGGCCACGGACAGCTCGGTCACACTTGGTCACCCTCCCCCGTGTCCCTACAGTCGATCCAGACGACAAGCCGTGTCGCTTTCGGGGGAAAGCAGACGTCGATGTATGCATTTCTAACTCTCTTCAAGTAGTAAATCTATTTGCATGGATTTTGAATGTTCGGCTGAATTCCACGGGACATAGGAGTAGCCATTCAACCCGCCGGCGCTGGAGCACCTGAACCCGGGGTCGACCCAAAGGTCGGCACGACCACCGCGGACACGTCCCGCAACCTCGCGCGCTCCTCCGTGCGGGGATTCCTGTGGACCACCCTCGCCTGGGGCTCCAACCGGCTCATCATCCTTCTCCTGACCCTGGTGCTGGCTCGCCTGCTGACCCCGGAGGACTTCGGTCTCGTCACGGCGGCGCTGACCATCATCACCATGTTCGATGCGGCTCTGGACCTTGGGGTGGGAGCGTCAGTGGTCGCCAACCAGGAACGCGGCATCACGTTTCGGACCCGGACCGCCTTCACCCTGAATGTCGGCATCTCTGTCGGCATCGCCGCGATCGGCGTCGCGTTGTCGCCCTTCATCGCGGCTCTCTTCGACTCTCGCGAGCACGCTGGACTGTTCGCACTGATCTTCCTGTACCCGCTCTTCCGGGGAGCCGGCCAGGTCAACGACGCCGTCCTCAAACGCGATCTTCGGTTCCGCCGCCGGACCGTGATCGACCTGTTGCGTGCTGCCACCCGGGTCGGCGTATCGATTCCGCTCGCCCTCACCGTCGGTGGGCCGATCAGCATCGCCGCCGGCATTCTCGTCAGCGAGTTCGTCGCGATGATCGTGCTCTGGTCGCTGGTGCCCATCACACCCGCCCTGCGGCTGCGACGGAAGGACGTCACCGGGTTGCTGAGCTTTGGTGGTCAGGTCACGGTGATCCGGGTCCTGGGATCCTTCCGCGGCGCCTTCGACTACCTGGTGGTCGGCGCGATGATCAGCACCACGGCCCTCGGCATCTACGGCATGGCGTACAAGCTGCCCGAGCTGATCATCGAGAACGTGCTGTGGATCTTCTCCGCGGTGGCGCTGCCCACGTACGCACGGGCCCGCGCCGTCGGCCACGAGGTCATGCTCCGCGCCATGCTGCGTGCCATCCGGCTGCTGAGTCTGTACGGTCTTGCGGCCGGGGTCGCGCTGGCGGTCGTCGCACGTGACGCCGTGCCGGTGCTGTTCTCCGAACAGTGGGCCGACGCGGTGGTACCGATGATGCTGATATCGGTCAGCCTGGGGGTCATGGCCATTGCCTGGGCCAGCGGCGACGTCTTCTCGGCGATGGGACGACCGGGCACCCTGATCCTGCTCGACCTGCCCACCAGCGCACTGATGGCCGTGGCCTTTCTGTTCTCGGCCCAGTACGGCCTGGTGGCAGTGGCCGCCGTGCACCTGGTCTTCAACGTCCTTTATTGCGCGGCGCGAATGATCATGGTCGTCCGAGTGACGGGGGTGTCCGCTCGATCGCTGCTCATGGCCGTGCTGCCGGGCCTGTTGGTCGCCGCGACAACGGCCACCGCCGGCTTTTCCGTCAGCGCCCTCCTGCCCAGTGGTGAGCTCGGGAGCCTGGTTCTGGTCTCTGCCGTCTGCGGGGCCGTGGTGGTCGGAGCGTCCCTGCTGTTCGCCCGTCCTGCCATCACCGACGCGTTCGATGCCATCGGGTCCAGGCGCCGCAGAACCGATGCTGACCAGGCCGCACCGGAGCCGGCGTGACCGCCCACCGCCTCGAAGGAGGACCGACCATGTTCATCCCGCCTGGGGCACCGGCCGCTTCGGCCGTACTGATCACGGCCACCGAGCCCGAGCCGCGCTCCTTCGGCAAGCAGGTCGTCATGGGCGGGCTGCTGGACCACCTCTGCGCCCGGTTGGGCGCGGACCATGTGCACGTCATCCTCATCGGTCGAACCGGAACACCCCGCCCCGCCGTTCCCTTCCACCTCCACGTGGTGCCGAAGCCGAGTGCCGGTGAGCAGGTCCGCGCGGTGCTCCGCCGGGTGCCTGTGCCGCCGCTGTCCTCATTGCAGGAGGCCGCCCTCTGGTCTCCTCGCGTGCTGGCGCGGCTGAGGACATTGTTGGGAGAGATCCAAGCGGACCTGGAGATCTGGGACACCATGCGCACGGGCCAGTACGCTCGGGAGCTGCCCCGGGGAAAGCGAGTGCTGTACGCCGATGACCTGTTCTCCAAGCGGTATGCCAGCATGCTGGAGCGGATCAAGCAGGACCCCACGCGTGTGGGCAACCCCCTCGGCGAGTTCGGCAAGATGCTTCCCGGTCCGGCTGCCCGGATCGCGGCACATCCCCTCGCCTACCGTCCGCTGCTCAGGTTCGAAGAGAAACGTACAGCCCGAGCCGAGGAACAGGCGCCCCGGGAATTCGACGCGACGGTCCTGGTGAACGCTGATGAGACCGCAGAACTGACCCGGCGCACCGGTTCGGACAGCATTCGGACCGTGCTGCCGCTGCTGCCGGCACCAACGCCCAAGCCGAGGAGCTTCACCGGCGGATCGCGGTTCGTCTTCCTGGGCGGACTCGACTTCCCGCCCAATCGAGACGGCCTGGTCTGGTTCCTCACGCATTGTCGCGATGCCGTGCTGACTGTCATTCCGGACTTCGAGCTCCTGGTGGTCGGACGCGGCTCGGAAGCTCTTGTCCCCGAAGCGGCAGCATGGGGCCACCATGTGCGACCGCTCGGATGGGTCGATGACCTCGACGACGTGCTGCTGAACTCGGCGGCCATGATCTCGCCACTGCGGATAGGCAGCGGGACGAAGATCAAGGTCCTTGAGGCGCTGTCCCGGGGACTGCCTGTGGTGGCGACTCCGCACGGGGTGCTGGGACTGGATGTGGGACGGACCGACGGATGTCTCGTCGCCCGATCTCCGGACGAGTTCGCGGCACTGCTCTCGGAAACCATCGGTCTCGACGCCAACCGAACGCTCTCGCGGGCGGCGAAGACGAGCTGGGCAGAGCGGTTCGCCCCAGAGGTCGTATCGGCCGCCTACGACGACGTCCTGGGCTTGTCACCCGAGGATGTGCGGGGAGGCGTGCGATGACTCCGGCACTCCTCGCCGCGGTGGGCGCGGCCGTGCTCGCGGGCTCGATACTGGCCATGGTCCATCCCCGCATCGCACTCCTGGTGCTGGTCACTTTGGATGTGTCCCACATCAACACCGTCATCCGGGACCATGCAGGAGTGAGTCCTTACGTGCCGCAGCTTGCGCTCGCCGTGCTCGCGCTCGGTGTGATGGCCCGTCGGGGAAATTTCACCTTCACGTGGTCACCGGTGCTGCTGGGCCTGATGGGTCTGTTCGGTGGCCTCTGCCTCACGTTTCTCGATGCAGCAGATCCGTTGACGTCACAGTCGTTGCTCCTGGAGTACGGCCGGAATCTGGTGTTCTTCGTCGTCGTGTACGCCCTGATGCTGTCCACTTCAGGAGTGCGTCCGGCGCTCCAGGCGACAGTCCTGGTGCTGGCAGGCCTGGCAGCACTGACCATCTTCCACGAGTACATACTCCACAACGCCGGCGACCTGGGGGGACTCAGCCAGGTGCCACTGACCCAAGAGGGCGGAGCGCTGACGCCGCGTCACGCCGGCACTCATGCGGACGTGAACTTCTGGGCACGGCTGCTCGTCCTGTTCACGCCGCTCAGCCTGTCCATGCTTGCCATGTGCCGGGGCACACGCGCACGTCTGCTGTGGGCGTCCAGCTCTGTCGCGCTGCTGGTGGGCGTCTATCTCACCCAGTCACGCGGCGGATTCATCGCGCTCTTCATCGGCCTCGTCGTCTGGGCGCTCCTCGCCGGAGGCGTCTACCGCAAGGCCCTGTTCGGTCTTCCGCTGGTCCTGGCAATTCTGATCCCGCTGACCGGTGTGGGAAGCCGGCTGGCCACGCTGGCGGCCATCGGCAACGGCGGGCGTGCCAATGCCGACCCGTCGGTGGTGGAGCGCGAGCGCTTCCAGATCGACGCCTGGCGCATGTTCCTCGACGCCCCGTTCACGGGCCACGGCATCGGGAGCTACGGCACGATCTTCCCGGTCTACGACAGGTTGGCGAACTACTACGAGCCGGTCACGATCGTCGTCGCTGCACACAACTTCTATCTCGAGCAGGCCGCCGACGGCGGCGTCATGCTCCTGCTGGCGTGGGCCGTCTTTCTCGGAACAGTGCTCTTCGCGGCGCTGCGGGCGCAGAAGGTCGCCCGTGCCACGGGCAACGGCCACACCCGTTACCTCGCGATCGGCATCGTTGGAGGAATCGTCGGCTGGCTGGTAGCCAGCGTCTTCCTTCACCTCTCGGATTTCCGGGCGCTGCTGCTGATGGCCGCGGCTGCCGCGGCGCTGGATCTGCAGGTGCGCCGCGATCTCGACATCGCACCTGTCGGATTTACCGACCCTGACCGGGGCGACCCCCGACCTCGGATTCGCAGTTTGATGGCGCTCTCCGCCGTCGCACTGGCCGCCCTCGTGGCCGTGCTGACCACCGTTTCGGAGCGGCACACCACCACCTCGACCCTGGCGATCGTGCCCGCCTCCGGACAAGTCGACGCGGCCGATGCCTATGAACTCGATGTCGTCAGCAGAGGTCTGATCGTGCCGACACTGGCGGAGGCTCTCGACCGGTCGGTCACCGTGAGCGACCTGGAACAGCGCACGGGGCGGACCCCCGGTGCAGCAGACGTCGACGTCGACATCCGGCAGTCCCGACTCGGGGGGTCCGTCGTCGTGACGGTCGCTGCCGACGACGAACTGGCGGCGGCGGACCTGGGTGCGGCCGCAGTGGCGCTCTCCCAGTCGGAAGTCTCCGCCCTGGCCTCGGGTTACCAGCTGGCCGGCGAGGCCGGTACGACGGTTCCCAGCTCTTCCTACCGTCTGTGGGCCGCCGTACCGCTCAGTGTGGTCTTCCTGCTCCCGCTCCTCATCGTGATTTTTCGGAGCCGGGCGGCGACCGCCCGGCTCAGAGGTGAGATCACCGACCTCGCGCGCGTCGGCCATCGTTCCGGCGCGGAGGCGTGATATCCCTTTCAGGGACATGGTGGGCGGACGACGCGGCACACCTGCGGTCCGATGAGCACATCGGATCACAGGTTTTCGGCCGGTCACCGAGGAAGGGCTATCCTCATATGAACATGACTTCTCCGCCGCGCAGCATCGCGGGACTCAGCAGACGCACCACGAAAGCCGGCACGGTTGCCATCGTTGCCGCAGTGACCCTCGGCCTTGCCCCCGAGTCCTCCCGTTCTGCGCAGGACCCCGAACAGCTGGCCACCTCGCCCGCCTCGTCCCGGCCGTTCTCCAGTACGAGCCCATTCAACGTCCCGATAGTGGACGACCCAGCCGTGGACCCGAGCAGTGGTGCCATGATCTCCCGCGCCACCAGGACCGGGATGGTGCATGCCAATCTCTTCGAGTACGGCATCCCCATCTACTCCGCGACCGCGCTGACGCCCAGGCACCCGGTGGACTGCGCTGGGCCGTCCTCATGGGGCACGTGCCCCTTCTGGGTCCAGGCGATGCCGATCCCGTCTGGTGCAGCTCCGAACCAGGGCAGCGACGGCGTGATGACCGTGATGGATCTCAGCACCAACACCGTCAGCGAGTACTGGCAGGCCCGCCAGACGCCGGACGGGGAATGGACGACCACCTGGGGCGCAGAGAACTCCATGTCAGGGTCGGGATGGGGCGGCAGCAGCACGGGAGCCGGAGCATCTCGCATCGGTGGAGTGGTCCGAGTCGACGAGATCGAGGCCGGAGTGATCGATCACGCTCTGGTCATGCAGAGCGACAACGTCTGCAAGGACGTCTACCGCGCGCCTGCGCTGAAGACCGATGGGAACTCCTCCCGCTCCGACTGCATCCCCGAAGGGGCTCGGTTGCAGCTCAGCCCCGGAATCGACGTGGAGGGCATTCCCGGGATCACGACGGGCGAAGTGGCTGTGGCCAAAGCCTTGCAGACGCATGGGGCATATCTCATCGACCGGGCCGACACCTCGCTCAGCATCAGCTTCGAACTCGCGCCTGATGCCACCCCGGCTTCCCCGGGCCGTGTCTACGAGGAGGCCGGATTCGCCTGGGACTACTACGGCATGCCGAAGGTGCCCTGGAAGGAGATGCGGGTGCTCGAGAGCTGGAACGGCTGACAGCATGGCTGGGACCAACACCTCCGTGCGACAGCGGTCACTTCAGCAGAGGCGCGAGAGCTGCTCTCAGCGGTTCCGCCAGTGAGGCACTGAACGTGGCCGTCAAGTGGTGGGCATCCCGGTAGACGAGTTCGTTGCCGATGATTGTCGGGCAGGTGACTTTTCCGCACAGGTACCGGTTCATGTCCAGGACCTCGGCGCCGGCGGCCTTTGCTGCGCTCCTCTCCGCGGCCGAGACGGACTCGTCGAGGACGTCCGTGCGTCGCCGGTCGCACGAGGTGGCCTCGTGGAGCCGATGGGAGAGACAGATCGACGGGTTTGCCTGCATGTCCGGGACATCGGCGAGGACACCGACCGCGCTGTCCTCGGGCATGGCCGCGATCGTAGAGGTCAGCCCCGCCTCCCATCGGTCGGCGAAGTTGTCGTTGCCTCCCGCCAGTGGGCTGACCCGATAGTTGGCCAACAGGACCACGTCCGGCCGGTCCTGGTCGATGCGCTTGAGGACACCATCTCGCCACTGGTCACAGGCGGCGAAGGCCAGGCTGTTGCGCAGCACGGGCACGTCCACGGAGGGGCACGAGCTCTTCGTGTTGACCTCCAGCCGAATGTGTCCTCGGTCGGCGAGTGAATGCAGTCCGGGGAACCAGGAGGCGGCATGACTGTCCCCGAACAGGACGACGGTGGGGGCGTCGTCGTTGTCCCCGTACCGGCACGGGGACGCGTCGGTGGATACGAACCCGCGGAGGCACCCGTTGTCGTAGATCGCCGGGTTGTCGCCGGCTGCGTCCCGGAGTGCCGGAGTGAGATTGGAGGGCACGAAATCGGTTCCCATCGGAGAGGTCGTCGCCGCGGTGACTGCCGCCGGGTGACCTGCGTCCAAGGGCAACCGCAGGGTCACGAGCATCGTGGCGAACGTCAGGGCCACGATCAGCCCGGAGGTGCCCAGAAGCAGGACGAGAGTGTGCGCGTGGGTGGTGCCGGTGAGGCGTCGTGGACGCCGGAACGGGTCCTCGACGAGGCGATAGAGCCCGTACGCCAGGGGCACGCTGAGCACCCCGAGCAGCACTGTTGCCCACAAGGGCAGGGAATCGGTGTTCCCGGCGGCCGCCTGGGGAAGCACCTGCAGGGGCCAGTGCACCAGGTACAGCGAGTAGGAGATGACGCCGATGAACTGCAGCGGTCGCACGCTGAGCAGCCGGGATGGATTGTGCCGCCCTGACATCCCTCCGATGATGACCAGGGCCGTTGCCAACACCGGCACCGCGGCGTGATAGCCAGGGAACGGGGTTTGGGCGTCGTACACCACCGCGACCAGCACGAGGGTGACCACGCCGAGCCAGGCAAGCACACCCCAGAGAGGGTCCCGCAGCCGTCCGGCACCAGAGCGCAGCAGAAAAGCGACCAGTACCCCGATGCCGAGTTCCCACGCCCGAGTGGGGAGAGAGAAGAAGGCCAGGGGCTGGGACACCGGCATCACGGTGAGACATGCAGCGAAGGACATCGCGACCAGCGCTGCGACCACGCAGAACAGCGCCCGCTCCGACCTCCGGCACAGCCGGTATGCGATCAGCAGGAGAGCCGGCCAGACGAGATAGAACTGCTCCTCGATACCCAGTGACCAGTAGTGCTGGAAGAGAGATGTCGTACCCTCGTCCAGATAGTTGGTGCCCTGCAGACCGAAGAGCATGTTAGGCACGTAGAGAGCTGTCGCCATAGCTCCCCGGAAGACTGATTCCAGCTGTAGCGGCGGCATCCAGATCAGGGCGGCCACAAGGCTGAGGACCAGCACGGTGAAGGCGGCCGGCAGGATTCTCCTGGCCCTCCGCGCATAGAAGCTGGTCAGATCGACAGTCCCGTGGCGTTGGAGCGTCTCCAGGAGATGGGTGGTGATCAGGAAACCGGAGATGACGAAGAACACGTCGACGCCGACATATCCGCCGCTGAAGACTTCCACCCCCGAGTGGTACACGATCACGAGGAGAACGGCGATCGCACGCAACCCTTGGATGTCGCTGCGAAACCCTGATTTCTGCGAGGTCGGTGAGCTCGGCGCGGTTATCGTGGGAGTGGCCATGTACTTCCTCAGATTGATGGCAGGACGATCGGTACTGTTGACCCCGTGGCCCACGCACACATGCCGACTTCGTCAGGTGAAGTCGACTTCGCACAGGAGGACGTTGCCGCCGCCGATGTCCCCTAACCGGCACGAGCAACGATCAGAACAGACACGGCCTGCTGGACGTTCTGCTGGCTCTCAGGTTATCCGGCGTCATGCAGGGGACGGCCCACGTGACGGACTCTGACGCCCGCAGGAGTCTGTTGTGAGAGGCCGCCGGCAGCGCAGCGTCAGGTCCTCGCGTTCCAGCTCCCTAGATCTTCGGCCCCCAGGGGCGGATTCTCCGCCATCGTGGCGCTCGGTCCGCACCGACGGCACCCTTCCGTGCCGAGGGCGGCGGTGACCGCGGTGGCCACCACCTTCCCGGAGATGCGCTACGCGGGGGTCATGTGGTCCTTGGGCAGTCGAGGGGGCTGCGCCTCCGACGGGGCGGACGGCTCGCACGACCTGCGACATCAATCGAACCGCATACGTCCCGGTAGTTCCGACTCGTGACGCACCTGGTGCCGGATCTTGACCGCAACCCCGAAATGGCCTCTGACCAGGGGCGTAGGCTCGATATCGTCCACTCATCGGGGGAAAGAATGAAAAATCTGCGCGGGAGGATCGCCGCCGCCATGATGGCCGGCGCGCTCATGACCGGAGCGTTCGTCGCACCGGCTTCGGCATCGGCAGGCGTTTCGGAAGCCACATCCGTCAGCACCGCAGCCAGCCAGCAAAGCGTTGAGAAGAAGTACGAGAAGCACGACAAGTACATCCAATTCAGCCACTGGAAGTACGACCACAAGTACAAGAAGTGGCACGCCGTGGAGCACTACAAGCACAGTCACCACGACTGGGCCGCCAAGTACGCCGCCGACAAGTGCCACGTCAAGTACGACTGGGCGCACAAGCACGCCAAGTACGTCGAGAAGCACAACGTGAAGCACTGGTACAAGGTCTGCCAGTACAAGAAGCACAACACCTGGTACAAAGTTCAGTACGTCGACAACAAGCACTGATCCATCGGTCAGTCCCGAAAAGGTCCCGCCGGAACACCGGCGGGACCTTTCTGCGCACGCAGGGTCTCAGCCGGGTCCGGCACTCACGCTCCGGCGGCGGCGCTACGGTCGGGGCCTCGTCGTCCGATCTCGGCGGTCGGAGCCACGTCCTGCGGTGCGGTCATCGGCAGCGCCAAGGTGAACACGGTGCCCTCGCCCAGCGTGCTGTGGCAGGTCAGGGTGCCGCCGTGCTGCTCCACGATGGCCTTGCTCAGGGCGAGCCCGATGCCCAGGCCGGGGGCGGTGCTCATCCGGGCGGTGGCGCCGCGGTAGAACTTCTCGAACACCCGGCGGACGTCCTCCGGGGACATGCCGTGGCCGTGGTCGATCACCTGCACCAGGACGGAGTCGCCCGACTGGGTCCCCAGGACGAACACCGAGCTGTTGGCGGGCGAGTACTTGATGGCGTTGGAGATGAGGTTGTCCAGCACCTGGCGCATGCGCACGGGGTCGCAGTCGACCACCATGCTGTCCGGCGCCCAGGCCTTCACGGCGATCCCGGCCCGATCGGCATGCGGCTGGGCGACCTCGGCGGACTGCTCGAGCAGCGCCACGAGATCCGCGGGGACGACGTGCAGGTCGGCGGCGTCCCGGTGGGAGTTCAGGAGGTCGTCGACCAGGCTCAGCAGCTGGTCGGCGTTGCGCTCGATCACCTCCAGACCGGTCTGCGCGGAGCCGGGCAGCCGGTCGTCCATGGCCAGCAGCTCCGTGTAGCCGCGGATGGACGTCAGCGGGGTGCGCAGCTCGTGGGAGATGCCGGCCACGAACTCGTCCTTGGCCTGCAGGGCGTCCACGAGCTCGGTGACGTCGCTGAAGGACAGCACGGATCCCTCCGCCCGTCCGTGCTCGTCGCGCATGACGCGAGCGGTCACGGACAGCACCTGCTGAGCGGGGGGCTCGCCCACGCGCACCAGGTCGGCGGAGAAGGACTCCCCCGCCACCGCGCGGGCGATCGGCCGGGCCGTGGGAGACAAGGGGGCGCCTGCCCCGTCGTACAGCACCGGGATCGCCGAGGACGACGACGTGCGGGCCAGGCGCTGCTGGGCGTGGGCGTGCAGGTGCCCGTTGTTGGTGAGCAGGGGGCGGCCGGTCTCGTCCAGGGCCAGCACCCCGACGTCCACCGAGTCCAGCACGGTGCTGAGCAGGCGCTCGCGGCGGGCGCCGGCGGCCAGCAGGTGGCGCAGCTGCGCGTCCTTGGCCTCGGTGCTGTTGGTCAGGATCTGGGCCATGGTGCCGATGGCCAGCATCATTAACGGGATCAGCAAGGGACTGCCCAGGGCCGTGAGGGTGATCGGCCCTGGCCGCAGCAGCAGCGGCACCCACAGCATCGCCACGGTCAGCAGCGCCCCCAGCGGGGCGGCCGCCCGGGGCAGCTGGGCCGAGGCGACCAGCCAGAGCACGGGCAGGGCCGCCAGGAACGGCACTCCGAGGACCTGCGGGAACAGGCCCTCGAACAGGAGACCGATCGGCACGAAGTCCAGCACCGGGATCACCAGGTAGGAGCGGTAGGGCAGCCGGTCCCAGGGGACCAGGGCGCACGCCAGGGTCAGGGCGAGGGTGAGTCCGCCGGCCCACCGCACCAGGGGGTCGGCCAGCATGGATGCCTGGACGACCGCCAGGACCAGGAAGAGCAGGAACGTGGTGACGGCCTGCGGCAGCTGGCTCACCACCACCCGCCCGCGCAGGGACAGCTCGTGGAACTGCCACGGGACCGGTGAGGGGTGGGCTGCGAGGGGGTCCACGACAGGGCTCTTCCGACGGCGGGGGGCGCCACCCCGGGGGTAGGTGACCATCGCAAATGCTAGCGCGTCGGGGTCGCCATCGGACGGCTCAGGCGGCCGGAACCAGGACCCCGTCGGCCGCACCGGGACTCGCTGGTTCGACCAGCACCGCTCGGGCCACTTCACAGTCGGCCACCACGGACACGAGGTCCACCCCGTGGAACCCGGTGATCCGCCCGTGGCTGATCTCCGCCTCGTGCTCGGTGTCCAGCAGGCAGGCGGGGACCAGCTCGACCGGGACCCGGTAGTCCGCCCACACGTAGGTGTGCCCGGGGAGGCGCCGGCCCTCGGTCATGGACTCGAGCACGGCCTCGAGACCCGGGTCGTGGCCGGAGGGCAGCTGGTAGGAGAACAGGCAGGCCCACTCCACCGCCCCGGCGGGAGTGGAGGCGGTGAGGATGCTGAGGGTCACGGTCATGGTGGGATTCCTTCCGGGACGCTGCGTGGACCGGCGGAAGCACCTGCCCACTCCCAGCCTCCGTGAGCTGGGTAACAGGGGCGTGTCCCGCACCTGCCAGCTTCCCGTGCCTTCGGCGCCCTGCGCGGGCGGTCGGACTTGAGACCCATGGATCAGTACTTGCGGGAAGACGGGTGGCCCCAGTGGCGCTGTCACAAAGAGCGCCGAACCGTCATAGTACTGATGGTCGCGGGGGTCCTCAGTGGGACCCGTAAGCCCGCCTGTCACACCACCGGGAAGCGTCGGCTCCGATGGGTCGGCCATGGTTCCAGCGGCACCAAACCCCGCGATGACGTGCAGGAATACAGGTGACTCACCGGTCACTAACCAGCGGGCGCCTCGAGGTGCAGGTCGTCCTGTTGACCCGCCCAGGCCACCCCGTCCAGGGAGGAAGAGGGCGCGAAGAAGCCGTGCCATATTGTCGTTTGCCCTAGTCGGCCTCTTGAACCCCGCGCAAATCCCCTTCTACGGTGGTGTCACCCGGTTCTCGGGGAAGGCCTGTCTCACAGGCCTGGACAAATTCTCTTTCGCGCGCATGGCGACTTCTTCGTCATGCCCTTTATAGGGGACACCATGAACGATCTGCACAAGACTCTCGCCGGTGCGGCCATCGCGGCCGCCCTCCTCGGAGGCTCACTGGGTACGCCCGCGTTCGCGGGCGGGGACTATGACCACGAGTCTAAGGGTGATTACGAAGACAAATCCAGTGATGACCAAGAGAAGGACGAAAAGGACGACGAGAAGGACGACGACGAGTACGACGTCAAGAACTGGTTCCACGACGAGAACGAGAACGGCGACAAGGACGACGACGAGAAGTACCACCACGAGCACGTCTGGCAGTACGACGGCAAGCACTGGTTCCACGACGAGAACGAGAACGGCGACAAGGACGACGACGAGAAGTACCACCACGAGTTCACGTGGGAGTACGACGACAAGGCCGACGACGACGAGGATGAGGACGAGAAGGCCGACGAGGACGAGAAGGACTACGACCGCGCCTGGAAGCACTGAGACCAGGACGACAGGGGCAGCCAGGGCGCTCCCCTTATGAGACGCAGGAGCACCCCACCCGTTGCGCGGGTGGGGTGCTCCTGCGTCATCGGACGGCTGGGCGCCGAGCAGCTGCTCGATCGTGCGGACGACCCGGACGAACCGCTGTACGTGTTCGTCGATCCCGCCGGGCACCCGTTCTGCGTGTTCGTCGCGTAGACCCGCACAGCAGGCCACCGCGTCACGCGTGGCAGGAGGGGGCAACGACGACGGAGCTCCGCGGTCGCGGCGGGATGCTGGGCGTGCCGAGGCAGGACAGCCTCCCTGGACATTCCAGCTAGTGCTCCGAGGTGCGCGGTCGCAGCCTGGCCTCCTCGACGTCCAGGACGCGCTGGGCGTCGGCCAGGATCCTCGAGGGGTACTTCCCCTCCCGGCGGACGGCGAGCAGGGCTTCGCGCTCCGCGCGGACCACGGCCAGGCGCAGCTGCCGGTACTGGTGGTGGGGGGTGGGAGCGTCCTTCTCCTCGCGGGCGTGGGCCCGCTCCCAGGCGGACTCGCTGCGCAGGAAGGTGTCCTGGCGGACGCGCTCGACGACGTCGGGGTCCACGGCCGCGCCGTCGCCCAGGACCGCCCCCGGCGCGTCGAGGACCCGCAGCCCAGCGTCGGCGATCTCGTCGAACAGGGCCGCGGACGCCCGCAGATCCGCGGTGGTGTCGACGCCGCGGATGCCGAGAGCCCGGATGAGTGCGGGCAGGGTGCCGCCCTGCAGCAGCAGGGTGGTGACCGCCACGGTGAAGGCGATGAGCACCAGCTGCTCCCGGTAGGGCACCGTGCCGGGCAGGGACTGTGCCGCCGCCAGGGTCACCACCCCGCGCATGCCGGACCAGCCCAGGACCGCGGCGCCTTGCCAGCCCAGGCCTTCACGGCGCTCCTGCTCCAGGTCGGCCCGGCGCTGGGCGTAGAGGCGCCGGAGCAGCCTGCGCCGACGCGCCCGCCGGGGGTCGGCAGGGCGCTCGCGCGCCTGCTCCAGGCCCAGCCACAGGCGCATAGCCCGGTGCTCGGCCCGGTCCGCCCGCCGGCGCAGGAGGAGGACCAGCGGGAAGACCCACGCGAGCCTGACGACGAGGAGGACGGCGGTGATCAGCAGGCCGAGCAGCACGGTGCTGCGAATGCTCAGCAGGTCCTGGTCGATGTCGTCCACCAGGTCGTGCAGCTCCAGGCCCATGAGCAGGAACACCGCGCTCTCGAGCAGGAACTGCACAGTGCGCCAGTTCACGTCGTCGCCGATCCTGGCCTGGGCACCCAGCACGGCCGCGCCGCGGTGACCGGTGCACAGCCCGGCCACCACCACGGCCAGCACCCCGGAGGCCCCGAGCTCCTCCGCGGGGATGAAGGCCAGGAACGGCACGACGAAGGACAGGGCCGTGTCCAGCACGGGGTCGTCGATCCTGGCGCGCACGGCGACGGTGACCACACCGACGAGCAGGCCCACGGCCACGGCGCCGACCACGGCGTAGCCGAAGTCGGCGACCCCGCTCCACACGCCGGACATGGTCCCTGCCGCCACGGCCAGGGCACTGCGCAGCAGCACCAGGGCGGTGGCGTCGTTGACCAGACCCTCGCCCTCGAGCACCGTCACCAGCCGCGGCGGCAGGCCCAGCCGCTTGCCGATCGAGGTGGCCGCCACGGCGTCCGGCGGGCTGACCACGGCCCCCAGCGCGATGGCCGCGGCCAGGTTCAGGTCCGGGAGCAGGGCGTAGAGCACCAGCCCCGTGATCAGGGCGGACACCAGCACCAGGACCACGGACAGGCTGGTGATGGCCCCGAGGTTGCGGCGGAAGTCGATGACCGGGACCTTGATCGCGGCCGCGTACAGCAGCGGGGGAAGCACTCCGGTGAGGATCCACTCGGGGGGCACCTCGATGTCCGGCACCCCAGGGGCGTAGGACAGCGTCAGTCCCACCACCACCAGGAGCAGAGGCGCGGCCACGCCGAGCCTCCGCGAAAGACCCGTGACCGCCACCATCAGGACGATCACCAGGACGCCCACGATTGCCATTCCCACCCCCGCACTCTAACCAGAGGCGCACTCGCGGCGCGGAAGGGGCGGGTCCTCGCCCCGGGACGCAGCGCCACGGCGCGGTCAGCGAGCGCGCAGAATGGCGGCGGCTGCCGCGAGAACCTCGTCGCGGTCCACGAACGGCACCCGGCTCCCCCGCGGGCCGATCTCCATCCACTGCTCGTGCCCCCTGCCGTTGAGCACCACCGTGCCGTCCGGTCCGGCCGTCTCGAGGGCGAACTTAATGGCCTCCCGCCGGGACGGCAGCTCGACGACCTCGGGCACGAGCAGACCGGCGGACCGCCGCGCCGCCACGGCTCGGCGGACACCCCGCATCACGGCGGCGCGGATGGCGGCCGGGTCCTCCGTGCGGGGGTTGTCGTCCGTCACCAGGACCACGTCGGCGCCGGACTCCACGGCCGCGACTCCGGCGGGTTCCCGCTTCGTGGGGTCGCGGTCCCCGCCCGAGCTCACCGTCACCACAAGCCGCCCCCGCGTGCGCGCCCGCATCGCGGCGGCCGAGGACGCGAGCGCGTCCGGGGTGTGGGCGAAGTCGACGACGACGGTCGGCCACCCCGGGCCGAGGTCCACGTGCTCCATCCGGCCGGGAACGCTCACCGGCCCGTCGAGAGCGGCAGTCACCTCGGACGGCGACAGCCCGAGCTCGAGCAGCATCAGCGCGGCCACCGCGGTGTCGGTCCGGTTGTGCTCGCCGGGCAGCGGCGTCCGCAGCGCCAGGTTGCCGGCCGGGCCCTGGAGGAGGAACGCGTCCTCGCCCCGCTCCCCCACGATGTGCCACTGCGCGTCCACCCCGGGATCGTTGGCCAGGCTCACCACGGTCACCCCGCGGCGGCCAGCCAGGTCGCGGAGACGGCGGCCGGCGTCGTCGTCGACCACCACCACCGCCCGGGACGTGAACTCGGGGGTGAAGAGACGCGCCTTGGCGGCGAAGTAGGTCGCCATGTCCCCGTGGTAGTCCAGGTGCTCGTGGGAGAGGTTGGTGAAGGCGACCACGCTGTAGTGGATGCCGTCCACCCGGTGCTGGTCCAGGGCGTGGCTGCTGACCTCCATGACGCAGGAGTCGTTGCCCGCGTCCCGCATCTGCGCCAGCAGCTCCTGCAGTCGCGGGGCGGCGGGGGTGGTGACCGCGCTGGGCCGGCGACGGTCGCCCACCACGGTCTCCGGTGAGCTCAGCAGCCCGGGTCGGCGGCCCAGGCGGACCAGGGCCGCTTCGAGGAGATAGGCGGTGGTGGTCTTCCCGTTGGTGCCCGTGATCCCCAGCATCGTCAGGTCCGCGGCCGGGTGGCCCTGCAGCCGGGCCGCCACCGGGCCCAGCGCGGCGCGCGGATCGTCGACGACGACCACCGGCACCTCCAGCGACCGACCCAGGATCTGCACCCCGCGGCGGTCGGTGAGCACCGCGACCGCCCCGGCGTCGACCGCCGCTGCGGCGTGCTGGACGCCGTGCCCGCGGCCGCCCTGCAGGGCGACGAAGAGGTCGTCCGGACCGGCCTCGCGGTGGTCCTCCACCACCCGGCGCACCACCGGGTCAACGAGGACGTTGCCCGCGGCGAGCGTTCCCCCGATGTCGCGCACCAGATCAGCCAAAAGCACTGTTCCGGACGACGACCGCCCGCCCCGCGCGCGCTCAGGAGGATTCACCGCTCCAGCGTATCCGCGCCCGGAAAGTAATCAGTACACGTATGAATTCACGCAGTCCTGCTCCGACAGTCAGCGCAGCGCGTGTGGCCCCCGACACACTCCGGAAACACCGCCTGGACAATGGTCCACCCCGAACCACTCTCCGCATAGGAACAAGAGGCTGACAATAGACTTTTGTCCGGTCCGAAGGGGACCATGTGGGGACAAAAAACGGCCCCCACTAGGGCCGTTGCCCCGATACGCTCGGAGGACCCGAAGATCCGTACCCCTCGACGGACAAGAGAGAATCCAATGCGCACCTCCCACCTTGCCACTGACATCCAGCACTACCTCGAGTCCTGCTCCCCCGCGGGACTCACCCTCCTGGAGCTCGACATCGTCGAGGACGTCGCCGAGCTCACCCTGGCCTTCACCCCCGAGGCCCTCGACCGCGTGCTGCGCAACCAGCTGCGCACCGCCGGCACCCCGAGCGACTGGGACTGCCCGAAGGCGTCCATGGAGGTCGGCACCCCCACCTGGGCCTACGCCCTGGAACTGGCCGACCTCTTCAACGACCACTACTTCGGCCACGTTGTCCTCGAGCGCCACGAGGCAGCCCTGGGCGAGATTCTCGCCACCCACGGCCACGAGGGCACGCCCGTCGTGGTTCGCCCGGCCTATGCCCCCAGCTGCCTGGCCCTGAACCTCCGCCGCCTCAAGGCCGAGCAACTCCGCACCGCCAGCCACACCGCGCCGGCAGCCCGCGCCGCCTGAACGGCCGGCACCACAATGCCGCCGTCCCCCGAGTGGGGGACAGAAAATGGCACCGCCACCGTCGGGTCAACTTCCCCGCCCGACGACGTGATCCCCGTCACCACTAGGCACGACGCCGTCCCGCGAGTTCTCGGCACAGGCGAGTGCAGACGCAAACACCTTTCGTCATAGAGCCGGTTTCATCGATTTGCGCCACTAAACTGGCGACAAGTGCAACGCAGCGCGCGGTCCACCGTCTCCCCCACGGGCTGGGAGGAGATACCCCAGGTGGCCGCGTGCTTTTTCGGGGAGGGAGCACCACCATGCTCAAGGTCAACGAGATCAGCCGAGCGGACGACCACCGGCGTCCGCAGCTCAACAGCACCCGCACCACCGCTCGCGACGCCGCCTCCCGTTCCGGCTGGCGATCCGCCTACCTCACCCGCATGCGCTGGGCCGACGGCCTGGCGCTCATCGTCACCCTCATCGGCGCCCACCTGCTCCGCTTCCAGCTGGAGAACGCCGGTCTGCACCTCGGCGGAGACGTCTCTGTCCCCTACTGGATCGTGGGCGCTGCTCTCGCTGTGTTCTGGTGGATGCACCTGGGCGCCCGCGGCGCCCGGGACGTCCGCCTCATCGGCCACGGCCTCGAGGAGACCCGGCAGGTCGTTCACTCGAGCCTCATCCTCTTCGGCGCCATCGCGATCATCTCCTTCGGCTTCGACCTCCCCACGGCCCGCAGCTACGTCCTCCTGGCCCTCCCCCTCGGCCTGGGATTTTTGATCCTCGGCCGCTTTCTCGTGCGGGACCGGCTGGTCAAAGCCCGGTACAAGGGCGAGGCACTGTCCAAGACCATGGTGGTGGGCCGGCTGGCCGGCACGTGCGACCTCATCAAGTCCCTGCGTCAGCACCCCACCTCCGGACTCGACGCGGCCGCCATCTACGTCCCCGAGACCCGCAAGCCGGTCCCCGCAGAGCTGCAGCGCATGAGCCTCCCCCCGAATGCGCTCGCCCCGGGTGCGCGTCCCACCGTGGAGGGCATCGTCGACGCGTGCCACGAGCGCGACATCGAGACCGTCGTCCTGTCCTCCAACGTTCCCCTGGGCACCACGGAGATCCGCCATCTCAGCTGGCAGCTCGCCGACGCCCACATCCGCCTGGTCATGGACACCGGCCTCACCGACATCGCCGGCCCCCGCATCCACATGCAGCAGGTGGCCGGCCTCCCCCTCATCCACGTGGCCACCCCCAAGCTGAGCCGCAGCCGCGCCATGACCAAGCGCCTTATGGACATCCTCGGCTCCGGCGCCGCCCTGCTGGTCCTCTCCCCCGCCCTGCTCGCCCTGACGCTGATCGTCAAGACGCACGACAAAGGCCCGGCCTTCTTCGCCCAGGAGCGCATCGGCCAGGACGGCTCCCGCTTTAAAATGCTGAAGTTCCGCAGCATGCGCACCGACGCCGAGCAGGTCCTCCAGCGCCTCAAGGAGCAGAACGAGGGCGCCGGCCTGCTGTTCAAGATGAAGGACGACCCCCGCGTCACCGCCCCCGGCAAGTGGATGCGCCGCTACAGCCTCGACGAGCTCCCCCAGTTCCTCAACGTGCTCAAGGGCGAGATGTCCCTGGTGGGCCCCCGCCCCCCGCTCCCCTCCGAGGTGGAGCAGTACGAGGACTACGTCCACCGCCGGCTGCGCGTGCGACCGGGCATTACTGGCCTGTGGCAGGTCTCCGGCCGCTCGAACCTCGACTGGGAGCAGTCTGTACGGCTAGACCTCTACTACGTGGAGAACTGGTCCCCGGTGCAGGACATGCTGATCTTGGGCCGCACCTTCAAGGCGGTTGTTGCCAAAGAAGGAGCCTACTAAAAAAAAGCACCTAATCCTTGAAAAATTGCGCCCCAATATGCCTAAGCCCAAAAAGTTAAAACAATACCGCGAGACTCGGTTGATGCAAGGACGCGAAACTATTATCTCATGAGCGACAAACGCATTGAATTGCCCTATCTAGACGGAATCCGCGGGGCCGCCGCACTAACAATCGTGCTGTATCACGCGTTTTTGTTCACTGGCCACACAGGCGATGCGTATAACGATTTGCCCATTTTGGGCTGGTTTTTGGGATACGGATACCTGGGAGTTCCCATATTTATCGTACTAAGTGGCTACGTTCTCATGTTACCCATAGCCATGCAGCGAGAGTTCAAGCTCCGGACGAGCTTCAAGCGCTACATTGGACGTCGCGCTCGTCGCATACTCCCTCCGTACTATGCGGCACTGGCAATCAGTTTGATCCTGATTGCCACATTTCCTATCATGCAGGAACCCTCTGGGACGCAATGGGACACAAAAGTTCCGGTAACTATCGGGGGCACGATTTCCCACCTGCTCCTTATACACGACATGAGCGGATCATGGATTGGCCAAATTAACGGACCCCTGTGGTCGATTGCAGTCGAATGGCAAATTTACTTTCTGATGCCTCTTGTGATTTTGCCGCTATGGCGGCGCGTCAACCCGATAATTGTCGCATCAGGCCTTTTGGTGGCAAGCCTGAGCGTTGCACTATTATTTGGACGCTTCCCATACGCTCACCCATGGCTCATAGGCCTATTCTCACTTGGAATGCTCGCAGCCTATTCAACACTAAATGCGAACTGGGAACTTTTATGGTTACTACGGGCGACTAAAATGCTGACCTTATGTACTGTGGTCGTTCTTTTCGGAGCATGGAACTGGATGCATTCCCATCCATGGGCATCAGAAAGCCTTGTTGGAATTTTGTTTGCGGCCAGCCTTGTAATCCTGGGGCGAGCCTCGCTAGCTGGCATAGAATCGCGTGTCATCAATTTTTTTAAATCCGCACTTATGATACGTCTAGGGCTAGTCTCCTATAGTGTTTATTTATTACATAGCCCTTTGATTGGGCTAGCTAATCTGTTGACTCTACACTGGAATTTGCCAACCTGGTTGCAATATTTGTTTTTGACTTTAGTAGTGGTTCCGACTGTCTTGGCAGTCTGTGTCGGTTTTTACTGGCTGGTCGAGCGACGATTCCAAAATACACATCAGCGAAGCGTCTCAAGTACACAGGTCGTCCAATCATCCACATCTTGATGATGACCGCAATAGCGCACTAGTTTACTCCAGCTGGGCCATGGTGCAGGCGCCCTCTGCGTAGTGCGTATATAACACGAACAGACTTAGTACCATAGTCCAACAGTGGGCAACCGCAGGATGCGATATTTGCGTCATTAGACGAGGGCATTTCGCCACACCTCACGGGCAGCCTGATCCACACGCTGTCGGAAACAGGGATCTAAGCCCATGACCACCGTTGCAGGTCTTCTTCCTAACGAAGCCCTGCTGTACGGGACCTGTGATCGACCTCAACGAGACACCACGCGCCAAAGCGGGCCTTCACAGTTAAGTGTGGGTAGGGATCTTGACAGTTAAGTGTGGGTAGGGATCTTGCGCCAGGGCCGTTGACCACCTGCTGCGAGCAGAGCACGTAGGCGGTAGTTCTCGAAGTTCCGGAAGCCGCGGGCGACCCGGCGCATCGTCTCGATCACGCCATTGATCGCCTCCGTGGGTCCATTCGAGGCGCTGGCGGTGTCGAAGTAGGCCAGGATCGCCGATCGCCACCGCCGCAGTGTGCAGCCGAGGCGGGCGACCTCCGGGATCGGGCAGGAAGGGAAGGCAGCGAGGATCTCGGCGACCAGCCGCCGACCTGTCTCAGGGCGGGCGTGGTAGGCCGCGCGCAGCTTCTGATAACACTGCCAGGCCAGCGTTACCTCGTGGTGCGGGTCCCCGGCCTCGAGCCTCGCGTTGAGTCGCCGGATCTGCTTCTCGGTCAGGTGCTCCACCCCGATCTGCAGGGTCCGCTGGATCCCGTAGAGAGGATCCCCGGCCCTCCCACGGTGGCCCAAGGTGTCCTGCTGCACCCGCCGGCGGACCTCGTCGACGACCTGCCCGCCGAGCTTGACCACGTGGAAGGCATCAAGAACGGTGATCGCCTCCGGGAGTTCGTTGCGGATGGCGTTGGCTTAGCCGTGGAACGGGTCCAGCGTCGCCGTGCGGATCCCGCTGGTGAATGCCGGCCCCTGGGCCGAGAGCCAGTCGGCGTAGACGGTCCCGGTGCGGCCCGGCACGAGGTCGAGCAGCCTCGCCCGAGGCCGGCTGTTGTCGCGGGAGTGGTCCACGATCCCGGTGACCAACTCGGTCCCCGGCGGACCCACATGGCGCCACACATGTTCGTCCACCCCGAGGGCGTTCACCCCGGCCAGCCGATCCTCGGCGGCCAACTGGGCCTGGGCGACCGAGGCGACGGCATCCCACACGGTGTTCCAGGCGACCCCGAGCATTTGTGCCAGGGCCGAAACGGCGATGTCGTGGGCGCGCAACTGGGCCACCGCCCAGGCGATCGCACGGGTGGGGAGCTTGGCCCGCGGGGCGGCCAGTTCGTGGACCTCGCTGAAAGTCGTCACCTCGCAGGCCGTCTCGTGGCAGCGGTAGCGGCGCTTGCGCCAGACCACGCGTACCGGCACTCCGACGCAGGGCAGATCGTGCAGCAGCACCGGCACCCTGCCATGACCGATGGCGAGCACCCCACAGGAAGGACAGCACGCCAAGGACGGCACAGTCTCGACCACCAGGGCGAAGGAGGACCGGTGACGCTCGATCGTGAGCACGTGGACATCGGGCAGGTCAAAGAGCGCGCACGCTGGCGCGCAACTAACATGAGACACGTCGAGGCCTTCAAGGACGGTTGGATTCAGCACCCCCATCCTGGAGGCCTCGACCCATACCCAACCCCCGTGACACGCACCCGGCGCTACCTCTCACCCACACTCATCTGGGAATGGCCGGAAATCTTCCGATGGGGTGACATAGGGCCTCTAATGTGAAGAGCCACCCCGTGGGGTGGCTCACTGCAGGTATGAAGAAGGCCCCGCCGTTTGGCGGGGCCTTCTTAGGAACGGTGCTAGACGGATGCCTGTGATCGAGCGGGCGGTGAGATCCTGTGGTGTGCCCGTTGCGGATTGCCGAAGCCAAGCCCGACTACGGCTGCAACGACTGCGGCGGGTGCGGACAGCGACCAATACTGTGCCGATATGAAGGCCACAGCCAGAGAAAGCACGGCTGTGGCAGCGGCGGCACGATAAGCATCCACATGGGCGGTGAGGGCGCGGATGGTGGCCCAAAGCATGAACGTGAAGACGAGAGCCCCGATGACGCCGATCTGCACGGCGATCATTAGGTACCCGTTGTCGGTGGTTAACGATCCGTAGGGCGCGAGGCTCGGATAACGCTGTGACACTGGCCCTGCCGATCCTGCGCCGGCCCCAAGCAGGTTTTCGTTAATTGCGGCGATGGCCCGCGGGTAGACGTCGCCTGAGCGGTCTTGGAAGGACCGATCTTGGGACAGATCAGTGAGAGTAAGAATTCGATCGCGGGTTTCCTGAGCGCGGGTACTGGATGAGGCGGAGAGCCACCACCAGACGGCAGCGGAGAGCCCACCCGTGAGAGCGGTGTACTTGGCTACCCTCCCGAGAGTGGTACCACGGCCCCAGGCGAATAACCCAAGCAGTAGCGCCACAGTGGCGGCAACGAGCGAGGTGCGGGTCAGACTGGTGAGCAGTGCCACCACCCCGATGATTCCGATAATTAGGACGGCGATCCGTGGCCTGCGGGGAAGTTGAGTTGCAGCAACCAGCGCAGCGGGGGTAAGGCAGGCAACGAGGAACCCGAAGTCCTGGTTTGTGGGCAGCAATCCCATGCTGCGGATCGTGCCGTCGATTCCGTATGTAGATACCGACCGGTCGATCAAAGTCAGTTCAGGGCCGGTAAATCCTATAAACGCTTGGCGTAGAGCCACGACGATGTTGGCGACGAACACTCCAACTACGGTCAAGGTCAGTAATCGCCGTTTTCGCTGCTCACTAGCACGAGTGTGGCGGCGAAGGACGCCGACGATGGCAAGGGTGACCAGTACCGGGAAAACTAGGGCCAGGAACCCGCGTGCGGCCAGAAGCGGCGAAATGAGAATTGTGGCGAAGGCCACGGCCCCGCAAATGAACAGGTAGCCAGCGACAGGGAAGATGAGCTTGCTCTGCAGGCGGCGCCGAGTAATCAACGACAGTCCATACGCCAATCCCAGTGCAGCGAGGTAGGCCTGCGCAGCCTCCGAAGCAATACCGAGCCTCGGCACATGGGCGGCTATAAACCCTGACATCCCCAGCACGGCCACTGCGGCGGACACAGATCCTGCCCACGCTCCTCCATACCCCACGGACACAGCCGCAACCGCACCTCCGATCACGACCACCGCCCACACCGGGTCTTGCACGGCGAGCACACTGAATGCGACCACCGCCCCAAGAGCAAGTAGCACCAAGGGCACAGTGCCGTTGTGTATACGCGTCATGTCAACCTCCGGGCCCAACACGGCAGGGGGCGGGGGTGCACCGGTTGGATGGTCCCACACTACCGACCCACTCCCGCCCTGCTGTGGATAGGGCACACAATGATCCAAGCGTGCCGGTTCATGAAACTGTTTGCATGGGGCCATGCCGCCCCAACGAGAGGGGGCGCCCGGCGGGACGCCCCTTCTCGTGTCATGTGCGCCTTTTGGGGAACGTCCTCGTTAGCCTGAACGCGTGACCCCCGCACCCCCCAGAAATCACGCCATCGACGTCGCCCGGGCCTTGGCAGTCACCGGCGTCGTCATCAACCACAGCATCGACGGACTCGTAGGCTCCGGCATCATCGACCCAGCTTCCCGAGTCGCCGAGATCAACGGCATGCTATACATCTTCCGCATGCCCGCCTTGGCGCTACTCCTGGGCCTGTTCATCCCTCGAGCGGTCAGCAAGCGCGGGGCCGCCGGTTACGTCAGGGAGCGAGTGACCCTGGCCGTCTATCTCTACGTGCTGTGGTTCTTCATCCAAACGAGCGTCGAAATCGCCACCAGCAGTATGAAGAACACCCCCCGTGGGGTCAGCGACCTCTTGCAAATCTGGACGATGCCGGCGCATCTCTGGTTTCTGCCGTATCTTGCGGTGTCCGCGCTCGTCATCACGTTCGCCGCTCCCTGGGTGACTCGTCGGCGAGCAATTGTGGTACTTGTGGTGCTGGCAGGGGTGGCATTAGCAACCTGGGATTGGAACCCGTTGCTGTTTGGGTTACGCGGATTTTCTTTGCTGCTGTTCACAGCATTGGGCGCCGCCATCGGGATGGGGCGACTCGGCCGAGCGCTAAATGGGCCACTATGGATTTGGGGCGCGCTCGGACTTGTAGCGGCTGCCGGGTTTGCGGTCCTGTGGCATATGGGCATGAGTCCAGGGACGGCAGGCTCGTCGAAACTGCCCCTCGATACCGTGGCAGTAAGCATCGCTGGGGCTCTGCTGGGAATCGTCGTCTTGCTCGCGATGGCCGCAGCACTGGCCCACGTATCGGTCATTCGCCGAATCGTAGGTTACGTCGGCGAGCACACCCTTGAGGTTTATCTCGCCCACGTAATTGTTACCGCAGGGACGCGCATTGTGTTGGCACGGTTGGGTGTTGAATCAGAGGGCTTGTTCTTGATCGTCGTCGTGTCTGCTGGGGTCATTGCACCACTTGCCCTCGCGTATGTGGCTCCTCGGGTCGGGTGTGGGTGGCTCTTCCAACCTCCGGGGCCGCTGGCGCGTTGGTCCAAAGCGGCGAGCAGTGAGGTCAAGACCTCCGCCGCACTCTAGGCCCAGGAATCAACACGGGTCGTCATATAAAAGTCAGGGCCGTAGTTAAGCCACGTTCGTTATCCCGCGCACATCCGTCGGTACTGTTAGCGCCCCCAGCCCAAGGACCCCCTCATGGCCGTTTCTACAATGTCCGCGCTCCGAAAGTTGACTCCGCAGAAGACCGGGTTCCGCAGCGATATCCAAGGGCTGCGAGCGATAGCTGTCCTTTTGGTGGTCGTCTACCACTCCGGTGTCGAAGCCCTTTCAGGCGGGTACATCGGTGTGGACGTATTTTTTGTAATCTCCGGCTTTCTGATCACGACTCACCTGCTGGAGTCGTTGCAACGACACGGCACAGTGCACTTCGGTAGCTTCTACGCCAGACGGGCCCGACGCATCCTTCCCGCGGCGTTCACTGTCTTGGTGCTGACCGTGATCGCCGCGGTGATCTGGATGCCGCCACTGCAGCTGCGGGAGGTGTTCCGCGGGGCAATCGCCACCGCTTTGTATGTGCCGAACATGCTCTTCGGCGTCCAAGGGACGAACTACCTGGCGGAGAGCGCGCCCTCGGTGTTCCAGCACTACTGGTCGCTGGGTATCGAGGAGCAGTTCTACATCGTGTGGCCAGCCATTCTTCTCATCGGATACCGGTTGTTCAAGCGATCTGAAAGGGCCCTGTTCTACGGTGTGGCCGGGCTGGTCGTTGTGTCGTTCCTGCTCTGCGTGGTCATGATGAGTGTCTCGCAGCCCTGGGCGTTCTTCTCTCTGCCTACCCGAGCCTGGGAGCTCGGCGTCGGAGGCCTGGTGGCGTTCGCCATGCGCTCGGGCGCCAGCTGGATCACGCACCCCCGCATGGGATTGATGGCCTGGGTCGGACTCGTTGCGCTGCTGGTGGTGGCTGTGGCCTATGACGCCACGACGCCATTCCCCAGCTACTACGCCGCCGTCCCCGTGCTTGCCACCGCCCTGGTGATCGTTGGAGGGATGGCCGGTCCTATGAACCCTGCCAGGGTGCTCAGCTTGCGCCCCATGCAGTTCATCGGGTTGATTTCCTACTCCCTGTATCTCGTCCACTGGCCACTGGTGGTCATCCCGCAGGCAGCCGTTGGCCACAACAACCCTTTGCCGGCCTGGATTCTCCTGGGTCTTGGGGCGCTCAGCATTCCCGCCGCCTATGGGTTGTACCGCTGGGTGGAGAACCCTTTGCGGCGCCCCCGGGGGAAGGGGACAGAACGGCCAGCACAGACCCTTCTCTTGGTGGGATGCGTTTCCGGGCTGATCGTTGCGTTGACCGTGGGCACGATGTTCGTAACCCTGCGCCTTCCGCTGAACGCCGGGCGCCAAGCCCCCTTCGCAGAGATCGCAGTTGCCCCCACCGGGACAGGGTTCGTGCCCTCCAACCTGACCCCCACTCTTCGCTCAGCATCCGATGACAACCCCGTGATCTACAACAACGGGTGCCACCGCGACTTCGCCTCCACTGACCCGTCAGGTTGCCAGTACGGAGACACCGTCGACGCCCCGCTGGTCGCGCTCTTCGGCGATTCGCACGCCGCCACATGGTTCCCCGCCCTCCACGAACTAGCTAAGAACGGTCGCATCCGCCTGGACGTCAACACGAAGAGTTCATGCCACTCCGTCGACGCCCCGAAGCTCCGCGACGGCGTCCCCTACACCGAGTGCGACACCTGGCGTGCAGACGTCATTGAGCGGCTGGGCCAGGAACAACCCGACGTGGTGGTGCTCGCCAACTACGGGAACAGCACGCTTCAAGGCGAGAACGGGAACTTCGCGCAAATGTGGGGTCATGGGCTTACCAAGACCATCGACGCCCTCCCGGCAGGGGCTGCGGTCAACGTAATAGCCGACGTGCCGAATATGGGGGAGACCCCCGCCATTTGCTTATCCGCCAACCTTGAGGACGCACACGCTTGCGACGTCCCCCGGGCGGAAGCACTTAACACCACTGTGGCTGAGGCGGAGCGCTCAGCGGCCCGATCCAGTGAAGCCAGGTACGTGGACCTAACCGATTACATGTGCAACGACACATCGTGCCCGGCAATCGTGGGGAACGAACTGCTTTACAGGGACGCCCACCACCTCACCACAACGTTCAGCGAGTCCCTAGCAGCACCACTCGAGGAGGTGCTACTAGTGTCCCGCGCCACAAGTTCATTAGTTAAGTCTTAGAATGGGGCATGGCCCGTACTGGACGTCCCAAAGCCGAGCTGGTGCTCACCGACGAGGAGCGGGAGCAGCTGCTGCGCTGGTCGCGTCGGGCCAAGTCCGCCCAGACGGTGGCCTTGCGTTCACGGATCGTACTGACCTGCGCGGAAGGGCTGACCAACAAGGCAGTGGCCGAGCGGCTGGGGTGCTCAACGAACACGGTCAACAAGTGGCGGGCACGGTTCGTGGCCGATCGCTTGGACGGGTTGGTCGACGAGCCCCGCCCGGGCCGGCCGCCGACCATCACTGCTGAGCAGGTCGAGGACGTCGTGGTCGCCACCTTGGAGTCGACACCGCAGCACGCGACGCACTGGTCGAGGGCGAAGATGGCGCAGCGGTCGGGCTTGTCGAAGTCCACGATCGGGCGGATTTGGAAGGCCTTCGAGCTCAAGCCCCACCGGGAGGAAGGGTTCAAACTCTCCACCGATCCGTTGTTCGTGGACGAGGTCTACGATGTCGTCGGACTGTACCTGAACCCGCCCGAGGCCGCGGTGGTGCTGTGCGTGGACGAGAAGTCCCAGATCCAGGCACTGGCCCGGTCCCAGCCGGCGCTGCCGATGATGCCGGGTATGCCCGAGAAGCGCACCCATGACTACGTCCGGCACGGCACTACCAGCCTGTTCGCGGCGTTGAACACCGCCGACGGCACGGTGATCTCCTCCTTGTACCGGCAGCACCGGGCGGTGGAGTTGAAGAAGTTCCTGGCCAAGATCGATGCCCAGGTCCCGGCCGAGCTCGAAGTGCATCTGGTCTGCGACAACTACGGCACCCACAAGAGCCCGATCATCGCGAAGTGGCTGCAGGACCACCCGCGATTCCACATGCACTTCACACCGACTTACTCTTCCTGGATCAACCAGGTAGAGCGGTTCTTCGCCTACGTCACCGCCGATCTGCTCCGCAGATCAGATCACCGCAGCGTCCAGGCACTGGAGGCCGACATCCGCGCCTGGGTCGCTGCCTGGAACGAGAACCCGAAGCCCTTCATCTGGACCAAGACCGCTGAGGAGATCCTCGGATCCCTGGCACGACTCATACAACGAACTACCGGCGCAGGACACTAGTGGGCCGTCGTTGAACTACCTGAACCTTTGGCGGAGTGGGACCATGTGTTATGGCGAATCATCCTGCGGCTCCGTTGCTGTTGCGCCAGGGCGACCGGGAGAAGCTCCAGCAGCTCGTCCGGTCGACCTCGGTGCGGGCCGGGCTGGCGCAGCGGGCGCGGATCGTGCTGCTGTCCGCCGACGGGGTTTCCAATACTGAGATCGCCGAGAAAGTCGGCGCGACCCGCACCACGGTGATCGCCTGGCGGGCCCGCTACACCGAGGCCGGGATCGAGGGACTGGCCGATCATGACCGGTCGGGCCGGCCCCGGCAGATCGACCACCGGGCGATCGTGGCCGCTACCCTGAGGCCGCCGCCGAAGAAGCTCGGGGTCACCCACTGGTCCTCCCGCCTGCCGGCGGGGCGGCTGGGGATTGACCATTCCACCGTGGCTAAGGCCTGGCGCGAGTACGGGGGGCCCCGTGGCGGGAGGGCACCTTCAAGTTCTCCACCGACCCGCAGTTGGTGGCCAAGGTTGTCGACGTGGTCGGTCTGTATCTGGCCCCGCCCGAGAATCCGGTGGTGCTCTGCGTGGACGAGAAGTCCCAGATCCAGGCCCTCGAGAGAACCGCCCCGTCTCTGCCGATGCAGCCCGGGAACCCGGCCGCCCGCACCCATGACTACGTCCGCCACGGGACTTCCACCCTGTTCGGGGCGCTGGAGATCGCCACCGGCCATGTGACCGCAGCGTGCAAACCGCGGCACCGGCGCCAGGAGTTTCTGGCGTTCCTCAAGCAGGTGGCCCGGGCCTACACGGAGGGGCAGCTGCACCTGGTGATGGACAACTACGCCACCCACAAGACCGCCGTAGTCAGAGCCTGGCTGGCCGACAATCCCCGGTTCCGGGTCCACTTCACCCCGACCTCCGCGTCATGGCTGTACCTCGTGGAGGTGTGGTTCTCCATCGTCGAACGCCAGGCCCTACACCGGGTCGACGTGGTCTAAATCCAGGAGCTGAACGCCCGGATCCCCGCCTTCGTCACCGGCTGGAACGACCGCTGCCACCCCTTCGTGTGGACCAAGACCAGCACCGAGATCCTCGGGAAAGGCAACCGCCCAACCACTTCAAAGACGGGCCACTAGAGACTTCCGTCCTCTGGCGAGAAGCCCGTTCCTCATGACATCGACGCACCCGCGTCAAGAAGGCTCTGTCTCACAACACTTAATCATTCATGCTTGAATTTGAAGAAATCGACATATATAGCTATTGCAACTCGACATATCAGACGTAAAGTAAATACATATACTGATGACGCTTGTGACCAAAAAATTAGCAGCCTTCACTCTTCGCTCATACCACGCACGATTTCCTGCAGTCGTTCAATAAACACTTGAGCCGAAAACTGCTCAGCGTGTTCTTGGATTTTTGGCCCATCCCATTCATATTTAGGGAAGGCTGCTAAGGATTCACGTATCGAATCAGGGCTCGGGGCATCTATAAAAAGTCCAGTGGCACCCTCCACAACAGTGTCCAAATATCCGCCAGCGCGTAGGGCGATGGTGGGCTTACCATAAGCCGCGGCCTCCACTGGCGTCAGACCGAAATCCTCAAAGGAAGGCGCCACAACTGCCTCGCATGTCGAATAAATCCAACGCATCTGCGCGTCTGTCAGATGGGAAACAATTTTGACGTTAATAGGGGCGGATTCGACCAGCTCGTCTCGCAGAGGGCCAGCTCCTACAATCACAAGGCGCTGATTCAGGCCCCTAAATGCTTCGATTGCCTGATTGACATTCTTGTACGGCAAAAGCCTGGACACCAACAGGAAGTGCCCGCCTACGCCCACGAAGTCCTCAAGGCCAGGAATTGGCTCGCGAGGCCCGTTAGTATCCACTCCGTAGGGCGGATGTAGTACGTCAACCTCCCTGCCGTAGACTTCTTTCACGCGCTTTTTCACATGGGTCGAATTGGCAACATAGACGACGGAGTTCGCGGCGGCCCTTTGGTCCCACAAACGCAGAATAGGACGCATCATCCATAGGGGCCACCCTGCTGGCTTTCTCCACAATGCGGAACCGAGATACTGCTGCGAAAAATACAACCAGCGAGCAGGTGAATGGCAGTACACCATCTTATTCCCATCAAACGTGAAACCGTGCGCCCATCCTGAGGATGAAATTACCGCAACGTCCTCCCTAACACGCAACGCTTGAGACGCGAAGGCGAGAAAGGGTAAAGCAAGCCTGTGATTTCGACGAAAAACACCCAGCTTATTCAAAGGCGATGTAACAATATTAGCATCTTGGAACTCCGGGTAAGTACTTTCCGGATTGTATAAGGTCGTGTAGATGGTGGCATCCGGAAACGCCCGGTGCATAGCGAGGACAACTCGTTCCGCTCCCCCCCTTTGCGTTAGATAGTCGTGGGCGATAGCTACGGTTGGCTGCTTCATATAGCAGTTACCCCCTTTTGTATTGAGGAATCTGTATCATTTCCGCTTTAGAAAAAAGAAGTGGGCGTCTGCACGCACCTGTCCCCAGGCTTTTCGATGCAGGAAACGGAGAACGACCACCATCACCACGCAACCAAGTAGTCCTCCACACACGAGTCGCGCAAAGGGTGGTAGGGGAACGATCATTAGCATGGCGTAGGGCGCAGCTACCCACGCGCTCAAACTTATGGCTGGGACTAGAGATCCCAACATGCTCTTATATGAGGTTCTGGCTGTCGCTTTGTGCAGATAAGCAATGTATGGAGTAAGCACGAGGCCGGCAATCGTATACCCCCAGGCGACGCCAACCATGCCCCACGACAATCCAGCGACAATACCACCAATTTGAACCGCGGCAGCGATTAAATTAAAGCGCAAGTGCGTTTGAGATTTTCCCATACCCAAAAGAAGAGGCGCATGGATAGAAGTTACCGATTGTCGAGCACCGGTTAAAGCAAGTATTTGAAGGACTGGCACAGCACCGAGCCAACTTGAACCCAGGAAAACCAATACCGCATCTTCACCTGAAATCGCTACGAACGTCATCAAAGGAAAAGTAATAAGAGAGATGGCCGACATGCTCCGTAGCGTCAACCGAGATACTTCTGGCAAGTTCGCCTTATGACTGGCGATGGCTGGAAACAGTACCCGCGAGACCATTTGGCCCACCATCTGCACTGGCGTCAACAACACTCTGTAGGCCAGCGAGTACAGGGCAAGATCGGCGGCGCCGTAAAACTTACCTACGAGCAAGTTATCCACATTGCGGGAAGTCACAGAAACCACATTGCCAAGAAAGACTCTTGATCCGAAACCAAAAATCTGCTTGAGGTGAGAGAAGCGCATTGAGGGACGAAAGAATCGCGCCGCTCCCATCAGCATAATAGCCACTACAAAATCATTCGCAATGACTTGAATGACGATGGACCAGTACCCGAGACCGCCGAACGCGGCAGCCAATCCGGCCAGGCCGCCAAGCAACGCTCCTAGCACGTCGGCTATCGCGATGGGCTTGAAAGCGAAGGAGCGCATCAGCACCATGCGCGGAACAATTGCGAGTCCCTTCAAAACCAGGCCTCCGCCAAGAACTTTCAGCACCAACTCAAGCTCGGGAGTGTTAAAGAACGCTGCGGTGGCCGGCGCGACGGCGAAGGTTACCGCGAAAAGCACTAGTGAAAGGACTATATTTAGACCGGCCGCTGCGCGAACCGTGTCTATCGTAACCCGTGAGCTACTCACCAGGGCGGCTGTTAGGCCTTGGTCAAGAATTAATATTGCAAATGCAATGTATACACTCGCCTGAGCCACCAACCCATAGGCCTCTGGTCCCAGCAACCGCGCGAGCACAACCGAAAAGCCCAGCAGAAAGATCTGTCGACCGATTAGCGAAGCACCATTCCAGGCAACGGACTTCTTTAGGGGGCGGCCTTGTTCCTCGCCGTATTCCAATACAGTGGCCATGGAACTACGGTTGCCGGGCGATAGGACGAACAATCTCGTGCAAATCTTCGACTGGCGACATTGCCGCCGTGCGCAACTTCGTCAATTGTTCAGCGCTGAGCGTCCACCTTTCGCGGTTTTGGCTCACCTCTATCAGCTTGCCCTCAATCCAGTCACTTGTGACCGATTCGATGCTTATGGCCAAGTCACCGAGTCCCAACGAACGGAAAAGTTCCAGCGTCTTGAACTCATAGGCGACAGCGATAACGGGCACACCTGCGACTAGAGCCATGATGGCAAGATGCATTCGCGTGGTAACCACGACCTCCGCCTCAGCGACAATCTGCAGCAGTACGTCGGGGCCGTGGAAATCTCTGTCCACTTCCACCTTCATGCCCTCGAAGATCCTCATAGCCAGGGCTGAATCGTCGTAGGCGTACTCAGGCACCCCCTGACAGGTTGACAGCGCCGTCACGGCGAAGTCTTCCTCAAGAAGGGCACTGGCAGCCTGGCGCATAGCGTCAGCGTATGTCGATTGATCAAATGAGTCGGATGCCACACCCCTGTTCCATTCGCGGACGGACAGAAGTGCTCGACGCTTGCCGCCGAATAGCTGAGACATCCGTGACGGCCGTGCAAGGGCGAATACGGCGTCAGCCACCACGCGCCCTTCCACGCCGGAGACCGTGCGCCGCCAAGCCACTGCAGACTTCTCGTCGCGGAAATACACCAGATCCGTACAGTGAGCAATCCGTTTAATGGCTGTCGATGCCCGAGGTGAGTCGAAGGGCCCCATGGACTGAGTCCAGAGGACAACGGGGAGGCCCAGTCGTGAGCCCATCTCTAGCTCGACCGCCCTGGACTCGAAGTTGTAATGGTCCACCAGATAGGTGCCACCACTACTAATTAAGAGCTCCATCTGAGCCATCAAACAAAAGCTCCGAGCAAACCCTGTTCGACGCAAAACTGGGAATCCAAAAATCCGCTGAGCAACACGGGGATTCGTCGACACCGTACGCACGAGAGTATGACGGAACCGTTGCAGTAGGTTGCGCAGACGTGCAGGCCTGCGGGGTGGGGACACGGCTAGTTGCTGGAAAATGTTCCAAGACGGATAGAGACGTCTTGTGACCCTCGCGTTCGAGTCGAACACGTAGATTTCGGCACGTGTTGCGACTCCCCCCGCCTCCAGAGCCTGCACGATGCCCTCGTAAATGGCTGCGTCTCCAGTATTCGACAGAACGGCGTTGGTAATGGCAACTTTCACGTTCTTTCCACACTCTCTTTTGGACGGTCTAAACAACTTACGCCTGACGATTTTATGTTAATTTTTTTGCGCAGCACTATTTTTTTCCAGCAATTCATCATATATTTGCTCGAGCTTTTCTGATTGCCGAACCAGGTCAAACTCCTGCCTCACTCGTTGGGCTGCGGCGAGTCCAACCTCAGTGGCCCTATTAGGGCTGTCCAGAAGTGCTTCCATGCGCTCCGCAAGGCCAGACACGTCGTTCTCCTCCGCGAGTAGACCGTACGCATCAGAAGGTATGGCTTCGGGAATGCCGGAATGGCGAGTCGATATCACCGGCGTACCCGCGCTCATAGCCTCTAATATGGAAATGGGAAGGCCTTCTTGGTCACCATTCTCTGCTGTCCGACTGGGCAGGACAAATGCCAAGGCTCGGTCCAAAAGGGTCTTAATGCTTGCTAGGTCCTGCTGGCCGTAAAAGTGAACTTTTTTCCGCAACCCGTGGGCATTGACCATGGCTTCAAGGCTTTCCCTGAGAGGGCCGTCGCCCACGATATCCACGTGGGCATCCGGATATCGGGGAGAAATCTTGTGAAGCGCATCAATCAGCACCGACGTCCCCTTTTTTTCGACCAATCGCGCCACATGGACGAACCGAGGCTCGCGCGGGGCTCTGCTAATGGGGAAGCGGTGGGTGTCCACCCCGATGTAGTGAGTCATAACTTTTTCTGGGGGCATCCCCAATTCGACAGCCTTGCCAGCAAGGTAGTCGGACACGCATAGGATGCGTGTTGCCCTGCGAGCGGTCGATGCTCGAGCCAATGCGTACCGAATAGCTACGGGTCGCCGAGCACGGATCAGATCGGGCTTTGTGATAGTGACGTCTCTGCCGTGCAAGGTGATGACGGACGGAAGAGACAGTCTTTCTGCCGTGGGTACTATCAGCATTCCGTCGGGACCAAAATGAGCATGCACCAAACGAGCATCCTCTTGCTTAATTAGCTTTTCCAGCACGCGGGATCGCCCACCCAGTGCGAACTTGTACTGGGCCAATCTGCTGCTTTGCGCGTCAAGAGATACTGCCAAGACCCCCTCCGGTGCATTCATTACCGGACGGCGTGAAACGTACAGGGGGTTGTACCTCTGCATTGACTGCACCTGCGAGCGAATAAATGTTTCCGACGGCACAAAAAGTCGTTCGCGGAAGACCACAATGTTTGGCACCGTTATCTCCGAACCCAATAGTTGTTCCGTTCGGATACTCATGCTTTGGCCTCAATGACCGCTCGTCGCACGGATAAGATTAAAGATCCGAACCGGTTAGCAATCTCTGCGTCTGTCGGAATTCTCCTAAAACCCAGCGCACCCTCCGACAAAGCCTTCCGCAATTCAAAGTCATTATTTAGAGCGCTAAGTGCGTCAACGAGATCGTTTTCGCTTCCCATTTGGACCAGCAGGCCGTTCTTCCTGTCGGTCACCCATTCCGGCGGACCTCCAGCATTGACCGCGACAGTAGGCCGCCCAGCCGCCAAATATTGAAGCACGTTCTGACCCAAGGGCTCCGGCCTGATCGAAGAATGAACGCAGATGTCCATGCCGGACAAAAAATCAAAAATGTTCTCGATATGACCCATAAACACCACTTGATCCTCGATCCCGAGCGTCCGGGCAAGTTGCTTCAGGTGGCCAAGGTAGTTCTCATGTCCAAACGCAGGGGCGCCGGCAATGTACAGCTTGGCGGCCGAATCCTTAAAAACCCGCGCGAAGGCAGTGAACAACAGTTCCTGCCCCTTCCAGGGATCGATCCGAGCGACCATGCCGACATTTCGCACTTCGGGGGCGACAAATGACGTCGTCAAACGGCGATCTATGCCCGCAGGACTGGGGATGACTTCGGCAGTTGCGTTGCTCCTGAGGTACGGCAGCGCTGTGGAAAGCGTAGCCTTGGAGTTGCCAATCACGGCATCAGCGCGCGGAAGGACAAACTTGCGGAAAAGAAATTCTCCCGCTCGCCCCAGACTCGCGGAGTCGACCATGTCGCGCAAATGTACGACCAACGGTTTGTCGGTGCCGAAGCATGCCATGGCACCGTAAAGCGCGGCCCGGCTCGTGTTCGCGTGGATGACATCTGCTGACCGGAAGGCCTGGTTTGCACGCAGGCGCACCGCTTCTGCTGCGATATTGAACCCGAATTTAAGCGCTTGCGCAAAAGACGCGGAACTGGCTCCAGATTTTTGTAACTTACCAATTTCAATGACTTTTACATGCGAAAGACCTTGATCCCTGAATGCGTCCTCGGTTTCCAAACCTTTCGATCTAGCTGGCAGTGCCAGTACGGGCACCCAATGGCCCGCATTCTCGCACAGGCGGCGCAAGGCTATCTCAGCTCCGCCCGGCGTACGAGTGTGGTCAAGGTGCAACACGGTCGGATGCACGTGACTCTCAAATGTTCCCGAGAGGATTGGTCTAGTCATGTCAGGCCGCCCGACTGCCACGATGGTCAATTCTTTCGACGATTGCTGCGACAGACCCCTGAATCGATAACGCCTGGGCGTTCTGACGGACATGGTCGCCGACATCGGCGCGGTGACTGTCGTTTCGGACAAGATTCTGGACGGCCACTACCCAGGCCTGCGTGTCATGAGGGTCCAGTACATAGGCGTCACGAAGTTGTTTGTCTGTGTACAACATCGGCGCTGCCCCGAACGCATCAGACAACACAGTTGCCATACCGCCTGTGGCCGCCTCGACCGCGCTGCGCCCGAATGCCTCCCTGAACGATGTCCCGATATAGATGGTGCCCTCTTCCCACACCGACTGAGGATCACTCCAGCCCCGGAACATCACGTTGGACGGTGCTGCTTGTTCCAACTCAGAGCGCAGTTCGCCGTCTCCAAACATAAGACCCGTAACCGGCACCTGCTTCAGAATTTCAAGGAAAAGGTGGGGGTTTTTGTCCGGGGACATTCGGGCAGCCCACACCAAAACTGACCCTGTTGACTTTCGGACTCGCGCTTGGGCGTGTGAGGCGATACCAGCCGGGACGATATGTGTTTGTGGCCAGTCCAGTTCTGCCTTGAGTTTCGGAGTAGTGGCCCAAACCTCCCACATGCGACTCAGAGCCCATCTCTCGATCAAGCGCCATGCTGTTCTACGCAAATGGTTGGCCTCACCTTCACGTGGCCATGGAGCACCACGAACATATGCAATGAGCTTTTGTTTACGGTGACGTTTCAGTGTGGCAAGAAGCACGTCCGACTGAGGGATGAGCGATATCACAGCATCAGAAGTTTGAAGGCGTTCATGCTTTCCAAGCAGGCTTCTCAGCTTCAACAATCCTGTCAGTCCAGCGTAGTCAAGGACATGCACATCAACACCTTCCGGCACTGAGGTCGCTCCTAGATCACCACGAGTGACAATGACGCCTTTCCAATCAAGTCCCGCATTTCTTGCTGCTTCGACCAGTTCACATGTGGATCGAAAGACTCCTCCCTTTGTAATAAGAGGAGCCGCCACCAGGGTTACCTTTGGATTCATATCTTTTCCAGTTTCTCAGACCTGTTCGCAGGACGGGACAAAATCTGCTCGCGCGAAGTAAACTTTTCGGCACGCGTCGCTCGTGAGACCCACGGTGGACGTTCCCATTGAGCTCGTCACCCGAGGGGGCGGGTGGCTCCTTCCACTTGCTTTGGTACGGGTCTCCTGATCTTGCCCGCAGGGGAAGTTACGCCATGCCGGCAAGTCTGCACTGCATTAGGCGTCTCCCAAGGCAAGCGTCAACATGCGGCGCGGCGCGCCTTGACTGCGCCAGGAGACGATAGCATTGCATGCAGGTTAGCCCTCGGAAGCTTCCCATGGCTCACTACAGGCAGCCCGCGAATGAGCTACATCCACGCCCGTGGGCGCTCCGTGACAGGCATCACTTGACGCGGATTATCCGTGGTGCTGTGGCAGATAAGTCGATGGTCTCCCGACCATGCCCCCAAGCCATCTGGTCACCTGGCCACCAGGGGCTATAGGAGTTTTTGGGCAATCTATGGATGAAGGAGTAACAGTGACGTATGACCGTTCCACGGATACGGACACAGGTCTAGATGCCCGCGAATTTGTGCGAATGGTACGTCAACATTGGCGCGTCATAACGGCACTCACGCTAGTCTGCACGCTGCTCGCTCTCGCTTGGTCCTTGACTAGGCCGAACGTATATGCATCCACTGCGACCGGGCTTGTGATCGCCACTGGCCAGGAGGATCTAACAAGCGCCGTCGCAGGGGACCGCCTTGCTCAGTCGAAAGCAATTTCCTACGAGTCTTTGGCTACCTCGCGACCAGTGGCAGAAGCTGTCATCCGTGATCTCGCATTGGCTGCGACGCCAGAAAGCCTGCTTGGCTCCGTGGAAACTAATGTACCCAGCGAAACGATGGAGATTCGCATCACCACAAAGTCCACATCACCTGAAGGTGCAGCTGATTTGGCTAACGCTTGGGTGACTGCTTTAGCGGGCCAAGTACAGACGCTGGAAAGCAACGCCGTTGGCGACGGCGAAGCAGTTGGTCGAGTCACGCTACAACCCTTGAGCAATGCCTCGTACCCCCTGTCCCCCACTTCGCCCAACGTACCCCTCAATATTGCTATTGGTTTCCTAGGGGGTCTTATGGTCGGACTAGCCTACGCCTTCGCCCGGTACAAGATAGACCGCCGGATCAAGTCGGTGGAGGAGATCCGCGACGGCTTCGGTGTGGCGGTCCTCGGCACCATTCCACAGGACGACCGGCTCGCCGATCACCGCGAGATCATCGAGACCGGCTTCTCCGGCGGGCGCGGTCACCACGAGTTCTCCGAGGCGCTGCGCGAGCTGCGCACCAACCTCAGCTTCGTCTCCGTGGACCACCCGCCGAAGATGATCGTGGTCACCTCCTCCCTGCCGGGTGAGGGCAAGTCCTCGATCACCGCGAACCTGGCGGTGGCCATCGCCTCGACCGGGCGCAACGTCGTCGTCGTGGACGGGGACCTCCGCCGCCCGGTGATGACCGACCTGTTCGGGCTGGTCCCCGGCGTGGGCGTCACCGACGTGCTGACCGGGGAGGTGCAGGTGGACGAGGTCCTTCAGACCTACGACAAGTTCCCGAACCTGCAGGTGCTCGGCGCCGGCCGCACCGCCCCGAACCCCACCGAGCTCCTGTCCTCGAAGGCCATGCACACCATGCTCGAGACCCTCGCCGAGGACGCCCTGGTCCTGGTGGACGCTCCCCCGCTGCTGCCGGTCACGGACGCCGCGCTGCTCACGGCCTCGGCCGACGGCGCGATCATCGTGGCCACCGCGCAGAAGACCACCACGGACGAGCTGTCCAAGGCCCTGGAGAACCTGCACCAGGTCCGCGGCAACATCCTCGGTGTGGTGCTCAACCGGGTACCCACCACCGGCGCTGACGCCGGGTACTACGGCTACTACGGCAAGTCCTACTACGCGAACTCGGACGAGCAGGCAGCGCCGAAGACCGGTGCGCAGCCGGTCGTCCCCGCGCCGGTCGGCAAGCACCAGCCGCGGGGCACCGAGCTGCGACCGGAGTCCGCCGCGGCCCAGCCGCCGGCCGTGCCGCGGGCGCAACAGGAGCCCACGGCTCCCTCGGCGGAGGATGCGGCGCCCGCGCCGACGAGCGCTGATCATCCGGATGTCCCGGGCTCTGCCGAGCCCGAGACCTTCGGGCTCGAGGCATGGGGCCGGTCCGGCTCGTCCACCGGGTCCACGTCGACGAGGCACTGACCCCAGCCCGTTTCCGGCTGGCTGGACCATGTACGGGGCGCCTCCTGCGGGGGGCGCCCCGTGGCGCATGCCGTCCGGGTCAGATTCGGAAACGCTGATACTCGCTGCGGTACCAGACCTCTGAACGATGCCACTCTCGTCGGCGGCGGAACACCGAAGACGTCGACGACCTTGCCGCTGCACTGCTGGACCACGGAGACCGGCAACAAGGCGAGAAATCGGCGTCACCGTAACCACTGCCCATCGTGGTCTCACCATGCAGAGGACATGGGCTGCTTCGCCGATCCAGCTCACCATGGTCGGCGACACCTCGTCGTCGTGCACCACCGACCGTTCGTGCCCGGCGCCCCGGCCCGGATCGGTGACGCCCCGCGCAGGCAACCGTCCTCCCCCGGTCAGACGCCTCGCAGGACGATGAGCCCATTGGCCGGGAGCCGCACCTCGATCCGCCCGTCGTGGCACAGCAGCGTGGCGCTGTAGTTGCCGAGATCGGACCCGCCGCAGAAGTGCGAATCGCTGTTGAAGATCTCCTGCCACCCTCCGGGGGGCAACCGGTCCACTGTCGAGTGCATGACGTAACCATCGGCAAAGGGCCGGTTGTTCAAGGACGCGATGACCAGCTCCTGGGTGGTGCCTTCACGGCGGGTGAAGGCGATGACCCGATTGTCGTCCGAGGCACGGATGATGTCGATGTTGCGGGACCTGATAGCGCGACTGCCGCGACTGAGGCGGATCACATCCTGGTAGTAGCGGAAGAGATTCGCCCCGTGACCCTGACGCTCGCCCAAGATGTCCTCCCGGCTCGTCCGCACGTTGTCGTACTTGTAGACCCGTTGCGCGCAGATCTCCTCGCCCATGACGAACATCGGCGTGCCGGCCGAGAGGATGCTGAGCCCGGCAACGACACGGACCCTCGCCTCCGCAGCGTCGCGCGTCGGTCCGAACAGGGCAGCGTTGTTGACGGCTGCGCGGATCGTGCGCATGGTCCCACCGTGGTTGCCGGCTTCGTCGTGGGACTTGTGGTAGACGACGTGCGCTTCACCCGTCCGCGCCAGTGACCCGCAGAACTGGCTTCACAGCACGGGGTCGTCGGTGCCGAACCCTGCACGGTGGAGCACGCGGGCCTTGTCCCCCTGGTCCGAGGCGTCCCCGATGAGGTCGTAATAGAACGCCGAGAACCAGGTGGCGTTGAATTCCAGCCCGCCGGAATCGGTGGGCTCGGTGACCCTCCACCACCCCGAATGGTCCTCAGCAATGCGCAGGGTGGTGGGGCAGACGAGGTGCAGAGTGCGGCTCCACTCACGCAGCAGCTTCTGCCCGTAGAGGTTCGCTCGGCCCACCGCTATGTCGGTGCCATTGAGCTCGTTGCGGCCGTGGATCGCCTCGGTGAGGTCCACGCGAAACCCGTCGACGTGGAACTCCTCGGCGAATTCCGCGGCGCTGCTGGTGAACAGCTGACGGACGTTCTCCTCCCAGTATCGGGGCGCCGCCCCGGAGGAGCCGTTCTCGAAGTATCCACCCTCCGGAGTCGGATAGGACGTGGAGTCTCCCTCGTACCAGTAGTAGATGTTCTGCTCGGGCCGGTCGGAGTCGTACTGCCACTGAGCGCGTTCCGCCTGGTTGTCGAAGTGGTTGTAGACGACGTCCTGGATGACGGCGATCCCGTTGCGGTGGCACTCCCGGACGAAGTGCTTGTACTTGTCCCGTCCGCCCGCACTGGACTCGATGACGAAGTGGTGCGTGTCCCCATAGCCCCAGCTGTAGACCCCGCCGGTCTCGGACACCGGCATCAGCTCCACCGCATTGACCCCCAGGCATACCAAGTAAGGGATGAGATCCATGGCGTCCTGCAGATTCCCAGGCCCCGTCCGGCCGTATCCCCACGATCCGATGTGCAGCTCGTAGATGACCAGCTCCGTGAGCCGGGTCGACACCGGCCTCTCCTGCGTGAACTCCGAGGCCCAGAACTCTTCGTCGGCGAGCTGCCGGGGCGGGTCGGTGGTCGGCTCGAACTCCTCGCGGACCAGGTCCTGGTCGATCACGACACTGCAACTGACCCCGCCGTCGAGGGTGTGGGGATCACCGTCCCACGCAGCATGCTCAGGGTTGATGTCGCCCCGCCCGATCTGCCACCGGGAGTGGATGTCGGTGCGGTACTTGACGGCCCCTTGAGCGGTGCGGAGGCGGTACATGTACGGCAGTCCGACGTAGGTTGAGAAATCCGGCTGGGCGGCGCTGGCCCAGACGCCACCAGTGGTCTCGTGGAGCGCGATGATGGGCCGATCCGGGTCGATGCCCCGCCCGTCGTCGTCGATGTAGCCGTTGTCCCGAAGCCCGAAGACGACGTCGACCGACTGGGCGTGAGGTGCCCAGACGGCGAAGCGAATGCCCTCGTTGCCGTCCTGATAGTACTTCTGCGCCCCCAGGTATCGGCTCACGGTCATCCGGTACCGTGCCGTGACGTGCTCTCCGTTCGCCGGTATGACGGCGGTCCGCTCCGGTCTGACGAGGTGCGGGTCCGGATCCTCGGTGACGATCTCCCGCATCGGGATCTCGGCCCAGGCGTTCCAGCTGCCGCACAACCGTGCGTTGCGGAAGAGGGGTTGCTTGATGCCGGTGATGTACTGGAACCGAACGGTGATCATGATGCCCCGATCACGCTGTTGTGTTCGCCCACTGCCCCGGCGGGCGAGAACCGCGAATCTCCAGCGTCGTCCTGGCCGACGCGCGGGATCAAGGGGTCGTCTCTCTGTGTAGCCGAGGGCCTGGATCGTTGCGGTGACATCACCCCGCGGTAACAGCCCGTCACCATGTGTCATCACGGGCAGTCCTTCGGGCTACCAGTAACGGACCGGTCATGCCTGCGTACCTAGAGTGCGCTGCAAAGCGGCATGCCGGGTTCTGGGAGTTCACGACACCGGTGGATGCCGGCGGAGCCGTGCAGGGGGCCGTGGTGTCAGGCGTGCAAGACCAGCGATGCGATCGTCCAGTGCCTGACGACGTGGAAGGAGCAACCGGTGAGCACAAGCGTTGGGAACGAAGAGGAAAAGCCCTCCACCCCTGGAGCTGGAGGCGTCCCTTCGCCCGAGGGGCATCAGACCAAAGACAACCGACAGAACCCAAGAGTCAGCAGGCCGCCGTTCCCCTTCAGTCAGGTGACTAACCGCCCGTGGCGTGAGGAGGCCCTGACACGGGGGGCGGAACTCGCAACACTGCTCGACTGGTTCCGTGAGGGCCACCATGGAGCCGGCTCGCCATCGCCCTCCTACGTGGATGGTGCCATCGAGGATCATCTGAAGGAAGCCACCGAGGCGGCGCAAAGGCTGTCCCGGTGGCGCCCTGTCCGCAACGTCTCGACCATGGAACGCGTCACGAGCAATCTCGATGCTGCCGAGGTCGGGCTGCTGCGGCGCGCACCAGAGGAGTACCTTGGCGGGCAGATGAGCCACATCCTGGCGCACGTACAGTTCCATCTGCGCAAGAACGACCCCCGGCGAACACGCGTCGAGGAACTCGCTGAGGTGGCGGCACAAGGCAAGCTGGATGCGTGCGTCAAGGAAGAGCTCATCCGCGCGGTGTGGGTGGCGAGTTTGGAAGCACGCCGAGAGGTGGCGCGCGTGCAGACCTTCTGCGCCGTTCTGTATGCCACCGCGGTGGTCCTCACCTTCGCGGCCGCCGCCTTGGCGCTCTGGGGATGGTTCGAACCGACGCATGTGCCGCTGTGCTTCCAGCCGGTAGGTGGCGACGTCTGCCCTACAGGCTCCACACCGAATCGAGTCGACATTGTCCTCGTCCAGTTCATCGGGCTCCTGTCCGGTGCGGTCTCCGGTGCTACCGGTCTACGCCACCTGAACGGTCGCAGCACGAGAATCGGGCTGCCGGTCGCCCTGTCCATCCTGAAGCTTCCCATGGGCGCCCTGACCGCGGTCCTCGGTCTGCTGCTGATGCGCGGCGAGTTCATTCCCGGACTCAGCAATCTGGACAGTACTGCGCAGATCCTCGCGTGGGCAGTCGTGTTCGGGGCGGCCCAGCAACTCATGACCGGGTTCATCGACCGCAAGGCCAGTGACGTGCTCAGTCAGGTGGCGGGCCAGAAGAACAAGTTGATTCAGTAGCCGCCGTCCGCGACGGTCGACAGGGGTGCTGTGGTGGGGGGATGTCTCGCCGCAGGGTCGATGCCGCCCGTGCTCGCCCGTCGTCGTGTTCCCGGGGTTCATCGGCCGCAGGCGGTACCAGGCCACCAGCAACTCCAACACACTGCGGTCATGGCACTGTCATTCCTCGTGCGCACTCCCGTGCAACCACTCCAATATTCAGACGGCATTGACAACAACCACCGGGAGGTCCTGGGTAACCAAGCCATGGGGCAGGTCAGAGAGTCAACGGAAGTCGGGGCAGTCCCGGGGCCGTCGGAGGCATGTCCAGAGTGCGCACAACGGTGATCAGCAGTTGATTCGGAACGTGTGGTCGGTCTGGTCAGCGGACGCCGGAGTCGAACTTGATCGTCACCCGCGTGAACTTGCCCCGGCACACGTTGACCGTTACCTGTTCAGCGTCTGGCAACGGGGCGCCCTCCATGTTCGAGGCTTGGATCTGGTAATTTCCCGGAGGCAGTGCCAGTTCGAATGTGCCTGTCTGGTCGCTCGAGGTGCGGCCGACGACTTCCCCTTCGGTGTCAGCCACCACGATTCGCGCCGGCAATAGTTGATCCGGACAGTCTTCTTCGACTGGTAGCACTAGATGTTGTGGGGCATGAGGTTCTTGGCGCGGGTGCGTCGGTGAGATGAGGAACGGGCTCCTCGCCACAGGATGGAAGTTCCTACACCGTCCGCCCGCACGAGAGAGCCCGTTCATGCCCCACATTAACGCACCATTGACCCCGCCCGGCCGGCTGCGCATGGTCCGCCGCCACCTCGACGACGGAATCCCCAAAGCCCATGTGGCCGCCGAGTTTCGGGTCTCCAGGCCCACGGTGGCGACCTGGGTGGCTCGCTACCTCTCCGCCGGCGAGGCAGGACTGGCCGACCGCCCCTCAACTCCGCACCGCAGCCGGAACCGCACTCCGGCGGCGGTCGTGGAGCTCATCGAATCCCTGCGGCGGGAACGGAAATGGTCGGCCAGGCGCATCCACCGCCACCTGCTCGAGCTCGGGCACAAGCTGCACCTGCGCACCGTGGGCCGGTGGCTGGCCCGCCTGGGGATCTCTCGGCTGTGCGACCTCACCCCGGACGGTGACGACCTCAGGCGCCCGCCGCAGCGGATCCGTGCCGCCTGGCCCGGGCACATGGTTCACCTGGATGTGAAGAAGGTCGGGCGGATCCCCGACGGTGGCGGGTGGCGGGCCCACGGCCGCGGGTCCCACGCTGCCAAGGCGGCCAAGCGCGGGCCCGGGGCGAAGGTGGGCTACACCTACCTGCACTCGGCCGTGGACGGCTTCTCGAGGTTGGCCTACACCGAGGCCCTCGCCGACGAGAAGGCCACCACCACGATCGGGTTCTTCTGCCGGGCGCGGGCGTTCTTCGCCGCCCACGGCATCACTCGGCTGCACCGGGTGGTCACGGACAATGGCGCCAACTACAAGGCCCGGGACTTTACCCGCACCGTGGAAGCCCTCGCCGGCCGGCATCAGCGGATCCGCCCCTACACGCCCCGGCACAACGGGAAGGTCGAGAGGTTCAACCGGCTGCTGGCCGACGAGGTGCTCTACGTCCGTCCCTACGCCAGTGAGCAGGCCCGCCAGGAGGCGATCGGGGTGTGGGTGAACCACTTCAATTACCATCGGCCCCATACCGCTTGTGGTGATCAGCCCCCGGCCTCACGCGTCCCGGCCCGAGTCAATAACGTCACGCCCTCTTACAACTAGGGGCAGGGCGGACGGGGAACTGGCCCTCCCCCCATCACTCCCGGGCGCGACGACGATCGAATCTTTCCCCGACAAGACGCCTCATACCCCTTGGCTGGGGAGTCACTTTCCGGCCCCTATGAGGTAGATACGGCCTGCTGTGCGAGACGGAGGAATAGAGGTGGATACCGGACGGAGTGATGGATATGTCGGCTTCGTTGACGGGACGCTGACCCCACGCAGATCGCTCGGCAGGTGCAAGCACCGGGAACTGATTTAACACGTCTGGTGACAGGGCGCAACGGTCCACGACCTACGGCTTCCGCGCGTCTGGATGTTCCCGGCAACCCTGCCGCCGGCGGATCGGTCGACCGGAGATCTCGACCCTGAGCTGACAGGCTATGCCTAAGAGCGTACACCCGTCGATGTACCCGAGAACTCAATCTGCGGGTGGATGAAATCCCCTCCACTGAAGACCATGATTGCCTTTATAAGGCTTCGACATGAGGTCGGCAAATTCGGTAGATTTCAGCTCGAACAAGGCTCAATTAACCCATGCTTTTTGGTGCTGAAAATAACCCTTACAGTGCCCCGTCAGGTCGCCAGTGAAGAAACTCACCGACACAACGGGTCCATTACAGCCTCGAAACATCTCGGCCATGCTGCCGTCATGCGTACAGGAGTTCCCCTCACGAGCACCACCCATACATCGAACAAGGGAGGCAAGACGGCCATCATCGACCAGAAACAATAATACTGTTTTCTCCACTCAACCATTGAGATAGCGCAACTGCGCATTCATGATAATGCTAGCCACTATTCAATGGTGAGACCTGTCTCAGAGGTCTCGGAATTTCATCCCTTGCGTGCATGTTTTTTGCATTTATCATGCATGCCATTTTTCAGGAGATATGATGAACATCATGCGCAAGACTCTCGCCGGTGCAACTATCGCGACCGCCCTCGTGGGCGGTTCGCTGGCCACTCCTGCTCTGGCGAGCAGTGGCGTCCAAAGCGAAACCAAGGTATCTTCCACGCTCAGCCAAACCAGCGGCGTCTGCTATTACAATTACTGGGTCGCAGGCTACTGGACCTATGACAACTACGGCTATGCCTACTGGGTCCCGGGCTACTGGGCGACCTACTACTACTACTGCTAGTGACATAAGGGCGGTTGCCCGGCCGGTTCTCGGGCGCGGCCGGGCAACCATCTGAGCCCCAGCACCATTCGTCCGATTGAGCGTGAGTGCTCTACATTCTCGGTGGCGAAACCGGTGAAATAGCAACTTTTCACCACACGCATTTCAGTATTCGTTAATATCGCCCTACATGACCTTCCTGGAGCAGACCAATCGGTTACGGTGACGCCTCCACCCAAAGGTCCGATGCGAGTAGGCGGTTCGCGTCTGGGAGCGGGATGTCGCGGCCGGTCATGTGTCCCCACGTCGCATAGCAAGGGGCACTTCCCGACGCCACCGTGAATTTGTTGGCGTCGCACCACCGCCGAAGTGAAATTTACATCGGCTCCAGCATTTGCACACATCAGGACTCACAATGAAAAACACATCAGTGACCACAATGGAAAATACAGATCACCATCGTCATGGCCGGCGCAGCCAAATATCAGCGGCAGTCTTGTGCTTGGGGGCCTTAATTTTTCCAGCATTAGCCGTTGCGCCGGCAGAGGCTGCGGTGACGAAGTACAATTGCACCCTGACCAGTTACAAGCCATACGATTCCACGCCCAGCGCAGCGCATAAGCAGACAATCACTCTTCACGCATACGTCAAGTGCAAGAATGCCGACACCAAAGTGCAAGTAAGATTTCAAGCCTGGGAAGCGGACGGAGGGTGGCACCCTCATTGGGAAGACGACAAAATTGGCGGATGGAGATATGACCCCGCCACAAATGCGTATCCCAATTGGAGGCTTTCAACGAAGGATTCTAACACGCGATTCTCAACTACTCTTAACACGGTGGATTGGGATGACGACAACAGGGGCGACTTCTACCACACGGTACAGTTCCGCATCGTCATCAACGGCACGTGGTCGGAATGGTCAAGCACGGATGTGTCACCTCAGTTGGTGCTGCCCTGGAACTAGCAAATGAATGCGAACATCAGCAGATACACGTGGACGTGCTGTTCCCGCAAGACAACTCCCTTCTCGAAAGCGCCCCGGGCCTCAAAGCCGGGGCGCTTTTCGGTGCGTTCGGTACACAATGCCTTCAGACCTGGCCTCAAAACCTGATCCTTCGTTGCTGACTCTCCTCCAGGTGGTGCACAGTGCCTTCATGAGGAGGAAGCAGTCGTAGATGGCCGATGACCGTTTCTGGGAGCTGATCGCCCCGCTGATCCCACCCCAGCCACCGCCTCGCGGGCCAGGGGACCGGCCCCGGATCGATGATCGTGCCGCCCTGGAGGGCATCCTGTTCGTGCTCCACACCGGGTGCCGGTGGAGGGATCTGCCCCCGGCCCTGGGTTGCGGATCCGGGCACACCGCCTGGCGCCGGCTGCGTGAGTTGCAGGATGCCGAAGTCTGGGAGAAGCTCCACCGGGTCGTACTCGAAGAACTCTTCGAGAACAAGATTCTCGACTGAGCGCGGGCCAGCATCGACGCGGTGTCCGTACAGTCCAAAGGGGGGGGTGAGCTGACCGGCCCGAACCCGACCGAGCGCGGGAAACCGGGCACGAAGTACCACCTGCTCACCGACGCGGCCGACCTTACTTTGCACGTACTGGCTTCCGCGGCGAACGTCCACGACAACAAGCTCTTCGAGCCGTTGCTGGAGACCACACCCCGGCACTCCGTGGCCGTCGAGGGCGCCCAGGGCGACCCCGTCGCAGGCCGGAGAAGCTGCACACGGACATGGGCTACGACTACCCGAGGTGCCGGCGTTACCTGCACCGGCAGGGCACCAAGGTCCGGATCTCCCGGCGCGGGATCGAGGCCAAGACACACCTGGGCCGACACCGTTGGGTCGTGGGGCGCACCATCTCCTGGCTCCTGCGCTTCAAGCGTCTCGGGCTGCGCTACGACCGCACCGTAGCCACGCTGCTGCCACTGCTTCTGCTCGCTGTCACGGCGAGCTTGCCGGCAGGGCGTCACCGCAGTGCCTTCCAGCCCGGGCCGGACATGTCATGATCCCGGCCGCTATTGACCCGTCGGCGCACCGGACCCATCCTGGCGTGACCTGGCGTAACACCGGATGGTCGCGGAGTATTTCCGTCACCGCGTCCCGCGGCCGCACCCGCGTCCGGGGGGATGATGGGCCACCGGCCGCACGATCAGGGAGCGCTGCGGGCCGGGACAGCTGGGAAGCTGTCCCACTCCCGTTTCCTCACCGACCCGCTACAGTCCGCTGCTGCCCCCTCCCACAGGTTCTCCGAAGCCATCCCACTTGCAGATTGGCTGAGGGTCGCTCCCACCGAGCAAGCACCAGGCGGGCGTCACGCAGCAGTACTCACCCCAGCGATCCGGGAGCCATCCGCGCCCCGGGGCCCGCAGCACCGAAGGAGCCGACCATGCCCCTGGAACACCCGATCGAGATCAAGATCACCGTCGGCGGCGATCCTGCTGAGTCTCCCCCGGGCACCGTCGACAAGGCCGTGCAGGACCTGGAGCTTCCTGACGGCCGGGCCCGGCGGATCTGGTTCCTCGAGGACCTCACCCCCGGCCTGCCCCAGCACCTGCCGATGCTGGGGACCGGGCAGATCTTCCGGGTCCGCCTGGACGAGAAGAAGAACGGCAGCTGGGAAGCCGACGCCACGGTGAAACTGCGCCCGGCACGCCGCACGCAACTGCCCCACCCCTGGGACCGGGCGCACTCGGCAGACGAGGAGATCGACGGCTACGAGTACCGCATCGAGGAGGACTGGGCGGGGACACGACGGTCCCTGGCCGCCTCCCTGAAGGTCGACATCGACCCCGAGCGCCTGGCACCAGGGCACGCACCCCGAGACAGTCTCCGGGGCGGTTTTGCGCCCCGGGAGGTATTCAGCGAGCACCACCAGCAGTTCCTGGCCGCCTGCGCCGATCGTCGTGTGGTCCTGGACGCGCTCACTCCGCTGGGGCCCATCGAGGCCACCCGGTGGAAGGACGTGGAGGTCGGGAAGTTCATCACGATGGTGGAGCGATGGACCCTCGAGGGGTTGGACTTCCTTGAGCTGTCGATCCAGCTCGAAGCAGGAAGTAAGGAGGATCCACTGGAGCGCCTGATCGCTTTCTCGACCGCCGCAGCCGCCCGCGGGCTGAACCCCTTCAGCCGTCAGGAGACCAAGACCCGGCGCGTTCTCGAGCACCTCGCCCACCGCGCCGGCGCGTGAGCGCACACCCACGACCCCACCAGGGCCCGCGACATCCCCAGGTGCGTGCGCCACTCGGACTCGCCCCGGCCGCTTCCGAACAATCAGCCAGTCCACGGTGGTCGCTGAATGCCCATCGCGGCCAGGACCTGGCCGCCGTGCCGGAGGACGTGGTGTGCCCGGGGGCGAGAAGGAAGCGCCCGGACCAGCGTGCCGGGACCAGAAGGCGCCTGCGCCGATCCGCGGCAAGGATGCCCGGACTCAGGGGGTCCCGGTGAGGCGGAGGAGGGCGGTGTGCACCGCCTGGGCCTTCGGGGTCCTCATCGCCTTCAGGTGCGCGCAGATCTGCTGGAGGGTCTGCGGGTCCAGGTGGTGACCTTCGGCGCTGTCCCGGCACACCGTCCAGTCCACCGCGGCCGCGTAGCGGTCACTGATCACCGGCTCGTGGAGAGGGCAGTAGTGATGCAGCGGTGCCGTGGTCAGTTCCGGAAAGGTCGCCGCCGTCCAGGCCACCGCCGGAAGGACGGTCACGGCCTCCTGACCGCACCCACTCACCGCACAGGCCATCCCCGATGTCATGGCGCTACTGTGCCGGGACGAACCGGCCCACCGGTAGGGGTCCGTGCATCTTCATGCGTTTATGAAGCCAGTCACCCCCGCCCAACGCGGAGGAGAAGACCGTCCTCGCCTCCAGCGGTGACCGCCGGAACGGGTGCTCGCCTTTGGCCCTCTGCGAGACATAGCCACAGCTTCTGAGCCAGAACTGATGGTGGAGCGCCAAGGAGCTAGCGCCGTCGCCGCTCAACAAGCAGCACGCGTTGGCGTTGCTCTTGGTGGTGGCGGCTGAAGTTCACAACCCGAATACACAAGGGGAACCCGCGGCTTGGCCTGTGGCTTGTACGGCACTAAGGCCCGAGACCCAGGAAAGCCTCCACCGACCTGGATAATCATCGTCACGGTCAGGCACGGCATGTCCCTGGACGACGAACTGTACGCCGCTCACACCGCATTCGGCGAAGGAGTCCGGATCGCAGTGGTCTCCGACAGTGGCCACTCCGGAACGGTGACAAGGATCGGACCGCCGCAGCCATCCGGCGCCACCGCACCAGCGGCGGCTCTGCTGTCCCCAGCGCCATTGGCGCACGCACTCGCGCCATGCCCCCGGCGGTGGCCCAACGTGACTTCACCAATCGCCGTGAGATGTACGCACCGGTGAGCGAGGGGCCGGCCACTGATCCCGACAGCATCGGGGCGTGCGTGGTCCTCATATCCGGTTGCCAGGGCAACCAGCTGTCCTTGGACGGCACCTACAACGATTTGTCCACAGCGACCCTGCTCATCGTCTGGAACGGCGGGCTCTTCCGCGGCAGCTATCACCGGCTGCGCAACCACGTCAGCGCCGCATGCCGGAGTCCCAGACACCGGACTTCCACGTGGTCGGCACCCGTGACCGGGAGTTCATCGATGGCAAGCCGTTGACCATTAACCATGGCTGACGTGGCGTCGGTCATGGCGTGTGCGCGGGAACATGAGGCGCGTGCTGTCGAGCCCGTGCTGTCAATTTCGACTAGGGTGCCTGTCCTGTCAAGGCCTACGAGCATCAGGTCCAGCACCAGCCGGTGTAGGACCCGGCGTCGAACCCGGTTGCGCACGACGATCGGCCGGCGATCCAGACCGCCGACAGCGCACGAGACGTCTGGCAGCCGGTCTCCGGCTTGCCACGGGTCATTAGAGGCAGCTGGTGACCGAGGATTGCAAGCCTGGGCCCCACTCACACAGATTGGAGGGTTGCCGACCCCCGATCCTGGCCACATCTGGTCCTGGTTCCAGGACCTGCCCGGTCCGGTGTCGGTGGCCTACCAGGCCGGCCGGACCGGCTTCGGGCTGGCCAGAGCCTTGGACGCCCACGGCATCCAGTGCGTGGTCTCGGCCCCCTCGAAGCTGCACCCGGCCGGCGAGGCGGGCGCCCCGCGCGGTCTCGAGACGGTCCTCCGGCGAGTAGGCGTCCACGACCCAGCCTTCGGCCTTCCGCCGCGGTGTCGCCCGGCAACCCAGGTCCGCGTCGATCTCGGTGGCGAAGGCACGCAGTTCCTCCAACTCATCTGCGTTGACCTCCACATGGATCAGCGGGGCAGATCGGGATCGTGGCTCATGACATCCTCTTCACCAGCGTGGGGAGGATCGCTTCCGTCGCCTGCACTGTGGCCGGACAGCACCGAGAGGCGAGGGACGCGATGAACTCGCCCCGCATCCGGCGCCGCGCCTGCGTCGCCGTCAAAGACGTCCACTCACCAGGGCCTGACTACAGCGCTATCGATTCGCCTCGAACCTGTGGGACAAGCTTCCGTCCCCAAGGACGGTCGAGTCACAAACCTCGCTCACTGCCCAGCGGTTTCCGGGTCGTTCAGGTGGGCGATCTGGATGAGGTTGCCGCAGGTGTCGTCGAGCACTGCGGTGGTGACCGGGCCCATCGCGGTCGGCTCCTGCACGAAGCGCACGCCCAGGGCGGTGAGCCGCTCGTACTCGGCGTGCACGTCCTCGACCCCGAAGCTGTTGAACGGGATGCCGTCGGCCACCAGTGCGTCCTTGAACGGGTGGACGGCCGGGTGCTCGGAGGGCTCGAGCAGCAGCTGCACCCCGTCCGGGGCCTGCGGCGAGACGACCGTCAGCCACCGGTAGGGACCGGTCGGCACGTCGACCTTGAGCTGGAAGCCGAGCTTGTCGGTGTAGAACTCCAGGGCTTTCTGCTGGTCGTCCACGAAGACGGAGGCGTAGGTGATGATCACGGCGTGTCCTTCGGCGGGGGCGGCAGGGAGTCCATCCACTGCCGCGCGTCGGTGAGCGGGGAGGTGTCCAGGTGGTGCACCGTGGTGCGCCCCTGGACGGTGGAGGTCACCAGGCCGGCCTCGCGCAGCACGGCCAGGTGCTTGGTCACGGCCTGCCGGGTCATGGCCAGGCCGTGGTCGTTGATGAGCCGCACGGTGAGCTCGAAGAGGCTCTGGTCATCCCGCGCGGCGAGCTCCTCGAGGAGGATCCGGCGCGCGGGATGGGCCAGGGCCTGGAACACGATGTCCACGCCCCCAGAGTAGGCAACCTATTGGTTGCCAGTCAAGATCGCGGCCGGGTGCCGACCGCCACCAGGTACTCGATCTCGAACCGTGCCTGGTCGGCGGTGCCCCGGTTCCACTCGTCGCAGAGCTGGTCGAGCGCCGCGTCGAACTCCGCGGCACGCCCCTCGCGCTCGGCGTTCTTCCGCACGGCGATGGTGGGGCCGTAGTTGGCCTTGAAGTGCTCGCCGAAGTCGCGGGGCCGCTCGAACGCGGTGACCTCGAGGACGTCCCGGCCCACTGTGTGGAAGTCCACCCGTCCGCCGAAGAGCCCCCGCAGGTGCTCCTCGCTCCCCCACAGCGGCGGGGGCTGCACGCCCGGCGGCGGGGTGGGGGCGAAGGGCTTCATCGTGCGGAACAGCTCGCCCACCAGTCCTGCGGGTGTCCAGCTCAGGAGGGCGAGGGTCCCGCCGGGGCGGGTCACGCGCACCAGCTCGTCGGCCGTCTGCTGGTGGTGGGGGGCGAACATGGCGCCGATCGAGGACATCACCACGTCGTAGGAGGCGTCCTCGAACGGTAGGTGCTCGGCGTCGGCTTCGACCCACTCCAGGTCGAGTCCGGCGGCCGCGGCGCGCCGCCTGCCGTCGTCGAGCAGCTCGGGGGTGAGGTCGCCGGCGGTGACGCGGGCGCCCGTGGTGGCCGCGGCGAGGGAGGCGTTGCCGTTGCCGGCGCCGACGTCGAGGACGCGCTGGCCGGCGGTGATGCCGGCCGCCCCGACCAGGCGCGGGCCCAGCGGGAGCAGGAACGTCTCCACCATGGTCGGGTAGTCGCCCGAGGCCCAGATGGCGCGGTGCTTGGCCTCGAGCTCGTGGTCCGCGATCCGGGGGCTGATGGTCTGGCTCATGACGGGGTCTCCTGGTCGAGGGAACGGGCGCCTCGGGTCGAGGTCTGCTGCTGGGGTGTTGTGAAGCTGTGTCATGCGTTCCAGCATCCGCCGATCGACAGGTCGGAACATCGGGAGAACTCCCTATTCGTTCCCTATCCCTCCCCTTCGCCTGTCCCTGTGCTCCTGCCCGCTTACGCCTGTCCCCTGTTCACCGCGTGCGCGGCCGCCTCGGCGCGGTTGTGGACACCGAGTTTCATCAGGATCCTGCTCACGTGGTGTCCGGCGGTCTTCTCGCTGATGCTCAGGGCTCTCGCGATCCGCGCGTTGGACATTCCGAGGGCGATCAGGTCCAGCACCTCGTGCTCGCGCGAGGTCAGTTCTCCCCCGTTCCGCGGCCGGGGGCCCGTACCGCCCCCGAGCTCGCGCAGGAGCCGGGCCGCGGCGTCCAGCTCCCGGGACGCCCCCAGGTCGCGGAAGACGGTCTGGGCGGCCAGCACCTCCTCCCGCGCCAGGTCGGGCGATGCGGCCATGATCGACCGGGCGAGTTCGAGCCGGGCCGCCCCGGCGTCCAGCGGCATCGCCAGCGCACCGAAGGCGCGCAGTGCTCGTCGGGCGTGCTCGGCGGCCGCCGCCCGGTCGCCGGTGGCCAGGGCGACCCGGGCCGCGGCGAGATCGGCGCGGGCCGAGCCGAGCCGCATCCCGGACTCCCCGGCGATGCGGTGCAGGTTCGCGGTGGCGGCCTCGGCGGCCCCGAGGTCCCCGGCTGCCAGGGTGGCGTCGACGAGGGCGGCCAGCAGCTGCGTGGTGCGCACCGCGTGCCCCTCCGTCTCGGACAGCCCGCGCTCGAGCAGGGAGACCGCCACCCGCGGTCGCCCCTCGGCGACGTGGAGCAGGGCCAGGGCGCGCAATGAGGACGGGTGCTCCTCCCGTCCGGACAGCAGCTGCTCCGCCTCGCGCAGGCGGCCCTGGTGGATCCGCAGCTCGGCCAGGGTGGCGAGCGCCGGGACGCTGAGCTCCGGGATCGCCCGGGCGTGGGAGGCGAGGGCGGACTCCAGCGCCTCCTCGGCCTCGGTCCAGTGACCCGTGGCGACCAGCACGTCGGCGTGCACGGTCCGGCAGACCCCCAGCAGGGGCGCCGCCCGGTGGGTCTGCGCGAAGTTCTCGACGTGCTCGCACCACTCCCTGGCCCGCTCCCACTCCTCCGCCTCGGCGCAGGCCATGACCAGGTGGCAGTAGGCCGAGCCCATGGTGTGGATGTTGCGGATCCTGCCGGCCGTGGCCGCGACCATGGCCTCCTCGAGCAGGCGCAGGCCCGGCTCCCGGTGGCCGGCGGTGAGCTCCGCCTGGCCGAGCAGGCTCAGCGCGAGGATCTCGAGGTCCTCGGCGCCGGTCTCCCGGCCGATGCGGTGGGCCTGCTCCGCCTGGGCCGCCTGCTCCTCGACGGACGCGGCCTGCTGGGCCCGCCCGACCGCCACCCACCCGTGCCCCTCGCTCATGGGGGTGCCGTCGATGATCCGCTCGGCCCGGGCCAGCCAGCCCCGCGCCGCGGACGGCCGCCCGGACAGCTGGTGCTGCTCGGACACCCAGACCGCCACCCGGGCGGCGTCGCCGAACCGGCGCTGCGTGATGTATCCGCTGACGGCCCGTTCGCGGCACGCGATGCCCTGCGCCACCTGGCCCTCGAACCACAGGGCGAGACCCAGGCCTTCGGCGGCCACCGCCTCGCCGGGGGATCCGCCGCCGTCCAGGACGTGCTCGAAGGCCAGGCGCGCGCCGACCCAGTCGCCGTGCTCGAGCGCCTCCGTGCCCTCGTGGAGGTGGTCGCCCACCTGCGGCGAATCCATGTGAGCAGTATCCCACCGCGCCCGCCGCGTGGACAGGACACCGTGCTCCGCTCACAGCAGACGACCCGCCCGTCGGCGCCCGTACGGACCTAGCATGGGTCCATGAAGGACGTGATCCGCCCCACATCCGCCTCGTCGCCGGCCCACCTTCCGGCACCCGCGCCGCGGGAGCGTGCCGCGCCGCGAGCGCCCGTGGACCCGCTGTGGCGGTCCGTGCTGGGGATGTTCCTGCGCCGCCACCGCCTGGCGCAGGGGCTGACGCTGGCGCAGGTGGCCCGCGTCTCCGGGGTCTCCACGCAGTACCTCTCCGAGATCGAGCGCGGGGTGAAGGACCCCTCCTCGGAGATCATCGCCGCGGTGGTCGGTGCCCTGGGACTGAACCTCGTCGATCTCACCGAGGGGACCACCGGGGTGCTGCTCGACAGCGCCCCGGCCGCCCGGGCCGTCCCGGGCGGGCCGGTCTGCCTGGCCGGGCCGGTGGCCCTGGCCGTCTGAGCGCCCTCCCCTGGTCCCGCCCGGTTCACCGAACCCGGACCTCCCGCGGGGTCACGACCCGGTCGGCCACCCCGTAGCGCACCGCCTCCTCGGCGGTGAGCACGAGGTCCCGGTCCGTGTCCTCGCGAATCTGCTCCGGGGTGCGCCCGGTGTGCCGGGCGAGCACCTGCTCCAGCTGCTCCCGGGTGCGGGCGATCTCCTCGGCCTCGAGGATGAGGTCCGGGATGGTGCCCTGGCCCTGCGCGGCCGGCTGGTGCAGCACCACCCGGGCGTGGGGCAGCACCGAGCGGCGCCCCGGGGCGCCGGCCGCCAGCAGCACCGCCGCGGCCGAGGCCGCCTGGCCCACGCAGGTGGTCTCCACGGGCGCGGCCACGTGCTGCATGGCGTCGTAGACGGCGAGCATCGCCGTGGTGGAACCGCCCGGGGAGTTGACGTAGAAGCCGATCGGCTGATCCGAGCCGTAGGAGTCCAGGTAGAGCAGCTGGGCGATCAGGACGTTGGCGACCCCGTCGTCGATCTCGGTGCCGAGGTAGACGATCCGCTCCGCCAGCAGCCGGCTGAAGACGTCCATGCTGCGCTCGCCGTTCGGGGTGCGTTCGACGACGTAGGGCACCGGGTAGCTGCTCACGACCCCACCCCCGCCGCGGCGGTGGTGGCGGAGCGGGGCCGTACGTCGTCGAGCCCGGCGATGACCCGGTCCACGAACCCGTAGGCGAGGGCCTCCTCGGCGGTGAACCAGCGGTCCCGCTGGGAGTCGGCCACGATCCGCTCGAGCGGCTGCCCGGTGTGCTCGGCAATGAGCCCGAGCACGGTGTCCCGGGTGTGGCGCAGGTCCTCGGCCTGGATGGCGATGTCCACGGCGGTGCCGCCGATCCCGGCCGAGCCCTGGTGCAGCAGGATCCGGGCGTGCGGCAGGGCGCTGCGCTTGCCCGGGGTGCCGGCCGAGAGCAGGAACTGCCCGGCGCTGCAGGCCAGCCCCATGGCGAGGGTGGACACGTCGTTGGGGATGATCCGCATGACGTCCATGATCGCGAGCATGGCCGGAACGGAGCCGCCCGGGGAGTTGATCCAGAGGCTGATGTCCCGCCGCGGGTCCTGGGCGGAGAGCAGCAGCAGCTGCGTGCACAGCCGGTTGCCGGTGGCCTGGTCCAGCTCGGCGCCCAGCACGATGATGCGCTGCTCCAGCAGCCGGGAGGCGAGCTCGTCGTCGATCGGAGTCCGGGGTGGTGCGGTGGTGGTGTTCATGGGCCCAGCGTGGACCCGGGCGAATCGGAGCGGAACCCGTTTCTGCTGTGCGCGGCTCCGCCCTGAGCGGCTCTGCTGTCGGCTGCGCTGAATCCTCGAGCGGTGGGCGGGCCGGACGTAAGCTCGGAACCGGTCGAATCGAACCGGGCGGCGTCGTCGGGAGTCCTGATGACGGCGCCCCCAGGGATGGAGACACGATGAGCACACCCCCGAAACAGGACCCGCAGTCCCCCGCGCCGCACGTGGCGGACAGCCACGACCTGATCCGCGTCCAGGGCGCCCGCGAGAACAACCTCCGGGACATCAGCGTGGAGCTCCCCAAGCGCCGGCTGACGGTGTTCACCGGGATCTCCGGGTCCGGCAAGAGCTCGCTGGTGTTCGGCACGATCGCCGCGGAGTCGCAGCGGCTGATCAACGAGACCTACGGCACCTTCGTGCAGGGCTTCATGCCCACGCAGGCCCGGCCCGACGTCGACGTCCTCGACGGGCTCACCACCGCGATCATCGTGGACCAGGAGCGGATGGGCGCCAACGTCCGCTCCACGGTCGGCACCGCCACCGATGCGGACGCGATGCTGCGGATCCTCTTCAGCCGGCTCGGGCAGCCGCACATCGGCACGGCGAAGGCGTTCTCCTTCAACGTCGCCTCGATCAGCGGCGCGGGCGCGGTGACCATGGAGCGCGGCGGCAAGACCGTCAAGGAACGGCGCAGCTTCTCCATCACCGGCGGCATGTGCCCGCGCTGCGAGGGCATGGGTCAGGTCAACGACTTCGACCTCACCCAGCTCTACGACGCCTCCAAGTCCCTCAACGAGGGCGCGCTCACGATTCCCGGCTACAGCGCGGACGGCTGGTACGGCCGGATCTACGGCGGCTCCGGCTTCCTCGACCCGGACAAGCCGATCCGCGACTACACCGAGACCGAGCTGCACGACCTGCTCCACAAGGAGCCGACCAAGATCAAGGTCGACAACATCAACCTCACCTACGAGGGCCTGATCCCCCGGATGCAGAAGTCCTTCCTGTCCAAGGACGTGGCCGCCCTGCAGCCGCACATCCGCGCCTTCGTGGAGCGGGCCGTGACGTTCACCGCCTGCCCCGAGTGCGGCGGCACCCGGCTCAGCGCGGCCGCCCGGTCCTCAACGATCCGGGGGATCAACATCGCCGAGGCCTGCGCGATGCAGATCAGCGACCTCGCCGCGTGGGTGCGGGAGCTGGACGAGCCGTCCGTGGCGCCGCTGCTCACCGTGCTGGGCGAGACCCTCGACTCCTTCGTGGAGATCGGGCTGGGCTACCTCTCGCTCAACCGGTCCTCGGGCACGCTCTCCGGCGGCGAGTCCCAGCGCACCAAGATGATCCGCCACCTCGGCTCCTCGCTCACCGACGTCACCTACGTCTTCGACGAGCCGACCATCGGGCTGCACCTGCACGACATCCAGCGCATGAACAACCTCCTGCTGCGGCTGCGGCTGCGGGACAAGGGCAACACGGTGCTGGTCGTGGAGCACAAGCCGGAGACCATCGCGATCGCCGACCACGTGGTCGACCTCGGCCCCGGCGCCGGCACGGCCGGCGGCACCGTCTGCTACGAGGGCACCGTGGCGGGGCTGCGCGCCGGCGGCACCCTCACCGGCCGGCACCTGGACGACCGCGCCGCCCTGAAGACCTCCGTGCGCACCCCCTCCGGAGTGCTGGAGGTGCGCGGCGCCGACACCCACAACCTGCGGTCCGTCGACGTCGACATCCCGCTCGGCGTGCTCACGGTGCTGACCGGGGTGGCCGGCTCCGGCAAGAGCTCGCTGATCACCGGCTCGGTGCTCGGCCGTGAGGACGTGATCTCGATCGACCAGGGCGCCATCCGCGGCTCCCGCCGCAGCAACCCGGCCACCTACACGGGACTGCTGGACCCCATCCGCAAGGCCTTCGCCAAGGCCAACGGGGTGAAGCCGGCGCTGTTCAGCGCCAACTCGGAGGGCGCCTGCCCGGCCTGCAACGGCGCGGGCGTCATCTACACCGACTTAGGTGTGATGGCCGGGGTGGCCACCACCTGCGAAGAGTGCGAGGGCAGGCGGTTCCAGGCCGCGGTCCTCGAGTACAACCTGGGCGGGCGCAACATCGCCGACGTGCTCGCGATGCCGGTCCAGGAGGCCGAGGAGTTCTTCGGCGCCGGCGACGCCCGCACCCCGGCCGCCCACGCCATCCTGCACCGGCTCGCCGACGTGGGACTGGGCTACCTCAGCCTCGGCCAGCCGCTCACCACGCTCTCCGGCGGCGAGCGCCAGCGGCTCAAGCTGGCCACCCACCTGGGCAAGAAGGGCGGCGTCTACGTCCTCGACGAGCCGACCACGGGTCTGCACCTCGCCGACGTGCAGCAGCTACTCGGGCTGCTCGACCGGCTGGTCGACTCCGGCAAGTCGGTGATCGTCATCGAGCACCACCAGGCGGTCATGGCCCACGCGGACCGGATCATCGACCTCGGCCCCGGTGCCGGCCACGACGGCGGCCGAATCGTGTTCGAGGGCACCCCCGCCGAGCTCGTCGCCGCCCGCTCCACCCTCACGGGCGAGCACCTCGCGGCCTACGTGGGAGCCTGAGCGGGTTTTCCCTCCGCGCGTCTCAGCGCAGCTGCGCCACAGCGTGGCGATAGGCGGTCTCGGCGGCAGACGAGGAGTTCACCCTCCAGTCGCGCTCCTTGCGCTCCTGGAACCAGATGACGCCGCGCACGTCCCCCTGTCGGGTCAGGTAGTCGAAGAGCTGGGTGATCCAGTCGGCCTTGGCGTGCCCGGCCCCGTGCCCCTCCGCCGACGCCGTCTCCGTCACCATGATCGGCAACCGGGTTCCCAGGCTGCGCAGGACCTCGAGGCCGGGGCCGAAGAGCTCCGCGGGCGGAGTCCAGGACAGCGGAGGATTCGGGAGCCCCCAGTTGTAGCCGTCGATGCCCAGGACGTCCACCACGTCCGCGCCGGGAAAGTAGTCGGCGAGCTGCGCGCCCTCCGTGCCGGCGCCGGGGGCCGGGACGTTGGGCGCCCAGCACCAGCGGACATTGGCGGCACCGGCCGCGGCGAACCGGTCGTGCACGTGGCGCCAGGCCCGGACGTACTGATCGGCGGTGTTGCCCTGCACGCCCGCCCCCCACGGGTACCAGGCGCCGTTCATCTCGTGCGCGAACCGCAGGACGACCTCGTGGCCCCACGAGGCCAGGGCTCCTGCCCAGGTGCTGATGCGGTGGTCGTGATCCCCGGCGAGCAACCGGGTCAGGGCGAAAGCCGGTTGCCGGGAGGCGCTCGCGGGTGCAGTGTCTGCGCCCGGGGCGTACCAGGGTTCCCAGGTGAGGACGGGGGTCGCCCCCTGGGCCCGCACGGCCTCGAGGTCGCCCAGCGGCGGGGTTTCGTGGGTCCAGTCCCGGAACAGCAGCATCCACTGTGGTGCTGCGCCGATCATGGTGCTGAAGGCCGGTCCGTCCTGTGGCCCGTGGGGCAGGAAGACGCCGTGCTCCAGCGAGCGGGTGCGGTGATGGGGAGGAAAGGTTTCGATCGTGGTCCTCTCGGTGCAGGCGGTCACCAGGGCCGCCGTAGCGGCAGCGATGAGCACGGAGCGTCGGTCCGGAGGGCTCGCATGGTGCCCGACCCCGGGCAGACCCTGTCGGCGCGGCCCGGCCCTGCCCAGGGTTCCAGGCGACATCAGTGAGCCTCGGTCGGCGCGGGTTCCTCCTCCGGGACGAACCCCTCGTAGCGCACCGCCTTGATCAGCACGCTCAGCACCACGAGATCGAACACCACCCAGGCGACGTTGACGAGGGTGCCGAGCGGCTCGTTCAACCCCACCGCCAGGCGGACGGAGCCGACGACCGCCGCCGCGGCGAGCAGGCCCATGGCGATCAGCTGGGGCCGGATCAGGTGCCAGTCCCGGCTGTTGCCCTCCTTCACCTTCGGGGTGACGGCGAACCCGAGCGGGCGGCCGAACCACACGTTGCGCGCGGCCGTGGTGCACGCCTTGATCCAGGTGGGGAACAAGGCCAGGCTGTACTGCTGTCCCCGCCAGGTCTTCGCCCCTCGACCGGCCACCGCGAACAGCACCTGGTTGACGATCATGAAGGGGACGAACCGGATAAAGAAGTCCGTGCTGAGACTGGTGACGGGCAGGACGCCGAACAGGAGGTAGATGATGGGCGCCGCGATGTAGACCACCGCGGCGAAGCCGGACAGGTAGCTCCACATGGTGGCGAAGTACATCAGGCGCTGGGTCCACTTCAGGCCCCGCTTGGACAGCGGGTTCTCCCGCAGCAGCACCTGGATGGTGCCTTGCGCCCAGCGCAGACGCTGGGTGAGCATGGTCTTGAGGTCCTCCGGGGCCAGACCCAGCGCCAGGATTTCGTGGTGGTAGACGCTGCGCCACCCCAGGGCGTGCATCCGCATGGCGGTTGCCATGTCCTCGGTCACCGAGATCGTCGCCAGCGGCATCACCGGTTGCGCCTCGTCGCCGCGCTCCACGGAGATGGCGTCGAGCACCGCCTGCACGGACTCCAGCGCCCCCAGCGGCGACCACTCCCGGGCGGAGAGCTGCGCGACCGCTGCCTCCACCTCCTCCGGGGTCAGGTGTTCATGGCCGGCGTCCAGGCCCATCGCGGAGATCTCCGCCAGGTCCGCCTGCAACGCGGAGAAGTCCGCGGCGACGAGCTCCTGGACGGCGTCGTCGACCGTGCGGCGCAGCTCGTAGGTGATCTCGCTGAAGGACCGCCCGGCCTTGAGGTCCGTGCCGGCCGTCCGTGTGGCCTGCTCCACCTCGTCGAGCAGCCGGGCGACCACCGGGTCGGCCCCCTGCGCGGACCGGCGCGCCCGGCGCACCGCCGCGCGCGAGCCCTTGAGCGCGCTGCGGATGTTGCGCTCGACCTCCTCCACGTAGCCGACCAGGCCCAGCTGCATCAGCGCCTCCCGGCGCAGGATCGCGTTGGAGCCGCAGAAGAAGGCCGCGTTCCAGCCGTCCTTGCCCTGCTGGAGCGGACCGTAGAACAGGGGTGCCTGACTGCCCAGCGGATCGTCGTCGGGGACGTTGACGAAGTACTGCGGGGTCTGGACCAGGGCGACCTTGCGGTTGTTGAAGTACCCGAGGGTCCGGTCCAGGATCTCGGGCTCCGGGATCTGGTCGGCGTCGAGGATGAGCATGAACTCGCCCTGGGTGAGCATCAGGGCGTTGTTGAGGTTGCCGGCCTTCGCATGGCGGGGTCGGTTCTTCCACTCCGCGCTGCGGGTGAGGTAACCGATGCCGTGGGCCTCGGCCAGCTCCCGCAGCTCCTCGCGCGCCCCGTCGTCGAGGATCCACGTGGCGTGGGGGTACCGGATGCGCTGGGCGGCGAGCGCAGTGTCCATGACCATGTCCAGCGGCTCGTTGTAGGTGGTGATGAAGACGTCCACGGTCAGTCCCGGCGGGGCCTCCGGGGGCGTGCGCTCCTTGAGCCGCCACATCGTCAGACCGAACAGCATCACGTCGATCAGGCTGTAGGTCTCGGCCAGCACCAGCGGCACCGCGATCCACCACGCCGACCAGTTCAGCGACTCCATCCACCGCCAGCCCACGTAGTTCACTCCGAGGATGACGGTCAGCAGAACCAGCAGACGGATCCAGAAACGGTGCACATCATCTCCCTGTCGGTGGCCTGGGGCCGAGGTCTCACCCGCCCGTGCGCGTCCAGCATAGTTGTCAGGACAGGGGAAGCTGGTGACCGTCCGGGCCCTCGTGGACGTACCGAAGATCGGCCGGGTCCGGCCACTGGTCGATGAGCTCTTCGACAACGTTGATCGCGTTCTCATCCTCGAGGTAGGCCTCGTCGGCGAAGTCGATGGCCAGGTGGGACAGCTTGCCCTCCAGGAGCTGAAGACTGATCTGCAGCTGCGTGCCATCAGGTGTCTGGTACCGGGCCCGGACAGGGTAGGTCTGGTGGTGGGGCACCACGCGCACCACGTCTTCGGGCACCTGGAACTCCACGATGGTGGAGAACTCCTCGACGCCGTCGTCGAAAAAGGACTCCTGCGCGACCGTCAGCTGCCCCAGCAGCACCGGAGCACTGGCGGTATCGGTGGCCTGCAGGATTCCGTGGACCACCTCGCGCACCGCAGGGGTGAGTGCACGGGTGCGCACCGACCCCTCCCCCACCTTCAGAGCCTGGGCATCAGCGCGGGCCCCGGCACGGTCGACGGCGTAGCCCACCAGGACACTGGCCACCGAGACTGCGGCCAGCCACCGCCGCGGGTGGCACACCCCGGCCGTCTCCAGCCGGCGTACGATTCGGGCATCCAGGCTCTCGGAGGCATCGGAGAGGGCCAGCACCGCTGCCCCGGCGGCCACACCGGCCACCACATTGGCCGGCACCAGCGCGGTCCGGTCGGTGGTGACCCCCGCCCACCACGCCGTGGTCGCCGCCACCCCCGCCCGGTAGACCCGACGACGCACCAGATTCAATCGGGACGGATCGATCAGACTCAACGCGCCGAAGGCGGCAGCCGAGGTCGCGCCGAACACCGGGGAGACCGGATCAGTGAACCAGGTGGGTGCAAGATGCATGGGGTTGTCCTTTCGAATCCGTCACGGGACTCTTCCCAGTCTTTGTTGACCAGGTCCTGACCGGGGGCCGGTCCTGCGCGAAGCATGGTGCGTACCCGGTCCCTCGACCGGCTCATCCGCGCACAGGCACCGTTTCCACGGGAGACGGGCCAGTTCTGCCGCCCTGTCGAACAGCTCATGAAGACGGGTGTTGCCGGTACCGCCCCGTGGCTCCTGCTGGTCACCACCCGGATCCAGCGCTCCCCGGAGCGGTCACTCACTACAGCGCTCGGTCGCGTGATCGCAGCCCTCAGGGACTCTCCTCTTAGGGTTGCGCCGCACGGGAGCAGGGCCAGTCCTCATGGGCGCGCTGACCGTGCTTGCACGCGGCCAGCAGGAATGCCGTGGCTGAACAGCCATGGGTCAGGACTCGTCGTCCTGGCTCCACAGCCAATGGAGGTAGATGGCGCCCCATCCCGGGCCCAAGGCGTCCACCAGGGCGTTGGCCACCGTGCGGGCGTCCACCCAGAGGTAGCGCTGACCGATCCGCGTCGCTTCCTGGCAGATTCTCTCCGGATCGTGCCCCTCGCGGTGCAGGGCGAGGGCGGCTTCACCGACCCGGGCCTCGAAGAGCCGTCGATCCGTCAGGGGCACGGGCTGAAAGGTGATGGACATCAGACTCCCTCAGATCAACGATCGCTCAAGGGAGCCGGAGCTGCTCCCACGAGCAACTCCGCAAATGGTGTGGACATAGTAAGCAACATCACACTCGGATGGCTATTCGAGGCTTTATCCCATGTGGTACTCACCATGACGCTTTCGGGAGCAGGGCGAGCCCCAGGGCAACGGTGCAGCGAACTCTGACGCATCCACGGGAGCCAGGGGGTGGGCGTTGATCGCCCCTGACAACTCTCGGGGCAACTCTGCGGGCAGTTCGTCAAGGCACTGGGGGTCGGCAATGGGGCGACCCCCATCGGTGGGACTCCCGCAAACGTGGCAAGCCAGGAAAGGAGGGGCTGCACTCGGCCGGCAGGAGTGGCAGAACTTCGCCGGTGGTCGGCTTCATTCAGTCACCAACGCATGCGGCCTGGGGTCATGAGTAGGCTCAGGGCATGAGGGACAGGAGGGCTCCAGCTGATGGACAAGGCCCGACCCCAACCCATCCAGCCTTTGAGACCGCCCGTCGGGCGTTTCTGCAAGCCCGCCACGAGCTGACGATCGCCGCCCTGGAAGAGCTGATCCTGCGGGTGCGCACTCGCCATCCGTGCGCGACATCCTTGCTGTTAATCTGCGATGACGTCGAGGACGGGCTGTATCTGGCCGAGGTCACCGACCGTGCGGGGCGGCGACTGGGTACCGCCGGCCCGTTGCTGGGCGACCGCACCTGCCACCAGGTCGTGGGCAACCTCTACGGGCCCGACTTGGCCGTGCTGGCCGGGGTGCACCACGACCCCGTGGCCCTGACCTTTCAGGTGAGTCTCACCCACCGCGACCGCTGAGACGCCACCTCAGGCCTCAACTTGCCGTCTCAGTGCTGGGTGTCCCGGCGTGCGAAAACCGTCGGGCTCAGCCCTCGCAGTCGCTGCAGCAGCTGGCACCGTTCTTCTGATGGGGCAGCTGGGAGCGGTGGCGGACCAGGAAGCTGGAGCCGTAGGTGAACTCGTCGGCCTGCTCAGGCACGACCTGAACAGAATGTTCTTCACGGGAGAGATCGGCACCGGGCAAATCGATGCCCTCGGCGGTGTCGAAGAACTCGGCGTCGATGACCGCGGTCTGGGTGGTGGCGCTGCGCTGGACCTGGATCGCCCCCAGGGACTCGTTGACCGGCTCGTCCTCGGGCCGGGTGCGCGGGGCGTCGTAGTCGGTGGCCATGATGGAAGTGCGTGCTCCTTGAGCAAGAAGGGGTGTCGGCATTGGTCACATCTGGGGCAGAAGCCCCGCTGTTCCGGCGATCGAGAACAGCGCCGAGGGCATCCTCATACATGTTGACACATCAAGTTACCAGGGTGTATGAAATAGACTAAAGTCTAGATGTAGCTTCAGGAGGTAGTCCGATGGCAGGCGCGCTGATCACTGTCACAACGGGTACTGGGGGGCTTGCTGCCGTGGTGGCCACCGCCGGACTGTGCGTGTCGGTCGGGGCAGGTGGCACCCCGGGGCCTTCGTTGATCGCCATCCTGGTGGCCGCGGTGGTGGTGCTGGCCATCGGGTTCGTGTCGAACTTCGAGCACCAGTCACGTCTATGGGCTGACCAGATGGAAGCGGAACTACAGGCCCGCCGCCAGGGATTGCAGCTGCCGCGGGCAGTCTCGGCGTCATAGTTTCAGGTGCGCCTGAGCCAAAGCTAGGCTCGCCTGGCCGGCGAATCCCTTGTGAGCAGGTCCCGCGGCGCACTGTTTCAGATATCCATTCTTTTCATCGGCGCTTCCCTGCGTGTCAGGGTGAGTTGTCGGTGAGGGCGGCAGTGTCGGAGGCAACGTGCAGGACGGTGCGCAGTGCACTGGCCTGGAGCCCTGACGCTTCGGCGAGGTCCGAGAGCGGGACCCTGGATTCCGCCGCCGCGCGCAGTTCCGCGTGCAGAGCGGCCACCGCCTGGTCCAGTGCCCACCGCGCCGACTCCAGGGCGCCGTCCACGGGGGCAATGTCGAAGCCCAGCCCGATCTCCTCGTCCGAAGTGGCGGCGGTGTCAAGGACCTGGTCAAGGGCCCACTCCGCTTCCTCGACCTCCCCCGCGGCGACCAGGACACGCTGGATGAGATCCGTCGGCCGTTCCTGGGCGTCACCGTACTCGGCGAGATTCTCCGGAAGGCCCGTTGCGCGGCGCCCATCGGGGATCGGGGCAAGGGGGTCGGGGACGAGGCCGGCTGGAGGGGTCATCGGCCGTGCGGGACCTGGGGTGCTCATCATGGAACCTTCCTCGAATCCTACGGGGGCAAGCCTGCAGAAAGGACTACATGTGGGGCCGGAACTCCGGAGGCAGGATCCATAGGATCCGGGAAGAAGAGGCAATCTCAATCTTCGGTGGAGTGACCGGCATATCCGTATTATGCCGGTCACCCAGGCGACCGCCTTGACAGCGTGGTCTTGTCCAAGCAGCTCTTTCAGCGCAGTCACCGTGCTGTGGCAGGACAAGTTTGGTCAGCAACCGCTCGAGCGGTCGATCGCAGCCACCGTCCGGGGGCTGGTGGTACTGGCAGTGCTATGCGCGGACGTCGTTGCCGAGCAGTATTCTTTCCGTGCCTGCTCCAGGCGTTCGCCGGTGGGCGTCCTCTGTGGTGGTTGCCTGGTGCGGCTTCGGACAGGATGTGCAGTTCTCGTCGAGACGATGGTCGGAGGCACCGTGAATCGCAGCGTTCACCGTTCCTGGGAGGCGCCTGCGGCCGTGGCGCTGCTCCTGGTGCTGCTGATGAGCGTGTCCGGTCTACTCCATGCCGCCCCGGCGCGGGCCACCGGGAACCCGCCGTCACCGGTTGCCTCGAGCGAGGGCCCGTATCTGGGGGCACTGCTGGACTGGGCCACGGACTCCGCCGCCGACCACGCCGGACGCCTCGGCGCGCCGGCAGGTCTCTACGGCCGCCCGGTCCCCTTGCCGATGAGCGAGCAGGAGCAGGGCTATCTGCGGGACTACTTCGGGCAGGTCTCGGCCCAGGGCGCCCACGCCCTGCTCACCATCCGGCCCGAGATGCCCCTGGCCCGGGTGGACGACGCGCGGGCCGCGGTCCTGGCCGCGCAGGTGGCCGACGTGGCCGAGGGGTACAACGGCACCGTGTTCGTCCGCTTCGCCCCACAGATGAACGCCTCCTGGGTTCCGTGGGGGCAGCAGCCGGAGGCCTACGCGGAAGCCTTCCGCACCGTGGCCGCCGCCTTCGCCGACGAGTTCGAGGACCCGGTGATGGTCTGGTCGCCCACCGCGGCCGAGGACTACCCTTTCCGGGCGTCGTCCACCACCGGCCCGGAGGGCGGTGCTCTCGGCGCCCTGGACACCACCGGGGACGGGGTGTGGGACGCCGACGACGATGCCTACAGCCCGTACTACCCCGGCGACGACGTCGTGGACTGGGTGGGACTCACCGCCTATCACGACGAGACCCGTGACGGTCCTGCCAGCAACGCGATCCCTGAGGCGGGGAAGTTCGCCGCGCTGCTCGGTCCGGCGTCGGTGACCGGTCCGCCGGACGGGGAGGGCTTCTACGCCGCCTACGCCGCGGGCCATGACAAGCCGTTGATGGTGGAGACGGGTGCCTTCTACAGCCCCGACGCCGAGGGCGGGCCCTCCGAGGCGCAGGTCAAGAGCGCTTGGTGGGACCAGGTTGTCGCCACGGCCTCCGCCGGGGAGTACGAGCGGATCGGTGCCGTGGTGTGGAACGAGACGGTGGACCAGCGCGAGGACGGGGTCCTGACCGTCGACTGGCGCGTGACGGCCGACCACGAGCTGGCGAGCGCCTTCGCCGAGGACCTGGACCGGTCCGGGGTGGTGCGGGGGCCGGTGGTCGAACAGTCCGCCCTGCAGGGAACGGCCGCGGCCACCACGGGCACTGCCCTGGACGGTGCCACGGCCTGGACCGTGGCGGCGGCCGCCCTGGCCGTGGCCCTGGTCCTGTGCCTGGTCCCGCTCCGGCGAGGACCCGTCCGACGGTGGACCTATGCGAGCGACTCCTCGCGGGACGCCCGCCTCGACATGCTCCGCGGGATGGCCATCGTCTTCGTGGTCATCAATCATGTCGGGCTGACCTCGCTGTTCCAGGTGCTGAGTCAGGAGACCATCGGGGTGGTCTCTGGGGCCGAGCTGTTCGTCCTGCTCTCGGGAGCGGTGCTGGGCATGGTGTACGGCCCCCGGGTCAAGGAAGGACTCGGGGACGTGGTGGACCGCACCAGCAGACGCGCGTGGAAGCTCTACGTCACCGCCCTGGCCGTGGTGCTGCTCGTCTTCCTGCTCAGCCGCCTGCCCTTCCTCGACGCCACCGCCGTGACCACTTTCACCGACCAGGGCACCGGCGCCGCCGGCGCAGGCGGTGCGGGGACCACCTACGATCTCTACGCCGGCATGGATGGGTTCTTCCGGTTCCCCGTCCCCGCCCACCTGATCCCCTCGGTGTTCCTGCTGCAGATCGGTCCGTGGCAGTTCAACGTCATGGGCCTGTACGTGATTCTGCTGGCCCTGAGCCCCCTGGTCCTGGTGGCTCTGGCACGCGGCAGGGCGTGGCTGGTGCTGGTCGCCAGCCTGGGCCTGTACGCCGTGGGCACGTCCACCCGCTTCCGGCTGCTGCCGTCCCAGTTCGAGAATTCCTTTCCGCTGCTGGTGTGGCAGGTGCTGTTCGTCCTGGGCATGGTCGCCGGCTACTACCGACGCCAGATCATCACTTGGTTCTCGGCCCCGTCACGACGGGTGCTGCTGGTCTCCTGCGTGCTCCTGACCGTCGCGTTCGCCGTCTTCTCCTGGTCCAGCCCGTACTTCACCAACGCCTACGACATCCGGTTGGCCCTGCTGCCGGACACCACGTTCCGCACCGTCTACGACAGCTTCTTCGAACGAACGTTCCTGGGCGTCGGCCGGCTGGTCAACGTGCTGCTGGTGATCATCACCGGCTACGCGCTGCTCAGCGCCTACTGGCGACCGCTCGAGCGCGCACTCGGCTGGTTCCTCATCCCCCTGGGTCAGGCCACCCTCTACGTCTTCATCCTGCACGTGTTCCTGATCCTCCTCGCCGCCAACGTCCCCGCCCTGCAGCAGGGGAACCTGTGGCTCAACACCGGCGCCTACGTGGTCATCCTCGGTGTGCTCTGGGTGATGGTGAAGACGCGCTTCCTGTTCAGGGTCGTCCCCCGCTGACGTGCCGGCGTCCCTGCGCTCGACAGTCCACCGATGATCCACCGGGGGCGGCCGTCCGCCCGCTACTGTGATGACAGAATCGTGGGCGACCGACATTCCCGGCGCTCGGCGCCGATGCCGCGGCCGGGGCCGGGGCCGCCTTGAGGAAAGGAAAGCTGTTGGAGTTCACTGTTGAGCACGCTCCCGGCTACACCGTGATCGCCGGCACCGGCCGGCTGAACATGGTGCGGGCCCCAAAGCTGCGGGAGGTCATGGCCGAGGTGGTCGCCGCCGGCCACCACCACGTCGTCCTCGACATGGCGGGCGTGGAGTTCGTGGACTCCTCCGGCCTCGGCGCACTGATCGGCTGCCTCAAGCTCGCCCGCCAGGCCGGCGGCGACCTGCGCATCGCCGAGGCGAACGACCAGGTGCGCATGGTGCTGAAGCTGACCGGCATGGACCGGGTGCTCACCCCCTACGGCTCCGTGCAGGAGGCCTTTCCCGATGCCTGAGGCCACTGCGCACCGGTCCCGCCGGGGCCCGGCGCGGGCCGAGACCGTCGAGGCGGTGCACGACGACCTCGACAGTCTGTGGGACGAGGCGGACTTCGTACCGGAGGCCGACCGGATGGCGTTCACCCTGGCGGTGGTCGAAGCCGCGACGAATGTGGTGGAGCATGCGGTGCCGGCGACCGAAGCGCCCCTGGAACTCGAGGTGAACATGACCGCCGCACCGCACCGGCTGCAGGCGAAGATCTACGAGATCGGTGCCGCTCCCGTCGTCCTGGACTTTGCGGCCACTCCCGCGGTGGAGGAACTGGCGGAGCGCGGTCGCGGCATGGCCCTGATCCAGACCCTGGTGAGCACGGTGGTGTTCGAACGCCACGGCGACACCAACGTGTGGGAACTGCGCAGGGATTACCACCGGAACCAGCCGTAGCCGCACCCCGAGGACAGCACCGAGCTTCGGCGGCACCTCAGCGGTGCCGGCTCGGCATCGCCGGCATCAGGAGCGCAGACTTGGATCAGGCGGTACGGCGCAGGGCCAGCACCGTCGTGTCGTCCTGGGCCACGGACGAGTCGGCGTGGTCGAGGCACAGCGCCACGAGCTCCTCGGCGGTCGTGGCCAGGGTGTTCAGCGCCGCGGCGGTGGCGACGGCCTCCTCGAGGTCCACGAAGAAGTCCAGGAACCCGTCGGAGACCACCAGCAACGTCTCCCCGGGCTGCAGGGTGTCCGTGTGGAGGTCCCAGGTCCAGTCCGGCGCCACACCCAGCGGTGGCCCGGAGGAGACCAGCTGGCGCCAGGTCCCGTCAGGGCGCAGGACCAGCGCCAGGCCGTGGCCGGCGTCGATGTACTCGAGGTCGCCGCTACCGGTGTCCAGCCGGGCGATGAACGTGGTGATGAACGCCCCGGCCTGCTCCAGCAGCGGGGTCAGCGCCCCGGCCGCGCGAGCCATCGCCTCGGGCGGGGCGTTGTACTGGAACGTGCCGCGCAGCACCGCGCGTGCCGAGGCCGCCAGCAGGGCGGCGGGGATCCCCTTGCCCATCACATCGGCCACCATGACCTGCACCTGCTCGTCCAGCACCATCCAGTCGTAGAAGTCCCCTCCCAGCGCCCTCGCCGGCAGGCACCGCCCGGCGGCTTCGATCGTGGGGGTGGTGAGGACGGCGCGGGGCATCAGCATCTGCTGCACCTGCTCGGCTCGCTGCATCTCCTGAGCCGAGGCCAGCTCGCGTTCCACCCACCCGGCCATCTCGCCCAGCAGATGCCGCTCCCGCTCGTCCAGCTCCCGCGGACGGTCGTCGACCAGGCACAGCGACCCCACCGTCTCCCCGCCGGGGGCGTGCAACGGGTGTCCTGCGTAGAACCGCACCGGGTCCGGCGCGGTGATGAAAGAGCTGCCGGTGAAGCGCTCGTCGGTCACCGCGTCGGAAACGACCAGCATCTCGTCGGCCTCCACGGTACGGGCGCACAATGAGTCGGTGCGAGTGGCGTGGACCAGTCCGTCCAGCCCGATCTCGGCCTTGGTGAACTGCCGATCGGAGTCGATGAGGTTCACCGCGGCGGCCTTCACCCCGAAGACCTGCTGGGCGATGCGCACCACCCGGTCGTAGCGCTCCTCCCGCGGGGTGTCCAGGATGTTCAGTGCGTGCAGGGCCCGGACCCGGGCTGTTTCCTCGGGCGTCTCCGTCTCCACTGTCATGCCTCCTACGCTACCGGTCCCGAGCATCGACTTCGTGGCGGACGTCAGGCGAGGGTGCGGCGCAGCGCCAGAGCGGTGGTGTCGTCGTCCAGTCCCCGTGCCGTGGCGAAACGGGTGAGACGCTCCACCAGGTGCGCTGCGGTGGCGCTCGTGGTGTTGGCTTCAGCCGCCCTGGCCAGGGCGGTGTCCATGTCGGGGAAGTAGTCCAGGAACCCGTCGGAGACCACCAGCAGGGTCTCCCCGGGGGCCAGCGTTGTAGTGTGCGCCGTCCAGGTGGTCCCGGGCAGCACTCCCAGCGGTGGCCCGGACGGGTCCAGCCTGCGGTGATGGCCCTGGTGGTCGTAGATCACCGCCAGCCCATGACCGGCGTCGACATAGGTCAGGGCCCCGGTGGAAGGAGTGAGCCGGGCGGAGAAGGCGGTGACGAAGGCTGCGGTGTCCTCCAGCATGCGCTGGGTGGCGTCCCCCACCCGGTCGATCGTCCGGGCCTGGTCGTTGTACTTCGACGCACCGTGCAGCACGGAGCGTACCGAGGCGGCCACCAGGGCCGCGGGGATGCCCTTGCCCATCACGTCTGCCACGTGCAGCTGCAACTGCTCACCCAGGAGGTACCAGTCGTAGAAGTCCCCTCCCAGGTCACGGGCCGGGGCGTAGTGGGCGGCGAGCTCGTAGCCGGGGAGCGCAGGAGTGGTCCTCGGCATGAGCATGCGCTGGACGTGGACGGCGTCATCGATCTCGTGCTGTGCGGCCAGTTCTCGCTCGACCCATCCGGCCATCTCGGCCAGGATCCGCCGCCTGCGGGCGTCCAGGTCCCGGGGCGCGGGATCGATCAGGCACAGCGTGCCCACCCGCTCCCCGCCCGGGGCGCGCAGTGGGTGGCCGGCGTAGAAGCGGATGCGGGGGTCCCCCACCACGAACGGGTTGGTCCGGAAGCGCTCATCCGCTCTGGCGTCGGCGACCACCATGGCCTCGGGACGGGAGATGGTGTAGGTGCAGAAGGACTCCTCCCGAGCGCAGTGGCCGGCTTCTCCCAGCCCGACCTCGGCCTTGGTCCACTGCCGGTCGGCGTCGATGAGGTTCACCGCGGCGGCCTTCACCTCGAAGACGTCCTGGGCCAGGCGCACGATCCGGTCGTAGCGCTCCTCCCGGGGCGTGTCCAGCACGGCCAGCTCGTGCAGGGCCTTCACCCGCGCTGCTTCATCCATTCTCATGGAATGTACTCTAGACGGTCGCCGGCCGCTCCGGCCGGGGCTCAGGTGTGCCCGAGGGCCCGGACGAGGTAGGCGACGTTCATCCGCAGGATCTCGAGGGCGAGGTCGTGGTCGACGTGCTCCAAGGTGTCGCCGGCGGTGTGGATGCGGTCGTTGGCCCCGTCGGCCCCCTCGATCGTGAGCACCGCGGGGATGCCGACGTCGAGGAACGGCACGTGGTCGCTGTTGAAGGGCATCAGGCTGGTCTGCGCGGTCAGGCCGGTGTGTGCCTGCGCCGCGGCAACCAGCTCCTCCAGCACGGCCTGGGACGCTGCGGCGCCCTCGAGCAGCACCGTGGGCGCGGGCGTGTTCCGGCACGCGATCATGTCCATGTTGACCACCGCGAGGATGCGCTCGCGTGCCTGCTGGTCCAGCTCCGCCACGTAGTGGCGGCTGCCGAACAGTCCCTGCTCCTCGCCCCCGAAGAGGATGAGCCGCAGGTCGCGGGCGCCGGAGTGGTCCCGCAGCGCCCGGGCAACGGCGAGCACCCCGGCCACACCGGACCCGTTGTCGTCGGCGCCCGGTGCGGGGGCGGTGGCACCGTCCCGGGCGTTGATCGAGTCGAGGTGCGCGGTGACGAGCACCGCGCGGCCGTCGCCGCCGCGACCCGGCCGCTCGGCGATGAGGTTCTGGGTGGTCCCGCCGTGGAGAGCCACCGTCTGGGTCCGGGTCGCGAAGCCCAAGCCGCGCAGCACGCCCTCGGCCCAGTCGAGTGCGGTGCGGAACTCCGTGCTGGTCGAGTGCCGCGTCCGGAAACCGGCGAAGGTGCGCAGGTCCGCCGCGAACGCTTCGCGGGACACGGCGGCGACGCGCGGCTCAGCCACGGCCCGCGTCCGTGCCGGTGCCGGTGGCCGCTGCTCGAAGACCACGGTGTCCGCCGGCAGAGGGCGGACGCCGAAGCACGGCAGGTGCCGCTCGGACGGCTCGACGATCCTCCCGGCCTCGGCCGGGTCGAGGTCGACGACGAGGTAGCGTCCCCGGTCGACCAGGATCGGGACCTCGGGGTGGGCCTGCTGGAACTGGCGGCCGTTCTGGATCACCAGGTGCAGGCGGGCGGCGGGCACCTCGATCCGCTCCGCGGGGACTCGGCCGGCGGCCGTCCGCTCCAACTGGGCCGGCGCCCCGGTCACCAGGAGCGTGTCGCCGAGCCGCGTCCAGGTGGCACCGGCGTCCGCGGCCGCGGCGGCCAGTGCCCGCAGTGCGTCCGGTGCAGCGGCGCGGGGCACGTCGTCGTTCCCCGTGCTCTTTCCCAGGTGGAAGCGGAGGGCCGTCATGGTGCGCCTCCTACGGCGTGCTGAAGCTCTCGACCACGCCCGCGAGCGACGTGGAGGTGCTGGGCGGGGACACGGCGCCGGAGCCCAGGCCGCGCTTGGCGAAACCGCGCCACACCGCGCCGAGATCGCCGGGGTTCAGGGCGGCGACCGCGGTGACGATGCCGTCGCGCGCCAGCGTGAAGGTCGGCATGCCGGGCGTGAGCTTGAGCCCGCCGACCACGTACTCGAGCACGCGGCGCTCGGCCTCGGCGTGGCCGTGGGCGGCGACGAGGTTGACGAAGACCTCCCACAGGGCGGCGCACCAGATCTCGCCGGCGTTGTGCACCTCGCTGTTCGGCCCGCCGCCGTGCGGACGGCGCGGCGGGCCGGCCGGGAGCACCACTCCGTTGCTGATGTGCTTGAACGTCAGCGGATTCTTGCCCAGGTCCGCGGAGTAGGGGTAGCGGCGGATGGAGAAGTAGTAGTTGTCCGTGAAGGTGGGGGTGAGGTCGGTCCACCCGCCGGCGGGGAAGGCGCCGGTGCCGAAGTCGTCGGTGACCTGGGAGGTCATCGTGATCGCGAAGAAGTCGCCCCAGCCCTCGCCCATCGCCCGGCCCTGCTGGTTGGCCAGCCCGGTGGCGTTGCCGACGAGACGGTTGGTGATGTAGTGGCCGAGCTCGTGATAGGTGATCAGCGCGTCGAAGTTGCTGGTGCGGGACGGGAGCGGGGCGACGCCGCGGAATTCGTACATCTGCATCCGCGGGCTGGCGCCGTCGGCCGGGGTCTGCATGTTGGCGTTGTCGGTGCCGCTGAAGTCGTTGCCCTCGGCGAGGATCGGATCCCCGCCGAGGCCCGCCCCCGTGAAGTTCTTCTCCTGGGCGTTGCCGGCCGCCTCGTCGAAGCCCGCCTCGTACCAGCGGTCGTGCAGCCAGTTCACGTGGAAGAACATCCCGACCAGACTGGCCTGCAGGTTGGTGGGGTCGCTCGCGGGCCGGGCGTGGTCGTAGGCGTGGTCGAAGGTGCGGGACCCGGTGGCCCGACCGTCCACGTCACCGGAGCTGCTCCCGTCCGGGGCCTGGACGTCGGCGTAGGCGATGCAGTTGTTGCCGCGGGTGGTCGAGGCGTCCTCGGGCAGCCACGGGGCGCCCGGGAGCAGGCTCTCGAGCGTGACCAGCCGGTCGGGAATGGTGGCGGCCTGGAACCCGTCGGGGCGCCCGGTCGGGTGCGGAGAGCCAGGCGCCGGTCCGTCCTCGGGGCGGAACAGGGCGTCCCCCGTGTTGAACACCCGGTAGGTGAAGGCGGCGTCCGCCCGCAGGTTCTTCCTGAACAGCACCTCCGGCTCCCCGAGCGCGTCGATCACGTAGCTGAAGGCCGGGAAGCCCTCGATCCAGAGCTCGAGGTAGTAGCCGGGGGCGAACTGCTCCTCCCCCAGCGGGAACAGCACGTCCTTCACCCGGACCGCCCGCTCGAACGCCGGGCGCCCGGTGCCGGCCGGTGCAGTGCCGGCTGGTTCGGTGAAGCGGTAGAACCGGTAGCCCCCACCGGCGGTGTCGCCGGTCTCAGCACCCTCGGTGCCCTCGGCGCTCGCCGTGCTCGTCCCGGTGAAGGCCGTGGCGGGGTACTCGACCCCGGTCAGGTCGAACGCCGCCACCGCGATCGCCTCCTCCGCGGTGGTGGAGTCGGTGGTGGTGGTGGCCGCGCGGGCGCCGGCCGCCTGCGCGGCGCCGGGGAAGAACTGGCCGGCCACGGAGATCACGTCGCCGTCCGGGCCGATCGCCGCGGTCGCCTCGGAGTTGAAGACCTCCAGGCCGTCCGCCCGCTGCACGAGCTGCACCGTGCGCAGTCCCCGTCCGCTGACCGACACGACCTCGACGCCCTGCGCGTCCGTCTCGGACAGCCGCCACAGGTCGCTGTGCTCGGTGACGAAGCGCCGGACGGTCTCCTCCGGCGACGCGCCCGCCTCCCCCGACAGCCCGGCGGCCGGGGCCCGCCGTGCGATGCGGTGCGGCAGCGCCGTCGCCTGGTCGTAGTCCACCTCCAGATCGCCGAGCTGCGCGTCCATCCGGAGGTGGCCCGGCGACACGGGAGCCGGAACAGCCGGCGGCGCCGTGCCACGGGCGTTCCGGACGCCGGTGTCGTACAGCGCGTGGAAGTCCTCCGGGAGTGCTCGGTCAGCGGCCATCAGGAACTCCTCGCGAACGATCGGTGCAGCACCTGGTCATCGCCCACGTGACCGGGAACGGGATCCCCTCGCAGGCGTGGCCGACCTGGGCTCCATTAAGGAACCGGGCCTGTTCATCGGTCAAGCCACGAACCGACGTGTGACGTGCGCGTTCACCCTCCTCACACCGCCACGCCCACGTTCTCCGTCCTGCCCGCGCAGTCGGTGCGCACGGCGCCGGAGGACCCCGCACGGGCCCGCCCGGTACCGCCACCGCGGTCACACAACCGAGATCCACCGTCACCCTTGACGCTCCCTCGCTCCTGCGGTCTACTAGTAGAGTAACTAACCAGATGACTCGGGGGTCCCATTGGTCGAGGAAGGCAAGCCCCTGTTCGTGCAGATCGCCGAGCAGGTCGAGGACTCGATCGTGGACGGCAGCCTCGCCGAGGAGGCGCAGGCCCCGTCCACGGCCGAGCTCGCCGCCTTCTACCGCATCAATCCGGCCACCGCCGCGAAGGGCGTCAACATGCTCGTCAGCAAGGGAGTGCTCCACAAGCGCCGAGGGATCGGGATGTTCGTCGCCCCCGGCGCCCGCGCCCTGCTCCTCGAGGAGCGTCGCAGCGCCTTCGCCCACCGCTACGTGCAACCCCTGCTGGCCGAGGCGCGCAAGATCGGGCTCGGACCCGACGACGTCGCCGACCTGGTCCGAGCCGGTGCCGCAGCGGCGACACCGCAAGCCACCGGAGATCGAAGGACACCATGAACCCCGTGATCGAGGTCCGGAACCTCACGAAGCGCTACAAGGAGAAGGTCGTCCTCGACGACGTGAGCTTCGACGTCCAGGAGGACACCATCTACGGTCTGCTGGGCCGCAACGGCGCCGGCAAGACCACCGCGATGTCGATCCTCACGGCACAAAACCTCCCCACGAGGGGTGAGGTGCGCGTGTTCGGCGAGAACCCCTACGAGAACGCGCGGGTGCTCAGCCGCATGTGCTTCGTGCGCGAGAGCCAGAAGTACCCGGACGACGCCACGCCGCGGCACGCCTTCGCCTCCGCGCGCCTGTTCTTCCCGCGGTGGGACCAGGCTCTGGCCGACGATCTCGTCGACGAGTTCCAGCTGCCGGTGAAGCGCACGATCAAGAAGCTCTCGCGCGGACAGCTCTCGGCCGTCGGCGTCATCATCGGCCTCGCCTCCCGCGCGGAGATCACCTTCTTCGACGAGCCGTACCTCGGCCTGGACGCCGTCGCACGGCAGATCTTCTACGACCGCCTGCTGGCGGACTACGCGGAGCACCCGCGGACGATCCTCCTCTCGAGCCACCTCATCGACGAGGTCGCGAACCTCCTCGAGCGGGTGCTCGTGATCGACGAGGGCCGCATCATCATGGACGAGTCCACCGACGACGCCCGCGCCCAGGCCACGAACGTCGTCGGTGACGCCGCCGCGGTCGAGGAAGCGGCGAACGGCCGCGAGGTCATCCACCGCGAGAGCCTCGGCCGCGTCGCATCCGTCACGTTCCTCGGCCGGCTCGACGACGCCGAGCGCGACGCACTCGCCGCGGCAGGACTCGATCTCGCCCCCGTCTCGCTGCAACAGCTCATCGTGCGCCGCACGCAGCGGCGTTCACCCGGCGGCGACGCGTTCGCCGCGGCCACCCAGGAAGGAGCCCTCCGATGACCGCCCTCGATGCCGGCAGCGTCACGCGCCCCGCCGCGGTGCGCCATCGCACGCTCAACGTGGTGCGCCTGCAGTTCGTGAACACACAGACGTTCGTCTGGGTACCGGCACTGGTACTCGGCGGCGCCTGGGTGATCACGCTGCTCATCTACTGGATCATCCAGAGCGCGGGTGGCGTCGACGTCAAGATCGGCGGGGGCTCGCAGGCGCCCCTGTGGTACTTCCTCGTGATCGGCGTCCAGGCCATGACGCTGACCTTTCCGTTCTCGCAGGCGATGAGCCTGACGCGCCGGGAGTTCTACGTCGGCTCCCTGGTGGCCGCGGCGGTGAGCGGCCTCGGGATGTCACTGATCTTCGTGCTGCTCGGGCTGATCGAGCAGGCGACCGACGGGTACGGCATGAACGGGTACTTCGCCTACCTGGACTGGGTGTGGAAGGCCGGGCCGCTCGCAGCGGGCCTGACGTACTTCGTCTCGACCATGCTCTTCTTCATCATCGGGTTCTGGTTCGCGACGATCTTCAAGCGGTTCGGCACAGCGAAGCTCGTGATCGTCATGCTCGCGATCGGCCTGGTGCTCGTCGGGTTCATCGCCCTGGTAAGCCTGCGGCAGGCCTGGCCGGAGGTGGGGCGGTGGATCCTCGACACCGGCTCCCTGGGCCTGACGATGTGGGCCGTCCTGGTGAGCGTGCTGCTCGCGGTCGGCTCCTACCTCACGCTGCGCCGGATGCCCGCCTGACGGGCGGGTGACGAGGGCCGAGCACGGCGGATCCTCCGAGGCGGAGCGCATCCCCCGACGATGTCGTGGCGGGCTTGACGGCGGCCCCGTGCACTACCGGGCCGTGGACACGCGCTCCGCGTAGCGGCGCTCGAAGGCGAGGATCGCGTCCGTGGCCTCGAACAGCTCGTCCGCCATCTGTTGAAGCACCGCGTCCTCCTGGCGATAGGGGTCGATCACGTCGTTGCGCTCGGGGTGGCGCACCGGCACCCGTTGCCGCAGCCGCGGCGCCTGCTGGACCAGCCAGGCCCAGCGCTCGGCGCGGTCGGCCGGCACGGCGCGGTCGAGCTCCGGGTCGGTGGAGAGGTACTGCAGGATCCGGGCGAACTCCCGCAGGGTGAAGACCTTCTTCAGCAGCCGCGGTGACTGCTGGAGCACCGGCTGGGTGTGCTCCCGGGCCATCACGAGCACCAGGTCGGTGTCCTTCAGCACGTCCGGGGTGACCTGCCGGGCCCGGTGCGCGGCGGCGGCCTCCAGGCCGCGGTCCTGGGCCAGCCTGGCCACCCGGTGCTCGAAGCCCTCCTCCACCAGCGCGTGCATCCCGGCGCTCGTCACCTCGAAGCCGCCGGGCGAGATCTCGTTGAGGCCGTGGTCGAGCTCGACCGCCGCCATGGGCGAGCGGCACACGTTGCCCGTGCAGACCGTCAGGATGCGCGTGGGGGCCATGGTTCTCCTCTGGGGGTTGAGTCCGGTTCATCGTATCCGGCACCGGCCCCTGAGCTGGGTCTTCGCCGACCCACCAGGATCGCGCCGCCGACGGGAACGGGGCGCGCCGGGTCCGTCGTCGTCGTTCCCCGGAGCGCCTCCGCCGGCGCGGATCACGCGGACCGAATCACTACGCCCAGAGATGTACGGGCGCGTAACACGGCCCATCGTTATTGATTGTTTATGCAAATGCGCCTTTATACTCGACGTGGCTCCGAGGATCTTCCCCCCATCCCGATGGCCTTGCACGAGTCGTTCCCCCAACGATCCATGCGAGATAGGCGTTCCAGCGTGAAAGCACCCCCCCGACTGACGCTGCCTGCCGCCCTCACGGCGGCGGTGCTGGCCATCACCACACTGACCCCGGTCGCGGCCCTGGAAGAGGCCGCCACCACCCGATCGACCACCCTCTCCGAGGAGCGCCAGGGCAACCTGGTCTCCAAGGTCGTGGAGTCCGACGGCGAGATCGTCTCCACCCTGGTGGACGCGACCACCGGCGAGGCCGTCCTCCCCGACCCGGCGCGCGCCGGCACGCAGCCGGCCGCGGGCGACCCCCACGGCGGCGCCGTGATGGGCCAGTGGGCCAAGTCCGAGAACCACTTCGAGCAGATGGCCGCGTCCTCCGCCCGCACCGCGGAAGAGCTCGCCGGCGACACGGACGGCGACACCGCGGAGGAGGCCGTCGCGGGGGTCGCGTCGGCCGAGCCCCTCGGCGCCGCCGCGTCCTGGGCCCCCAGCGGCATCAAGGGCACGGACGTCTCCAACTGGCAGCCGTCCCTGAACTGGTCGAGCCTGTGGAACCAGGGCTCGCGCTTCGCCTACGTCAAGACCTCCGAGGGCGACAGCATCCGCAACGGCCTGTTCCAGCAGCAGTACGCCGGGGCGGGCGCCGTGGGCATGGTCCGCGGCGGGTACCACTTCGCGATCCCCACCCGGGACTCCTCGGGCGCGAAGCAGGCGGACTACTTCATCAACAACGGCGGCGGCTGGTCCGCGGACGGTCGGACACTGCCGGGCCTGCTGGACGTCGAGAACAACCCGTACCCCTCCCTGTACGGCAACCAGTGCTACGGCTTCAGCCAGTCCGAGATGATCAGCTGGATCCGCGACTTCTCCAACCGGTACAAGGCCCGCACCGGGCGCGTGCCGGCCATCTACACGAACTACTACTGGTGGCAGGACTGCACCGGCAACACCAGTGCGTTCAACGACCACCCCATGCACATCGCCGCCTACGAGACCACGGCGCCCCGGGTGCCCAGCGCGTGGAGCACCTACGACTTCTGGCAGTACACCGATGCCGGGTTCACCGAGCGGATCGACGCCAACGTCTTCCGCGGCAGCACGGCGCAGCTCCAGGACCTGGTGCGCAACCGCTACTACAAGCCGATGGGCGGCCGGGCACCTTCCGGCACCCCCACCCAGGTGTCCCCCGCCGGCTACGTGGTCAAGGGCGGCATCGGCAACCAGTACCGGGCCCTCGGCGGGTCCTCCGTCTTCGGCACCCCGACCATGAACGAGCGCGGCGGCCTGGTCAACGGCGGCGTGTACCAGCGGTTCTCCAAGAACTCCACCTTCTACTGGAGCTCCCCCACCGGGGCGTGGCCCGTGAACTTCAGCGGCGCCATCGGCCGGAAGTTCACGGCCAACCGCTACGAGAACGGCTTCGGCTATCCGTCCACCCGCGAGATCACCGGCCTCACCGGCGGCGGCGCCTACCAGGTGTTCCGCAGCGGCGGCACCGTGAACAAGGTCCTGTGGAGCCCGGCGACCGGCGCCCAGCCCGTCCGGGAGACCAGCGGGATCGGCGCGGCGTGGAAGCGCGCCGGCTACGAGCGCGGCTACGGCTACCCCTCCACCCCCGAGATGGGCGGCCTGGTCAACGGCGGCTCCTACCAGCTGTTCCGGCGCGGCAACGACGTCCACAAGATCCTCTGGAGCTCCGCCTCCGGCGCCCACGCCGTGAAGGAGAACAGCGCGATCGGCCGGGAGTGGAAGGCCGCCGGCTCCGAGCGCGGCTACGGCTACCCGACCACCGGCGAGTACCGCTACGGCACCGAGGTCCGCCAGAAGTTCTCCAAGAACTTCACCGTGCACTACTCCACCACCACGAAGAGGACCTGGGCCACCCGATGAACTCCGCCAAGCACCGCGCCCCCGCGCGCACCCGCACCCCCGGCCGCCTGGCGCTCACCGCGGCAGCCCTCGCCCTGGCGGTCCCCGCCACCGGGATCCTCGCGGCGGCCCCGGCCGCCGCGGCGACCTCGGACATCGTCAACGTCTCCACGGGCACCCGCTCGGCCGACACCCAGCGGCTGCTGGACCTGATCAACGCCCACCGCAAGGCCAAGGGCCTCACCCCGGTGAAGTACTCGGCCACGCTCTCCCAGATCGGTCAGGAGCAGTCCACCCGCCTGGTCCGCGAGGAGGTCATCGACCACACCGACGACTTCTGGAAGGACGAGCGCGCCGGCAACTGGAACGCCGTCGGCGAGATCCACTCCGTGTCCTGGCAGGGCACCGTCACCGAGCTCATGAACTGGTGGAAGGGCTCGAAGGCGCACAACAAGGTGCTGACCGACCCGAAGATGACGGTCATCGGCATCGGCCTGACCTACGTGGACGGGCAGCTGGCCGGGAACAAGCAGGGCTGGAAGCTGGTCGGCACCGTGAACTCCTACGGCTACGCCGCCGGCCAGGCCCCCGCGGACACCCGCAGCACGGTGGGCACGGTCGCGGCGCCCAAGCCCCCCACCGCCCCGATCACCTCCGCCGGGTACACGGTGCGCGGCGGGATCGGCAACCAGTACCGGGCCCTGGGCGGGGCCGCCGTGTTCGGCGCCCCCACCATGAACGAGCGCGGCGGCCTGGTGGGCGGCGGCGCCCTGCAAAGCTTCGCCCGGAGCACCACGTTCTACTGGAGCGCCCCCACCGGCGCCTGGCCGGTGCGCTTCAACAGCGCCATCGGCCAGAAGTTCGCCGCCGCGGGGCACGAGCGCGGCTACGGCTACCCCAGCAGCCCGGAGCGGGGCGGACTCACCGGCGGCGGCGCCTACCAGGTGTTCCGCAGCGGGGCCACCGTGCACAAGGTGCTCTGGAGCCCCCGCACCGGGGCGAAGGCTGTGAAGGAGAACAGCGCGATCGGCCAGCGGTGGAAGTCCGCCGGCTACGAGCGGGGCTACGGCTACCCGAGCACCGACGAGTACCGGTACGGCTCCGAGGTGCGCCAGCGGTTCTCCCACGGCTACACCGTGCACTGGTCCTCGATCACGAAGCGGACCTGGGTCACCCGCTGACCCCTCCCCACCCGCAGAACGCCCGGCCGGATCCCCAGCCGGGCGTTCTGCCGTCCCCGGCCGGCGTTCTTGTCCTCGGCCCCGGTGCCGGTGTCCCCCATGCGGTGGCCGCGCACCGGTCCGCCCCGGTTGTCCCCCGCACGAGGGCGGACGACCGCATCCGACCACGTCAGGCTGTGGTGCGCTTCACAATCGGGACGGAACCAAGCTGTGTTTCCTCTTGCGAATCTGTGAATGTGTGGATTCCTGTGTCGGCACTTGGGGGGACGTGTCCGACCGCACTCGTCCCCCGATCGGCGGACGTTCCCGTTCATTAAGTACCACTCCGTAACTTCATGCGCCGTGATGCCAGTGGTTTGCACTCGCACTTGCATGCACAGCGATGGGATGTACTTCCTGTGCGACCTGTTTGCACTTGTGACAGACGGGTCGCGGCTTGGCAGGCTGGCCCGGTCGGCCCGTCCGGGGGGATGCGCCGGCCGGTCCGTCGAGGGGACGGACCGCCGACCGGGGGAACGAGCGCGCCGTGGCAGCATCCGACAACGACCGACGACCACCGCACCGCCGACGCGCGGAGCGGACCGGCAGCACCGCCGCCCCGCCGGTGTTCTTCGACCCCAGCGGCAAGCGCTGGTACCGCATCCTCGCCACCCTCGTAGTACTCCTTGCCCTCGCGGCCGGCGCCGTGGCCTGGATCGTCCCGCAGGCGCTCGCCCAGCCCTGGGAGCGGCCGCTGCACCAGGAGAGCGGCTATCCGCGGGAGCTGATCGCCACCGGGGACCAGGAGAACATCCCGCTGCTCGGGGACGCGTCCAACCCGTTCAGCCGGATCGGGCTCGTCGAGGAGACGGACGCCGGGACGGTGCTGCGCAGCCCGTTCAGCGAGGACGTCCTCCGGGTGCTCACCGACGAGGAGCGGGAGCTCGTGGGGGACAGCCCCTACGTCATGGAGCGCTTCGGGGAGTTGCCGGAGAAGCAGCTCATGCTCACCTTCGACGACGGCCCCGACGCCACCTACACCGGTGAGATCCTCGACGTGCTCTCGGCCGAGGGCGTGCCCGCCACGTTCTTCAGCGTCGGCACCAACGTGGTCGGGCAGCCCGAGCTCTTCCGCCGGATCCTCCGGGAGGGCCACATGGTGGGCAACCACACCATGACCCACACCACCGCCTGGGACGACGACCTGCGCAACCGCGAGGAGCTGATCGGCACCGACCGCGCCATGCGCTCGGTCGGCAGCTACGCGACCCACCTGTTCCGCCTGCCCACCGGCGACCCCGACAACAAGGCCCTGCCCATCCTCGAGGCCCAGCAGCTGGGCTACCTGCACGTGGACTTCGACTACGACACCCACGACTGGGAGGCCGCGCCCGGGGAGACCGTGGACCTGCCCGCGCTCGACGGCGAGGGCCACATCGTGCTGATGCACGACGGCGGCGGGGACCGCACCGCCACCGTGGCCGCCCTCAAGGATCTGATCACCGAGGCCAAGGCGCAGGGCTACACCTTCTCGACGCTGGCCCCCGTGATCCCGGAGGGCTACCTGCCGGCGGCGGACACCGAGCCCGTGCTCGCCGACGACGCCACCGCCCTGGCCGTGGCCGGTCTCACCGTGGCCCCGGACGTGGTCATGACCTGGCTGTTCTGGTTCGGCATCGGGTCCCTGACCCTCATGTCCGCCCTCTACGTGGTGCTGGCGCTGATCGGCCACCGCCGCCAGACCCGCCGGGCCTGGCCCGAGCTCCCCGAGGACCGGCTGCCCCTGGTCTCGGTCATCCTGCCGGTGTTCAACGAGGAGCCCGTCATCGCCCGCACCCTGGCCGCCCTGCGCGCCAGCGACTACCCGAACCTCGAGGTCATCGCCGTCGACGACGGCTCCACCGACCGCACCCTGGCCATCATGCGCGAGCACGCCGCGTCCTGGCCGGCGCTGACGGTCATCACCCAGCCCAACGGCGGCAAGTCCATCGCCTCCAACCACGGGATCATGGCCGCCCGGGGCGAGATCCTGGTGACCCTCGACGGGGACACGCTCTTCGAGCCCCGGACCGTCCGGATGTTCGCCCGCCACTTCTACGCCCAGGACACGAAGCGCCCGGTCGGGGCCGTGGCGGGGCACGTGAAGGTCGGCAACCGCACCGGGCTGCTGACCATGTGGCAGTCCTTGGAGTACATCTCCGGGATCTGCGTCACCCGCATGGGCGAGGGCGTGGCCGGGGCGATCTCCATCGTCCCCGGGGCGTGCGCCGCCTGGCGCAAGGAGGCCCTCCAGGCCGCGGGGGGCTACTCCCACGACACCCTCGCCGAGGACGCCGACCTCACCATGACCCTGCAGAAGCTCGGCTGGGCCGTGGTGCAGGAGAACCGGGCCGTGGCGTGGACCGAGGCCCCCATGACCGTGCGCGGGCTGGCCAAGCAGCGGCTGCGCTGGACCTACGGCAACCTCCAGGCCCTGTGGAAGCACGCCGGGATGCTCTTCCGCCCCCGCTACGGGTTCCTCGGGATGGTGGCCCTGCCCTACACCCTGCTCGCCACCCTCGTCCCGCTGGTCTTCCTGCCGCTGACCGTGCTCATGGCCGGGATCAACCTGGCCGCCGGCAACTGGCAGCCCATCGCCGCCTTCGCCGCCTTCGTCCTGGCCATCCACGCCGTGATCTGCGTGATCGCCATCCGCATGGTCGGCGAGTCCTGGACCCACCTGCTGGTGGTGCCCGTCTACCGGGTCATCTACGAGCCCCTGCGCGCCTACCTCCTGTACGCCTCCCTGCTCCAGGCGCTGCGGGGCCGGATGATCGGCTGGTACAAGCCCGAGCGCACCAACAGCGTGATCGACCTAGCCCCCGCGGCGGAGCCCGCCGGCCGGGAGGCCCCGTGGCAGGAGGACCGGCGCGGTGAGCGGGTCTGAGCCCGGCCGGGACCGGTACCTCGACCTGCTGCGGTCGATCGCACTGGTCCGCGTCGTCGCCTACCACACGTTCGCCGGTGCCGTCTTCAGCCTCGTGTTCCCCGCGATGGGCGTGATGTTCGCCCTGGCCGGGTTCCTGATGGCCCGGTCCCTGCGCCGGCCCGCGGGCTCGGTCCTCGTCTCCCGGGCGCGGAGGGTGCTGGTGCCGCTGTGGGTCTACGCCGCCACGGTCCTGGTGCTGCTCGTGGGGCAGGGCTGGTCCCCCGGGGCCGACGGGTCCTGGGGCCAGGTGCTGCTGTGGTTCCTCCCGGTCGGGGACCCGGTCCTCCCGGAGAGCGCCGGGTCCGGGGCGGTGGATCCCACCTGGCCCGTGCAGGCCGGGGAGATCCTCTGGTACGTCCGGGCCTACGTCTGGTTCCTGCTCCTCTCCCCCGTGCTGCTGCGGGCGTTCCGGGCCCGGCCCTGGCCGGTGCTGCTCGCCCCGCTGGCCCTGAGCGGCCTGCTCGCCCTCGGGCTCGTGCCGCTGCCCTCCTGGGCGGACGCCCCGGTGACGGACCTCGCGACCTACGGCTCCTGCTGGGTCCTGGGCTTCGCCCACCAGAGCGGGCTGCTGCGCCGCATCCCCCGCGGCGCCGTCCTCGCGGCGGGGCCCGCGGTGATGGGCCTGGGCCTGTGGTGGGCCGCCGGGCAGCGCGGCGAGGCGGGGTGGGACCTCAACGAGATCCCTCTCGCCCAGGCCCTGTGGTCGTTCGGCTTCTGCGCCGTGCTGCTGCGGGTATCCCCGGCCTGGCGGGATTTGCCCCGGCCGCTGCGGTTCCTGGACGGGGCCGTGACCCTGCTGAACTCCCGGGCGATGACCGTCTACCTGTGGCACAACCTGCTGCTGGTCGGCACCGTCCTGCTCGTCGACGTGCTGTGGGAGAGCGACGTCCTGGCCACGGCCGTGCCCGGGCTGCTGGCGAGCCCGTGGCTGTCCTTCGTGCTGGTCTGGCCGCTGCTCGCCGGAGTCGTGCTCGCGGTGGGCTGGGCGGAGGACCTCGCCGCGGGACGGCGGCCGCGGCTGTGGCCGGTCCGGCCCGCTGCCGCCACTGCCACCGCTCCCGGTCCCGTGACTGCCCCGGCTTCTGGCACCGTCGCGGGCCAGGGGGCCGCTGGACAGGGAGCCGCCGGCACCGGCTTTCCCGGCCGGTCCTGGCTCTACCCCCGCTCCGTGCGGGAGCCGGCCCCGCCGGCGGAGCTCAGCCCGAGAAGCCCTCGCGGAGGACCCGGGTGAACTCTCCGGCCTCCTCGTCGAGGCCGCTGCAGAAGTCGTTGGCCTCGGCCGGGTCCCCGTCCTGCGCGGTGCACGGCCGGTCCCGGTTGACCGACCAGTAGGAGAGCCGCCCCACGCCCTGCTCCCGGGCGAATCCGGCGAGCTCGGCGGCCGCGTCCAGGTCCAGGACCTCCCCGGGGACGTCGTTGACCCCGATCATCGGAGTGATCCCGATCCGGTTCCACACCTCCTCGGCGGAGAGGTCCTGGCCCGCGGCCTCCCACAGCGCGGTGAGCTGGCCGTGCGCCGAGCGGGCCGCCTCCTCCGAGGCCGCCGCCATCGACTGCCCCGCGGGCTTGCTCTCGCTGTAGTTCATGGTCATGAGGTTGACCCCGGCGAGGTCCGCCTCCGCCGCGAGCAGCTGCGCCACGACCTCCACCGGGTCCTGGTCCAGACCGTGCGGGGCCACCGGCAGCGTGGCCCACACCTCGAGCGGCTCGTCCCGCTCCTCCTGCAGGCGCACCAGCACCTCGGCCCGCCGGCGGTTGGCCTCCCGGTCCTCGAGGTCGTCCAGCTCGATGTCGAAGTCCGCGATGCCCACGTCGTAGCGCCCGAGCACCGTCCGGTACGCCGCGAGCAGCCGGTCCGGGTCGGTGCACACGGTGGCCAGCTCGTCCCCGGCGGCGCCGCCGAAGGAGACCACCACCTCCCCGCCCTGCTCCCGCAGGGACGCGATCTGCTCCTCCATCCGCAGCACGGTCTCCGCCTCCTCCAGCCCGTAGTAGCCGCCCCACGAGGGCGTGCAGGGGTCCTCGGGATCGGCCACCACGAAACCCAGCACCGTGCGGGACTGTCCCGCGGCCTCCGCCCCGAAGTCGAAGTACGGGTAGGACGTGGTGTTGACGTAGCCGCCGGACCAGGGCTCGCGCAGGTCGGGGCCGCAGCCGGTGAGGACCAGCCCGGCGGCGCCGCACAGCAGCAGCGGGCGGAGGAGGCGGTGTCGTCGTCGGGTCATGGGTGCGGGCTGTCCTTGTCGGCGCGGAGTTCCCCGGACGGTGCCGCCCGGGACGGTGGTTCCTGCGGTGACGGGGCTCCGCAGCGGGGGCCCCAGCTGTGGGGGCCCCCGCGGCGGAGCAGCCCCCCGCCGGGTGGCGAGGGGCTGCGTCGTCGTCGTCGACCGTTCCCGGGAGCGGGTCAGGACCTGCCGTCGAACAGGCTGGTCACGGAGCCGTCCTCGAAGACCTCCTGGATGGCGCGCGCGATGAGCGGGGCGATCGAGAGGACCGTGAGGTTCTCGAACTGGTGCTCCGGGGGCACGGGCAGGGTGTCCGTGACGACCACCTCGAGGGCGCCGCACGTGGACAGCCGCTCCACGGCGGGGTCGGAGAACACGGCGTGGGTCGCGGCGATGATGACGTCCTTGGCGCCACGCTCGCGCAGCACCTGCACGGCGCCGGAGATCGTCCCGCCCGTGTCGATCATGTCGTCGATCAGCACGCAGGTGCGGCCCTCGATCTGCCCCACGACCTCCTTCGAGGTGGCCTGGTTCGGCCGCGTGATGTCACGGGTCTTGTGCACGAACGCGAGCGGGCAGCCGCCCAGCAGCTCGGTCCACTGCTCCGCCACGCGCACGCGCCCGGTGTCCGGGGAGACCACGGTGACGTTCTCGACGTCGACGACTGAGCGCACGTGCTCCGCCAGCAGCGGGATGGCCATCAGGTGGTCGACCGGGCCGTCGAAGAAGCCCTGGATCTGCGCGGTGTGCAGGTCCACGGACATCAGCCGGTCCGCGCCGGCGGTCTTGTACAGGTCCGCGATGAGACGGGCCGAGATGGGCTCGCGGCCGCGGTGCTTCTTGTCCTGCCGGGCGTAGGGGTAGAACGGGGACACCACGGTGATGGACTTGGCGGACGCCCGCTTCAGGGAGTCGATCATGAGCAGCTGCTCCATGATCCACTGGTTGATCGGGGCCGGGTGGGACTGGATGAGGAAGGCGTCCGTGCCGCGCACCGACTCCCCGAACCGCACGTAGGTCTCGCCGTTGGCGAAGTCGTAGGCGTCGGTGGGGATCAGCTCCGTGCCCAGCTCCGAGGCGATGCGCTCGGCGAGCTCCGGGTGGGCCCGTCCCGAGACCAGCACCAGCTGCTTGGCACCTGCATTGGTGATTGCGGTCATTGTTACTCGCTTTCCTCGGTGGTGTCCCCGGCCGCGCCGTGCGCCGTGGTGTCGGCGCCGGTCCCTGCGCTGGAGTGCTCGGTGGTCCCGGACGGAACGGTCCCGGCCGCGGTCGCGGCGCCGTTGCCCAAGGCCCGGGACGCGGCCTCGGCCGCGGCGGTGCCGGGACGGTGCTCCACGACCCAGTTCTCGACGACCCGCTGCGCGCCCTCGGTGAGGGCCAGGGCCCCCGGCGGCACGTCCTTGCGGATCGTGGTGCCCGCCCCGGAGTAGGCGCCGTCGCCGACCTGCACGGGCGCCACGTACATGTTGTCGGAGCCCATCCGGACGTGGTCGCCGATCACGGTGCGGTGCTTGCGCACGCCGTCGTAGTTGACGAACACGGAGGCCGCCCCGATGTTGGAGTGCTCGCCGATCGTGGCGTCCCCCACGTAGGACAGGTGCGGGACCTTCGAGCCGGTGCCAATCCGGGAGTTCTTGGTCTCCACGAACGTGCCGATCTTGCCCTCGTCCGCGAGCACCGTGCCGGGGCGCAGGTAGGCGAAGGGGCCCACGCTGGCCCGGGGGCCGATCACGGAGCCGGAGCCGTGCGTGCGCACCACGTGGGCGCCCGGGCCGACCTCCACGTCCGTGAGGGTGGTGTCCGGGCCGACGACGGCGTCCTCGCCCACCCGCGTGCCCCCGTGCAACTGGGTGCCCGGCAGGATCGTGGCGTCCGCGGCGATCCGCACCTGCACGTCGATCCAGGTGCTGGCGGGGTCCACGACCGTCACGCCGTTGCGCATGTGCGCCTCGAGGATCCTGCGGTTGAGGTGGGCGCCGAGCTGGGCGAGCTGCACGCGGTCGTTGGCGCCCTCGACCTCCCAGCGGTCCTCGATCTTCAGCGCGTCCACCGCGTGGCCGGCCTCGCGGGCCAGCAGCGGGACGTCGGTCAGGTACATCTCGCCCTGCGCGTTGTCCGAGGTGACCTTCGCGAGGCTGTCGCGCAGCACGTCGGCGTCGAAGGCGAAGATGCCGGAGTTGATCTCGGCGACCGCGAGCTCGGCCTCGGTGGCGTCCTTGGCCTCCTTGATCTCGCGGAACGAGCCGTCGGCGTCCCGCAGGATCCGGCCGTAGCCGCCAGGCTGCTCGTGGTCCGCGGTCAGCACGGTCACCGCGTTGCCGCGCTCCTCGTGGTGGGCGACCAGCTGCTGCAGGACCTCCGGGGTCAGCAGCGGGACGTCGCCGTAGGTGACCACCACGGTGCCGGCCAGCCGCTCATCGGCGTCGAGCGCCTCCACCGCCACCTGGACGGCGCGGCCCGTGCCGGGCACCTCGTCCTGGTCCACGATGATCGCCTCGGGGTCCTGCTCGAGGACGTGCGGGGCGACCAGGTCCCGCTCGAAGCGCACCACGGCCGCCAGCCGCCGCGGGTGCAGGCTCCGGGCGGCCACCAGGCAGTGCCCGACCATGGAACGACCCCCGATCCGGTGCAGGATCTTGGGGGTCTTGGACTTCATGCGCGTGCCCTTGCCAGCGGCCAGGACGATGACGGCGGCGGGCCCGACGGCCGCCCCCGGACGATGTGCAGGGGTCTGGGGGGTGCTCACGGCGGGATGCAGCTCCTCGGTCGTCGATCTGAGAGAGGAGCCGGTGGTCTCACCGGCTCCGGCTCTGTTCCGTCTCACTAGCTTGTGGGCTCTTCGGCTCTGGGGATCTCGAGCTTCCGGGCTCTCCGGCGGGATGCGGACGTTCCGCCTCTAGGACTCGAACCTAGACTCCACGGCTCCAAAGGCCGGGGTGCTGCCGATTACACCAAGGCGGAGCACCGCCGTGGAACGGCAGTGGTGCACGCAGTGCACAGGCAGTCACCCTACCACTCGGGGGTCAGGCCCCGGCCGCTCCCGGGCGGCCCAGGATCACGATGATCCGGGCCGTGGCGGCGGCCTCCCGCAGCTCCGGGACGGCGGCGAACAGGTCCTCCACGGTGTCCTCGTCCACCCCGCAGACGATCAGCGGCGCACGGTCCAGCAGGGGCCGCATCCGCTCGAACGCGGCGGCCGGGCCCTCCCCCGCCGCGGAGGACGCGGCCACGTTCCAGGCCACCGACGCCACGTAGTGCGGGGCCACGTCCAGGGTCCCCGCCTCCCGGGCGCGCTCCAGGTACTCGACCAGCGCCACCTCGTCCGCGGTGGCGCCCTCCGTCTCGAGCAGCAGGTGCACCTGGTGGGCCGAGGCCGCCTCGTCGAGCGCGGCGAGCATCGAGAAGATCCGCTCCTCGCTGCGGCCCCGTCCGCCCATCCCGGCCCGGGGCACCACGAGGTACTCGGCGCCCACGCCCGCGGCCAGCGAGAGGTGGTCGTCCAGGACCGCGATGACGCCCTCGTCCGGGATGTCCTCGTCGATCGAGATGTCGGCCCGGATCATTAGCGGGTCGGCGCCCGCTCCGCGCAGCGCCTCCCCGACCTGCCGCTGCGGCACCGAGCCGAGGTGGCGCCCGACCAGCTGACCGGGTCCCGCCGGGATCTCCACGGGTCCGGGGTGCTCCGTCACGGCACGGACGGCGGTCTCCAGGTCCGTGATCCCGTCCAGCCTGGTGCCCAGCGGACGGGTGCTCGGGGACGCGGAGGATCGCTCCGTCGGATTCTGCTCCATGCACTCCATGCTCTCACCCGAGCTTGAGCCGCCGCTGAGAAATTCCTGTCCGCACATGTGCCTCCCCCGCCCCCATTTCCGCACCCCCATTCCGCCGAGCCCCCATGTCCTCGCGAATCCCCCCGGTCTAGCTGGGGGAATTGCGACGAGATGGGGACTCGACGCGGCAGTGCCCCAATCATTGGGGACTCGATGCGCCAAGGGGCCCAGCCATTGGGGGCTCGGTGCGCCCAGGGGCCCAGAAAGTGGGGACTCGTCGGGGCGGGGGCGCGAGTACCCTTGACGGGTGGCACATCTACTCGGCGGCGAGAACCTGCACCTGGAATTCCCCACCAAGACGGTCTTCGACGCCGTCAGTCTCGGCATCGACGAGGGCGACCGGATCGGCATCGTGGGCCGCAACGGCGACGGCAAGTCCACGCTCATGAAGCTGCTCGCCGGACGGCTGAAGCCGGACGGAGGCCGCGTGACCGTGCGCTCGGGCGTGCGCGTGGGCATGCTCGACCAGGCCGACGTGCTGGACCCGGAGCTGACCGTGGGGCACGCCGTCGTCGGGGACCGCGAGGAGCACGAGTGGGCCGGGGACGCGAAGGTGCGGGACGTGGTCTCGGGGCTGGTCAAGGACCTGGACTGGGACGCGAAGCTGGGCGAGCTCTCCGGCGGCCAGAAGCGCCGCGTGGCGCTCGCCGCGCTGCTGGCCGGCGACTGGGACGTCATCTTCCTGGACGAGCCCACCAACCATTTGGACGTGGACGGCATCACCTGGCTGGCCCGACACCTCGACAACCGCTGGCCGAAGAACCAGGGCGGCCTGGCCGTGGTCACCCACGACCGGTGGTTCCTGGACGCCGTGTGCACCGACACCTGGGAGGTGCACGACCGGATGGTGGAGCCCTTCGAGGGCGGCTACGCGGCGTACGTCCTGCAGCGCGTGGAGCGGGACCGGCAGGCCTCCACCATCGAGTCGAAGCGGCAGAACCTCATGAAGAAGGAGCTGGCGTGGCTGCGCCGCGGCGCGCCCGCCCGCACGGCCAAGCCCAAGTTCCGGATCGAGGCCGCGAACCAGCTGATCAACGACGTCCCGCCGCCGCGCGACACCGTGGCCCTGTCCCAGCTGGCGGTCTCCCGGCTGGGCAAGGACGTGGTGGACCTCGAGAAGGTCTCCGTCTCCTACCCCACCGAGGACGACGGACCCCGGGAGGTGCTCCGGGACGTCACGTGGCTGATCGCCCCGGGTGAGCGCACCGGCATCCTGGGCGTCAACGGCGCGGGCAAGTCCACGCTGCTGGGCCTGGTCACCGGCGAGGTGCAGCCCACGAGCGGGCGGGTCAAGCGCGGGAAGACCGTGAAGATCGCGACCCTCACCCAGCAGCTTTCCGAGCTGGAGGACGTGGCCGAGGACCGGGTCTCGGACGTGGTCGCCTCGAAGCGCACCACCTATCTGGCCGACGGCAAGGAGATGACGCCGGGCCAGCTGCTGGAGCGGCTCGGCTTCACCAACGAACAGCTCGCCACCCCGGTCAAGGACCTCTCCGGCGGGCAGAAGCGGCGGCTGCAGCTGCTGATGATCCTGCTCGACGAGCCGAACGTGCTGATCCTCGACGAGCCGTCCAACGACCTCGACACCGACATGCTCACCGCGATGGAGGACCTGCTCGACACCTGGCCGGGCACCCTCCTGGTGGTCTCGCACGACCGCTACCTCCTGGAGCGGGTCACCGACCAGCAGTACGCCGTGATCGACGGCCGCTTCCGGCACCTGCCCCGCGGCGTGGAGCAGTACCTGGAGCTCGCCTCCCAGTCCCGCACCGGCACGGCCGCCGGCTCCGCGAACGCCTCGAACCCGCTGGCGGCCACGGGCGCGGCGTCCTCGAACGGGACGACGACGGCGCAGGGCGGGCCGAAGCTCTCCGGTGCGCAGGCCCGCACCGCGCAGAAGGAGGTGGGCGCGATCGAGCGGAAGCTGGAGAAGCTGTCCGCCAGGGTCGACGCCCTGCACGCGGAGATGGCGGCGCACGACCAGTCCGACTACACCGGCCTGGGGGAGATCACCGCCCGGCTGAGCGCGGTCCAGGACGAGATCGAGGAGCTCGAGCTGCGCTGGCTCGAGCTGTCCGAGGACCTGGTCTAGCCCCGTGGAGGGCCCGGAGCAGGAGGCCGTGGCCCTGCTCTCGGGCACCGGGATGGGCCCGGTCCTGGCGGCTGCACTGGCCCCGGCCGGGCTGTCCGTGCAGCGCTGGACCCGGCGGCGCGTCCACCACCGGCCGGGCGCCGGGGTCACCGCGGTCTTCGACGTCGTGGCCCTGGTCGGGGCACGGCGGGCCGCCGAGGTGGTGTGCGTGAGCACCGCCTCCCCGCCCGCCGGCACGTCCCCGGCGGTGGTGCGGACCCGCCACGAGGGCGTGGACCTCGTGGCGTGGCGGCACCCGCACGACCCGTGGCTGCCCGGGCTGACCTGGGCGTCCTCGCCCGAGGCGGTGGGGCGGGAGGTCTTCTGCTCCGTCGTGCCCGCGGAGCTCACCGAGGTCTCCTACCGGCCCACCCGGCGGGCGGTGCTGCGGGCGGCCCACGGGTCCCGGGTGCGCTACCTCAAGGTGCTGCGGCGGGACCGGGCCGCGGCGTTGCACGCCCGGCACCGGATGCTGCTCGCGGTCGGGCTGCCCGTGCCGGCGCCCTGCGGGGACCCGGTGCGGGACGTGGTCGTGCTCCGGCAGCTGCCCGGCACCCCGCTGGCCGCGTCCGTGCGCCAGGACGGCGCCGCCGCGCTGCACCCCGAGCACGTGCTGGCGCTGCTCGACGCCCTGCCCGCCGCCGCGCTGGAGCTCCCCGCCCGCGCCCCCTGGACGGACCGGGTCTTGGACTACGGCCACGCGGCCGCGGTGGCCCTGCCGGAGGAGCGCGCCCGGATCGAACGGCTCGCCGCGGCGATCGACGAGGCCCGCCGGGCCACGGATCCCGGCCCGGTGGTCCCCGTGCACGGGGACCTCTACGAGGCGAACCTGCTCGTCGGTCCGGCCGTCCGCGGGACGTTCGGCCCGGTGACCGGGGTGCTCGACGTCGACGCCGTGGGCCCCGGCCACCGGGTGGACGACCTCGCCTGCCTGGTGGCCCACCTGGCGGTCCTGCCCACGGTCCACGACAGCTACGGGCACGCGCCGGCCGCCGCGCAGCGCCTGCTCGCCGGCTTCGACGCGGCCGTGGACCCGGCCGCGTTGCGGGTACGATGCGCCGGGGTGGCCCTGTCCCTGGTGGCCGGCGCCCGCCGCTCGGGCGGCCCGCCGGACCGGGCCCGGCGCCGGCTGGAGATCGCGGAGGGATTCCTCGGCGAGCGTGGATCCCGGTCAGTACCGGGGGAAGCGGGCGTCCGTCCGCGCCGGGACCGGCAGCGCCCCGGCGGGCTCCGCGACCGGTGACCCGGAGGCGCTGTAGGGCCGCACGAACCGGACCGGGGTCCCGTTGATGTCGGCGAGGTGGCCGGCCCAGGCCAGCCGGTAGAGCTCCCTCAGGTCGGCGAGGTCCTCGTCCGTGAGCTTGCTCATCGGCCCGTAGTTCATGATCGAGAACGGGCTGTGCGTCCCGAAGACCTCCGAGGGCCACGGCTTCTCGAGGTTCGCCGCGAAGAAGTGCCGCAGCCCGAAGACGTGGCCGAACTCGTGAATCATCGTCTCGATCTGCTCCTCGTGGGACTGCTCGAACAGCGTGGGGTAGACCGTCAGCTCGTGCCGCCCCCCGTCCGGGAAGAACGCGCTGGCCAGGACGCAACCCTCCGGGGTGCAGTCCGCGGCGTTGCGCAGCACCACCTCGAAGTCCCACAGGTCGGGGTCGTGGGTGAACCGGACCGGCGCGGCCGAGCTCCACCGCACCAGGGCCTCGCTCATGAGCCCGCCGACGATCGACCGGCTCTCCTGCGGGTCGGGAGCGAGCGCGAAGCTGCGCTCCTGGAAGCGCCACTTCAGCATCGACCCCGGCTGCCACAGGGGGATGAACCCCTCGGTGGCGTCGACCACGATCCTGCTCGGGGGCCGCCCTCCCGGCGTGGCGTGCCCCCTCCCCTCGGTGGCGCAGACGAACCCCTCCGCGATGAGGTGGACCAGATCTTCGGTCGTCGGTGCCATGGCTCTTCCTCGCCTCGAATGTCGTGCCCGGGTGGTCCTGCGTGCCTCCGGCCCCCGGAGGCCGGTCGGTGCGGTCCGGCGGCGGTGGCGGGCCGGCGCCGCGCCACCGTCGTCGTCGTTCCTCCGGCGCCTACTCCCCGGTGTCCTCGAGGCGGTAGGCGTCGGAGAAGTCCAGCTCCCAGACCGCTCCGCCGCCGACGGCGCCGAACGGGTTCTGCGGGCCCTCCGCGATCCCCTCGGCCGGAGCGACGCTGTTGACCGAGGCGTAGACCTGTCCGTACCGCCCGGTCGCCAGACCGGCCGGCAGGGGCACGTCGATCGCGTACCGCGCCGCGTCCTCGTGGTGCCGGTGCAGGACCACCACCTGGCCGGGGACCTGCCCGGGGGTCGGCGGCGCCTCCGCCGCCGGGGTCTCCCCCGGCGGCATGGGCGGCGTGGGCCCGAACAGCTGCGAGACGTAGAGGTGGCCGCGGTCCACGGCCACGCCGGTCACCGCGGTGAAGCCGTCCCAGCGGCCGAGCTCGGTGCCGTCCGCGGAGAACTGCACGACCGCGCCCTCCCCCGGACGGACCGATCCCAGCCCGCCCACGTAGACGTTGCCGTGCTCGTCGGCGGTGAGGGACGTGGGCACGAACTCGGCCGGGCCCTCCGGGTCGTCCGTGCCGTCGGGCAGGACGGTGGTCGGCCAGGTGGCCCAGGCCGTGATCTCGTACTCCGGCGGTGCGTCCTCCGTGGCGGTGGAGAAGTCCGGCTCCACCTTCCACACGGTGTTCGCGCCGGCGTCGGCCACGAGCGCGTAGCCGTCCGGCGAGACCTCGTCGTCCTCGTCCACGTACAGGACCGCGTACGGGTTGGAGTCGATCTGCGCGCCGTCCGGGTTGAGCTCCTCCTCGGCCGCCTGCAGATCGGCGTACGCGAGCAGGTACTCCTCCCCGTTCTCCTCGGTGCCCGCGACGAGCATCGACGCGCCGCGCGCCTCGAACACCGACAGGTCGAGCCGCTCCGGGTCGTAGCCCGCGACGACGTACTGACCGTCCACGTCCGTGGCGTCCGCGCCGCCGGGCCCCTCCGCGAAGGACGCGTCCGGCGCCGCCACGGACAGCAGGCCCTCGACCACGGTCGAGACCGCGGGCTCGTCCCGGTGCGGGCCCTCGATCAGGGTGACGGCGCCGGTCGGCCCCGCGCACCGCTCGCCGACGCAGTCCGGGCCGCCGCGGCCGGCCTCGACCACCACCAGGTTCCCGTCCTGGTCCCGATTGAGCTGCCGGGGACTGTCCAGGCCCTCCGCGACCACGCGCGGCCCGTCCGGCCGGTCGTCCTCGTGCGCGAACGCCGCCGGCACCGGCCCCGCCAGCACCACCACCGCCGTGACCACGCCTACTCCGAGTCCCTGTCCTGTCATGACCCACCCCCGGTCGGAATCCTTCCGCGCGCCCGCCACGCGACAGCCCCAGGCTAGGACCGCGATCCCGCTCCCACGGGGAACGGTCCGCAACCGTGACCACCTCTTCACCTACGCGCGGGTACATGGCGGACCGCCGTCACACTGGGCCGTGCCTTGACTCCGTCCCGGCCCGGGCGTGGACTCGGGACCATGGAGACCCTGCCGGTGCCCCGCACCTCGCCCGTCCCGTTCCTCCACCGCCTGCCGATCCTGCTGACCCTCCTGACCCTGCTGGCCACCGCGCTCGCGGGCCTCCTGCTCACCGCCCCCGCCGCCGGGGCCGCCGAGATGCGCGGCGAGGAGAACGTGGTGGTGGCGGCCGACGAGGTCGTGGATGACGACCTCTACGTGACCGGCGGGGGCGTGGTGGTCGACGGCACCGTGCGCGGCGACCTGCTGGTGGCCGCCGGCACGGTGACGATCAACGGCACGGTCGAGGGGGACCTGATGGCCGCGGCCCAGACCGTGGTGATCGAGGGCACCGTGGGCGACGACGCCCGCGTGGCCGGCCAGGTGCTCCTCCTCGGCGAGCAGGCCCGGGTGGCCGACGACCTGGTCACGGCCGGCTACAGCCTGGAGGCTCGCCCCGGCGCCGAGATCGGCGGGGACGTCCTGCTCGGCGCGTACCAAGCCCTCCTGGCCGGCACGGTCGAGGGCGACGTGACCGCCGGGGCCGCCGCGCTCGCCCTGGCCGGCGCGATCGGCGGGAACGTGCAGGCGGACGTGGGCTCCGCAGACGATGTGGGGGCCGCCTGGGCGCCCACCACCGGGGTGGCCGTGCCGCGGGTGGAGCCCGGGCTGACCCTGACCGACGAGGCCCGCCTCGACGGGAACCTGTCCTACCGGTCCGGGACGGAGGCCGCGATCGCCCCGGGCGCCGAGATCGCCGGGGAGGTCGTCTACGAGCCGGTCGTGGTCGAGGAGGAGCCGGCCGGGCCCACCGGGCCGCTCGCGCTGCTGCTCGCCGGGCTGCGCCTGTTCGTGACCCTGTTCCTGGTCGGGCTGCTCGCCCTGTGGCTGTTGCCCCGGACCGTGACCGGGGCGGCGCGCACGCTCCGGGCCCGGCCCTGGCTCAGCCTCGGCTGGGGCGCGCTGACGATCGCGGGGACGGCCGTGGCCGTGCTCGCCGTGCTCGTCGTGTCGATCCTGCTGGCCGTCGCCCTGGGCTGGATGACCCTCGCCGGGCTGGCCGCCGCGGTCGTGACCACGGCCGTGGTGCTGGACCTCGTGCTGGTCCTGGGCCTGGTGCTCGCCGTGGCCCTGCTGGCCCCGGTCGTGGTCGGGTTCACCGCGGGCGGGCTCCTGCTGCGGGACAGGGCACCGGCGAGCTTCGGCAAACGGGTGCTCGCCCTGGCCCTCGGCCTGCTGGTCTACGTGCTGCTCCGGGCCGTGCCCTTCCTGGGTCCCGTCGTCAGCCTGCTCGTGGCGCTGCTCGGCCTCGGCGCCCTCGTGGTGTGGGCCTGGGACGCCGCCCGACCCTCCCGGGCGCGCCGGCGCGCGGACCGGAGCTCGGACCGGAACTGGGACGAGGGCCGGGGCGGCGGCACCGGAGCGTGGCCGACCGGCTCGGGCCAGGGCGGCCCCGAGCGCACCGGGTCGTGGCCGGTCGGACCGGGGCCGGCGGGCACCGGGCACATCCCTCCGGGGCCACAGCGGCAGCCGGGGCCGCCGTGGGCGGGCGAGCGGCCCGGGCGGCAGCTCCCCCCGGAGCCGCCGCGCTGAGCCTCAGCCCACCGGGAGCGAGAGCACCTCGAGGGCGGCCCGCAGCTTCGTGGAGGACGTGTGGACCGTGTACGGGAAGTACACGACCTCCACGCCCACCGCCGCGAACTCCCGCTCGAGCCGCTCCCCCTTCGGGGTGCCGCGCCAGTCGTCGCCCTTGAAGAACACGTCGAAGCGCAGCTCCTGCCAGGTGTCCAGCTTGTCCAGCAGCACCTCGGCGTGGACCTGGTCCACGTAGCGGATGTGCTCGACGATCTCCATCCGCTCGCGCAGGGAGATCACGGGCCGGTGGCCCTTGGTGATCTCGATCAGGTCGTCCGAGACGACCCCGGCGATCAGGTGGTCGCAGTGCATCCTGGCCTGGCGCAGGATGTTCAGGTGCCCCACGTGGAACAGGTCGAACGCCCCGGCCGCGTACCCCACGCGCGGTGCGTGCTTGTCGGTGCTCATGTCAGTCATTCCCCCCTCGGGATCCTGCCGGGGCCTCCTCGGCCCCGGCCCGGTGGACCGCCCGGCCTGCGCCGGGGGTCCCTCTCGGTCTGCTCGCCGTGGGCACCTCGGGTGCGCGGCGGAAATCTGTGGGCCTGCCCGTCAGCAGCGGACGGGCAGGTGTCGGTCTAGCCGGACGTCTGCCCGGCGGGCACCGGGGCGGCGGCCGCTGCGGGGCGGCGATCGGCGCGGCGGCGGTGGTGCCAGCGGGCCACGGGCTCCTCCACGCACCACCAGCAGGCGATGCCGGCCGCGGTGCCCACCACCACGCGCAGGGCCACCCCGGCCGGACCCGGCAGCTCCCCGAACACCGCGGTCAGCGCGTGCCCGGCGCCCAGGTGGAGCAGGTAGATGCTGTAGCTGGCCAGCCCCAGGAGCTGGATCGGCTTCCACCGCATCCCCGCCAGGGCCCGGGCCCCGATCCGGCCGGTGGGCCCGTGCAGGCCCCAGAGCACCACCAGGCAGGCCGCCACCGCCTGGGCCGTGTAGCGGACGGTCTCGCGGAAGAGCTCGTCCCGGATCAACAGCGAGGCCAGGTAGAGCAGCACCGCCAGCACCAGGACCCGGTCCCGGCCCCACCACGCGGGGGCGCCGGCAGCACCCTCCCGGGTGGAACGCCCTCCGGGCGCACGCTCCGCGGTGGTGCGGGCGTACCAGACGGCGGCCAGCACCCCGATGGCGATGGCCTCGAGCCGGGTGTCCGTGCCGAAGTAGATCCGGTCCGCACTCGCCCCGCCCAGGTGCAGGGCCACCCGCGCCCCCGCCGAGGCGAGCGCGGCGGTCCCCGCCAGCACCGCCAGCGCGGTGGCCGGGCGGCGCCGGCCCACGAGGAGCAGCCAGATCAGTGCGAACGCCACGTAGAACTGCTCCTCGATGGACAGGCTCCACACCACGATCGAGCCGGGCAGGACGTCCACCTGGGAGTCCGTGTAGCGCCAGTTGAAGAAGAAGAAGACCTGCCCCAGGAAGTCCCCGAGGCTCACCGGCCGCACCAGCCACGCGTACAGGGCGGTGGGCAGCACCAGGGCCACCAGCAGCGGCGGGGCCAGCTTCAGGGCCCGCCGGCGGTAGAACCCCGCGATGTCGAAGCCCCCGGTGCGCCGGTGCTCCTTGAGCACCAGATGCGTGATGATGAACCCGGAGATGACGAAGAAGATCGTCACCCCGCTGCCCCCCGGCACCATCTCGAGCCCCGCGTGCGCGAGCACCACGAGCATCACCGCGGCGGCCCGCATCGCGTCGAGGTGCGCGAACTGCCGCACGGGCAGCTGCGCCCTCGGACGCCGGCGCGCCCCTGCCGGAACCGGTCCTGCTGTCTCCCCCGCCACAACGTCTCCCTGCGTTCGCCGGACGCCGCGCTCCCCCGAGCCGCGGCCGTCCCGTGCTGCGTCCGGACCCCCTGTTTGCTCCAGGGAATTCCGGTGATCGCCTCACCCTACTGCGGAGAAACCTGCGTTTGCATCTGATAATCCGGGTCACAAAAGGGGACATCGGATTCCGTTCCCGATCGTTAACGCCGGGGTTAGACTCCATGCGATCCAATGAATCCGGGCGTGGGGACGCCCGGAACGCCGCGGGGGTCCCTCGACCCACAACCTGCGGCGGATCACCGCGGCGCCGGCCACTCGGCGCCGGAAGTTCAGATCTGGGGGGAGCTGACATGATCCTTGACCTGTCGTGCACATCGAGCACTCGAGGTCCCACTGCCCGAACAGCCCGCACGGTGCTGGGCGGGCTCCTGCTCGCCGGCGTCCTGACCGGCTGCGGCGCCGCCGGCGCCACCGACGACCCGGCGGCCGACGCCCTCGAGGCGTCCACCGTGGTGGAGCTGGAGACGCCGCAGGAGGTCCGCGCCAAGGACCTGCCCTCGGCGGCGACCGTGGCCGCCGACGCGCCCGAGGTCGAGCAGATCGAGGCGGTGCTCGAGGCCCAGGAGGCCTTCGTCCCGTCCGACCGCCCGGCCCCGGCGGACCCGGCCAACCCGGAGTCCTCCGCCGAGCTCGGCGGCGGGGACGAGCCCGCCGAGCTGGACCCGGCCGTCGTCGAGGCGGCCGAGGAGTCCGCCGCCGGCGCCGCGCTCCAGGAGGTCATCGCGTCCCTGGCCGAGTTCGAGCACCAGGGCTGGGAGCAGCGCGGAGCGCCCGTCGTCGTCGGCGATCCCGTCTCCGCCCCGCTGCCCGTGGACGACGGCGAGGCCGTGCGCGTCACCGTCTGCCTGGACTCCTCCGAGGTCACCGTCGTGGACCGCGACGGCGTGGTCGTCAGCGGCAAGCAGAAGGACCGCAGGGCCCTGCACAACTACGACCTCTTCCGCCAACCGGGCCAGTCCTGGCAAGTCGTCCAGCACGGCTTCCCCGACGACCCGACCTGCTGATCCGTCCGCACGAACCTGTTGAGGAACCACACCATGGGAAACACGAACACCCCGCCCCGGGCGGACAGGAGCCGGCGCCGGGCGCGCACGGCCCGCACCAAGGCGTCCCTGGGCATCGGCACCGTGCTGGCCGTCGCCGCGACGCTGTTGACCGCCGTCCCGGTGGGCGCCGCCGAGGCGCCGCCGGTGGACGGCAAGTCCGCGGCCTCGGCCGCGGCGTCCTGCTGGGAGATCAAGCAGAAGGACCCGAAGTCCGCCTCCGGCGTGTACTGGCTGGTCACCCCGGCCATGACCGCGCCCGAGCAGTTTTACTGCGACCAGGTGACCGACGGCGGCGGCTGGGTCCTCGTGGGCCGCGGCCGCAACGACTGGAAGGAGTACTACCAGGGCGTGGGCACGCCCAAGGACGTCTCCTCCACCGTCACGGGCACCGCGGCCTTCGCGCCCAAGCAGCTGCCCTCCGAGACGGTCGACGAGCTCCTGAACGGGCAGCGGCCCGACTCCCTCGAGGACGGCATCCGGATCCGCCGGGCCCGTGACGCCGGGGGCACCACCTGGCAGGAGGGGCGGATGAAGATCTCCGCCAAACCGTACTGGAACTGGACGTTCGGCTCCCGCACCCCGGTGACCTCCTTCTCCCTGGTCTACGGCACCGGGGTGGCCTCCGGGACCACCGGCACCACCAACGACTTCGGGACCAACACCGGCACGGCGCGGGTGCGCTTCCAGGACGTCACGGAGACCAGCTGGCAGCGCGGCTTCCGCTACGGCGACGGCGTGACCGGCAGCAACACGAGCACCACCTATCTGTGGACGCCCACCGCCGGCGGGAAGGGCGCCATCCCCTTCACCCAGATGTACCTGCGGCCCAAGGTCACCCAGCAGGCCTTCACCGGCAAGGCGATCCCCGACTCCGGCACCGCCGCGGCCGCCCAGCGGGCCCTGCCCAACAGCGGCGCCGAGCCCACGAAGTGGGGCGCCGTGGAGCGCGCCGACGGGCAGGGCGAGGAGATGAACACGGAGGTGCAGGCCTTCGAGCAGATCGGGAGCACGGTCTTCGCCGGCGGCAACTTCAAGGCGATGCAGCGCAACGCGGCCGGCACCGGGCGCGTGGCCCAGTCCTACCTGGCGGCCTTCGACGTCAACTCCGGCGAGCTGCGCACCGACTTCCGCCCGGTCTTCGACGGCCAGGTGAAGGCCCTCGCCGAGCTGCCCAACAACCGGCTGGCCGTGGGCGGGCGCTTCAGCACGGTCAACGGCGTGAGCGCCCCCGGCTTCGTGGTGCTCGACTCCACGACCGGCAAGGTCGACACCGCCTGGAACCTCAAGGTGGAGAACCTGCTGACCGGCGGCGTGCTGCAGGTCCGGACGCTGGACGTGCAGGGCGACCACCTGTACCTGGGCGGGGCCTTCACCCACCTGAGCGGCGGGCAGGCCACCGGCAAGGTCTACGCCCGGTCCGGCGCCCGCGTGAAGATCTCCACGCGCACCCCGGACGCGAGCTGGAACCCCGAGTTCAACGGCACCGTGACGAGTGTGGACGCCTCCGCCAAGGGCGACCGGCTCTACGCGGCCGGGTACTTCAACCAGTCCCAGGGCGCCTCGGCGTTCCGTCTGGCCGCGGTGCGCACCACCGCCGGCGCCCCGCTGGACACCTGGACCTGGGAGCCGTCCGTGCCCGTGGACTACGCCAACCCCGGCCAGACCGCCTTCCAGCTCGCCGTGCGCGAGCAGGGGAACACCGTGTGGGCCGGCGGCGCCGAGCACTCGATGTTCGGCTACGACCGCTCGACCTTCCAGCGCACCTCCTGGGGCATCACCTCCCTGGGCGGTGACATCCAGGCGATCACCTCCACCGACGACACCGTCTACGGCGCCTGCCACTGCTTCCACTGGTTCAACGCCGGCGCCACCAAGTGGATCAAGGCCGGGGGCAACACCCAGCCCGTGACCGTGGCCGACCGGATCAACGCGATCGGCGCGTGGGACGCCGCCGGCGGCAAGTACCTGCCCGGCTTCAACCCGGACATCAAGGGCTTCGGCGGCTGGGGCGTGTGGGCCACCCTCGTGGACAGCAACGGGGTCCTGTGGACCGGCGGCGACATCAACCGCAGCGTCTCCACCTCCGGCGCCGCGCAGTGGTCGGGCGGATTCCTCCGCTTCGCCCCGCGGGACGCCAAGGCCCCCGCTGCGCCCTCGGGCCTCAAGGTCGCCCGGGACGGCGACTCCGCCGCCCTCTCCTGGACGGCGGCCCCCGAGTCCGGCGTGAGCTACCAGGTGCTGCGCAACGACCGGCCCATCGGCACCGCCACGGGCACCAGCCTCAAGGTCCCGCACGTTGACGCCGCCCGGTACGCGGTGCGCGCGGCGGACGCAGCGGGCAACGTCTCCGCCTCCACCCCAGTGGTGGTGGCCGGCTCGCAGCCGGCCCCGGAGCCGCAGCCCGAGCCCCAGCCCGGCACCAGCACCCTGATCGCCGAGGGCTCCACCTGGAAGTACCACCACAACCGCGACGTCTCGCCCGGGGCGAACTGGACGGCCGCCGACTACGACGACTCCTCCTGGAAGCAGGGCTCGGCCGTGCTCGGCTGGAACGACGCCTCGGTGAAGACCACACTCGTGGCCGACGGCACCCGCCCGATCGTCACCCAGTTCCGCCGGACCGTGGACGTGGCCGACGCCTCCAAGGTGGCCAAGCTGACCCTCACGACCCGCGCCGACGACGGGGTGGTCGTCTTCGTCAACGGCAAGGAAGTGGTCCGCTCCAACGTCGCCGAGGGCTCGCTCGAGGACACGCCGTGGGCGCTGTCCGCGCGCCGGACCGCCACCGCGGTGGCCGAGCCGGTCGTGGTCGAGGTGCCCGGATCGGCGCTGAGGACCGGCAAGAACGTGATCTCCGCCCAGATGCACTCCAGCTGGACGAACACCACCGACGCCACCTTCGACCTCTCCGCGGTGGTCACCGCCGGCACGCAGCCGGCGCCCCCGGCGGAGGAGGAGCCGCCGGCCGAGGAGCCGCCCGCGGAGGAGCCGCCCGCGGAGGAGCCCCCGGCCGACGAGCCGGCCGGTCCGAACACGCTGGTCGCCGAGGGCGCCACGTGGAAGTACCACCACGACCGAGTCAACCCGCCGGCCGGCGACTGGGCCGGCACCGGCTTCGACGACGCCGCGTGGAAGCAGGGCTCGGCCGTGCTCGGCTGGGGCGACTCCTCGGTGAAGACCACGCTCGTGGCCGACGGCACCCGCCCGCTCACCACGTACTACCGCAAGGAGGTGGACGTGGCGGACGCCTCCGAGGTGGCGAAGCTGACCCTCACCACCCGCGCCGACGACGCCGTGGCGGTCTACGTCAACGGCAAGGAGGTCGCCCGGGACAACCTGCCGGACGGCGACCTCGGCCCCGGCACCTACGCGACGGCCCCGCGCCGGACCGCCACCGCGGTGGCCGACCCGGTCGTGGTCGAGGTGCCCGGATCGGCGCTGAAGACGGGCAAGAACGTGATCGCCGCCGAGGTGCACTCCAACTGGACGAACACCACCGACGCGACCTTCGAGCTCTCCGCGGTCGTCACCCCCGGCACGCAGCCGGCGCCGCCCGCGGAGGAGCCCCCGGCCGAGGAGCCGGACGCCCTGGTCGCCGAGGGCGCCACCTGGAGGTACCACCACGACCGGGCGAACCCGCCGGCCGACGACTGGGCCGGCACGGCGTTCGACGATGCCGCGTGGAAGCAGGGCTCGGCCGTGCTCGGCTGGGGCGACTCCTCGGTGAAGACCACGCTCGTGGCCGACGGCACCCGCCCGCTGACCACGTACTACCGCCGGTCCCTGGACGTGGCCGACGCCTCCAGGTACGGGAAGCTCACGCTCACCACCCGGGCCGACGACGCCGTCGCGGTCTACGTCAACGGCAAGGAGGTCGTCCGGGACAACCTGCCGGACGGCGACCTGGGGCCCGGGACCTACGCGCTGGCGCCGCGCCGGACAGCCACCGCGATGGCCGCCCCGGTCGTGGTCAAGATCCCCGCGTCGGCGCTGCGCAACGGCAGGAACGTGATCGCCGCCGAGGTGCACTCCAACTGGACGAACACCACCGACACGACCTTCGACCTGGAGCTCGTGCCCAGCACGGAGGCGAACGCCTGATGAGCACCACCGACACCGCCGCCCCGCGGCGCCGTCCGAGCTACGAGGAGGCCCTGGCCGGGCTGCGCGCGGCGCAGAAGCCCGGCCAGGGGGTCCCGGCGTACACCCGGTGGGTGAACCGCCCGCTGGCCCGCTACGCCGCCGCGCGGGCCGCCGCGGCGGGGCTGACCCCCAACGGGGTGACCGCCGTCAGCGCGGTCCTCTCCGCGGCGGGGCTGGTCGTGCTCGTGGCGGCCCCGCCCACCCCGGCCACGGGCGTCGTCGTCGCCCTGCTCCTCGCCGCCGGCTACGTCCTGGACTCCGCCGACGGGCAGGTGGCCCGGCTCACCGGCACCGGCTCGCCGGCCGGGGAGTGGCTCGACCACGTGGTCGACTCGATCCGGACCCCGGCGCTGCACCTGGCCGTGGCGGCCGCCGCCCTGCTGCACCCGCGGCCCGAGGCGTTCCCGGCCGCGGCGCTCGCGGTGCTCGCCGCGCTGTTCGTGCTCGTGGAGGTCGGCCAGTTCATGAGCCAGATCCTCGCCGAGCAGCTGCGGCGCAAGGGCGGCATCGCCGGGCCGCCCGCGGGCGGGACGCTGCGCTCATTCCTCAACCTGCCCACCGACGCGGGGGTCACCTGCTGGATCTTCCTCCTCTGGGGGCTCCCCGCGCTCTTCCTGCCCGCCTACGCGATCCTGCTGGCCGCCCTCGCGGCGATCAGCGCGGTCTCCATGCGGCGCAAGTACCTGGGGCTGACCGCACGGCCCGCCGCCACCGACCCGGACGCCGACGCCGTCGGCGCCCTCCCGACCGACAGGAGCACCCGCCATGTCCGCTGACGTCCTCGCCCCGGCCCCGGCCGCCGCCACCGCTACCGCCGCAGGCTTCCGCACCGCCCACCCGTCCGTGTCCGTCCTGATCGCCACCGCCGGGCGGCCCGAGATGCTCCGCGAGGCGGTCCGCGCGATCGTCGAGCAGGACTACGCCGGCCCGCTGCAGGTCGTCGTGGTCTTCGACCGGATCGAGGTCGACCCGCTCACGGACGTCGAGGTCCCGGCCGGCGTGGAGCTGCGCACCGTGCCCAACACCCGGTCCCCGGGCCTGGTGGGGGCCCGCAACACCGGCATCCACGCGGCCACCGGGGAGATCATCGCGTTCTGCGACGACGACGACGTGTGGGCCCCGCGCAAGCTCGCCCGGCAGGTGGCGCACTGGCACCGGCACCCGGAGGCCTCCGCGATCGCCGGCGCGATCGACATCGTCTCCCACGAGCGCACCATCCGGCGCGTCCCGCAGGCCGTGGCCACCTTCCCGGAGCTGCTGGCCGACCGGATGATGGAGATCCACCCCTCGGCGCTGATCTGCCGCCGCGCCGACCTGTACGGGCCCGTGGGCCTCGTCGACGAGGACCTGCCGTCCTCCTACGGCGAGGACTACGACCTGCTGCTGCGCCTGGCCCGGCACGCCCCGGTGCACTCCGTGCCCGAGACCGTGCTGACCGTGCGCTGGGACCGGCCCTCCTTCTTCCGCCAGCAGTGGGGGGACATGGCCGACGCCCTGACCTACATGCTGCGCAAGTTCCCCGAGTTCGAGACCTCGGACCAGGGCACGGCCCTGATGGCCGGCCAGGTCGCGTTCGCCCACGCCGCCCGCGGCGACCGCCGGCAGGCGGTCCGGTGGGCGCGGGCGGCGCTGCGCCGGGACCGCGCCCAGCTGCGGGCGTGGGGCGCCCTGGCCGTGGCGACCGGCGCCGTCAGCGCCGAGCGGCTGCAGAACGCCGTGTCCTTCTTCGGCAGAGGGGTGTGAGGCGGCCGTGGCGCTCCTGAGCCCCTCGGTGGTGCGGCCGGCCCCGGTCCGCCGCACCACCAGCGCCCTGCCCGCCTGGCCGCTGCTGGTCCTGTTCTGGGGGCTGCCCCTGATCTGGGCCTCCGGCGCCCTGCAGTTCGCCCCGGCGCTGCTCGCCGTGGTCATGCTCTTCCTGCTCGTGCTCCACCGGTCGGTGACGGTCCCGTGGCCGGCCTGGCTGCTCGTGGTGTTCCTGCTGTGGATGGCGGCGAGCTCGGTGCAGATCGAGGGGTTCGGCTCCTGGATGGGCTTCGCGCTGCGCTGGGTGAACATCGTCGCCGCGCTGGTCTACTTCGTCTACTACTGGAACGCCCGGGAGACCCTGGACCACCGGCGGTTCCTGCGGGCCGCCGTGGTCGCGTGGGCCACGCTCGTGGGACTGGGCCTGCTGACGTTCGTGATCCCCGAGGCGCGGCTGACCACCCCGATCGGCCTGCTGCTGCCGGAGGGCATCACCTCCAACGCGCTCGTGCAGAACTTCTTCTTCCCGCCCCTGGCGGAGGTCCAGCTCCCCTGGGGCGCGCCCGAGCCGTACAACCGGCCGGCCGCCCCGTTCCCGTACACCAACGGGTGGGGCTCCGGGTTCGTGCTCCTGACGCCCCTGGTCCTCGCCTACCTCACCACCGTCCGCTTCCGCGCCCGGCACCTGCTGATCGTGGCCGGGCTGGTGGCCTCGCTCGCCCCGGCCGTGGCGACCACCAACCGCGGCATGTTCCTCGGCATCGCGGTGGCGCTCGGATACGTGATGGTCCGGATGGTCCTGCGGGGCCGGATCGGGGTGGCCCTGGCCGGGATCGCCGGCACGGCCGCCGTCGGCGGGTGGCTCGTGGCCAGCGGCGCCGTCGAACGGATCCTGGGCCGCCAGGAGTACAGCGACAGCACGGGCACCCGCTCCGACCTGTACCGGGACACGTTCCTGGCCACCCTGGACTCCCCGCTGCTCGGCTACGGGGCGCCGCTCTACGACGAGACCGTCGGCATCGAGATGGGCACCCAGGGCTACGTCTGGACCCTCATGTTCTGCTACGGGCTCGTGGGCCTGGGCCTGTTCGTGGCCTACCTGCACGGGACCACGCTGCTGACGCTGAAGGTCCGCACCACCACCGGGCTGCTCGTGCACTCCGCGCCCGTGGCCGCGTGCCTGTTCTTCACCTACTACGGCCTCGACGCGGTGCAGTTCATCCTGATCAGCCTGAGCCTGGCCGTGCTGCTGCGCTCCCGGCGCTACGGGGAGGGGCTGTGAGCGCGCAGCCGCTGGCGCGCTCGGGCTCGCTGACCTTCGCCTTCGTGGTCACCGGCGCGGGCCTGGCCTTCGCCGCCACGCTGGTGGTCTCCAACGCCTCGGGCGCGGCGGCGGCCGGTCAGTTCTTCCAGGTGGTGGCCGTGCTGGCGATCGCCACCACCCTGTCCACCTTCGGCGCCGACACCGGGCTGGTGCGGGCGGTCCCCGCCCTCACCGCCCGGGGCCAGGGCGCCGCGGTGCGGGGGGTGCTGCGGATCGCGGCCCGGCCGGTGCTCGTGCTCGCCGCGGGCGTCGCCGCCACCGCGGCCATGCTCACGTTCGTGCCCGGGGCCCTGCCCGACGGCGTGGGCCCCGCCGTGCTGCTCGCGGCGCCCTTCCTCGTGCTGGGCGCCGTGCTCAACCTCGCCTTCGGCGCCCTGCGCGGGCTGCACCGGGTGCCGACCTTCTCCTTCCTGCAGAACGTGGTCCTGCCCTCGCTGCGGGTGCTCGGCGTCCTCGCCGTCGTCGTCGCCGGCGGCGGTCTGCTCGCCCTCACGGCGGCGTGGACGGCGCCGGTCGCCGTGGTCGCCGTGCTCGCCCTCCTGCTGCTGCGCAGGCACCTCCGGGGCCTGCGCGACCGGCCCGGGGCCGCTCCCCCGCCGGAGCCGGAGCAGCAGCGGCGGGCGTTCTGGTCCTTCTCCTCCGCCCGCGGCGTGACCGCGGTGGTCGAGGCGCTGCTCGAGTGGCTCGACGTGCTGCTCGTGGCCGCGTTCCTGGGCCCCGCCGCGGCGGGCGTCTACGGCGTGGTCAACCGGTGCATCCGGGTGGGCGCCATGCTCGACCACACCGCGCGCATGGTCACCGGTCCGTCCATCAGCGCGGCGCTGGCGGTCGACGACCTCGCCACCGCCCGCTCCGTGTTCACCCGCACCACCGCCGTGCTCGTGGCCGGCGCCTGGCCCTTCTACCTCACCCTGCTGCTGTTCGGGCCGGTGGTCCTGTCCTTCTTCGGCGAGGGCTTCGAGTCCGGCTACCCCGCGATGCTCGTCATCGCCACCGCCATGCTCCTGGCCGTCTCGGCCGGCGGCGTGCAGTCCCTGCTGCTGATGGCCGGGCGCAGCCGGTGGCAGCTGATGAACAAGTCCGCGGCCCTGGCCGTGGCCGTGGCCCTGAACCTGTGGCTGATCCCGCAGTGGGGGCTCGTGGGAGCCGCCACGGCGTGGGCGGCGTCGGTGCTCACCGACACGGGGCTGGCCCTGTTCCAGTCCGTGCGGCTGCTCGGCATCGCCCCGCGCTGGTCCGTGGTGGGCGCCATCGCCGCGGCCGCGGCCGTGCTCACGGGCGGGGGCGGGCTGGCCGTCCGCGCCCTGCTCGGCACCACCACCACCGGGCTGCTCGTCCACCTCGCGCTGACCGGCCTGCTCGTGGCCGGCGCCGGGGCGGTCCTCGTGCTCCGGAGCCGCGCCGCCGTCCGGGGGACGGCCGCCGAGGCATGTGGCCCGAAGAGACCACGGGATCACCGGGTCCTGCTGTGGTCCCGATGAGTTTGCATCTGTAACATTTCAATCGATCGACATCGGAATCAGGACGTGGCCGGCCGGGCTGGACCCGGCAGCGCTTCCCGGGGCCGGGGTCGGCGATCCGCCGGGGGGCGGACGCCGGGCACGGCTGCTCCATCCGAGACGACCCGCGATCCACCAGGGGGGAAATCCACATGAGTGAGACTCTGAACACCATCGGCACCGAACGGCGCCGAACCCGGGACGACACCGTCCGGGCCCGGCCGAACCGGCCGGGCCCGGCGGACCCGACGCCCGCGTGGCGCCGCGTCCTGCACCGGTGGCCCACGATCCTCAGCACCTGGCTCGTCGTGCTGGCCGCCGCCCTCGTGGCGGGCCTCCTGTGGCCGCCGACCTACCAGGCGACCGCCTCGATGACCGTCACGCCGAGCGCGGTGAACCCGCTCACCGGCGACTCCGGCTACGACGTGGTCGAGATGCAGACGGAGATGGCCACGATGGCCTCGCAGCGCATCACCCTGCGGGCCGCCGCCCTGCTGCAGGACGTCCCCGTCGAGGAGGCCGACCCCGCGCTGGCCGAGGACCTGCTCGAGCGGCTCTCGACCACCGCCCCGGACGACACCCAGGTGCTTCGCGTGACGGTGACCGGCGACGACCCGAACCAGGCCGCCGAGCGCGCCAACGCCCTGGCCACCGCCTACCTCGCCGACCGCGGCGAGGACGTGCAGACCACCGCCGACGACACGCTGCAGCGCATCGACGAGTCCATCGCCGGCCTCGAGCGCAGCGACGACGACTCCTCCAGCCTGCGGCAGCTGCGCGAGCAGCGCACCGCCCTCGCCCTCATCGCCCCGACGCCGGGCCGCGTGATCAGCGAGGCCACGCCGCCGCAGGAGCCCTCCTCGGCCGGCATCCCGCTCTTCGTGGCCGGCGGCGTGGTCGGCGGCCTGGTCCTCGGCGCCCTCGCCGGGGCGTTCCGGGAGCGGGCCGACCGCAGCGTGCGCCGGCCCGACCGGCTCGCCGACGGGACCGGTTCGCCGGCCGTGGTGCTGAACTCCGTGGACGACGAGGACGGCGCGCTCGAGCTGCTGCGCCGGCTCTCCCAGGACGAGGACCGCGCGGTGCCGCGGCCCGGCTCCCGGATCGCCGTGCACTCGGCCCTGCCCGGACAGGCCACGGTGGTGGTCCAGGCCCTGGACGCCGTCGTCTCCTCGTGGGGCGGCACCGTGGAGGTCGTGGACACCCGCACCCTCACGGACGCCGTGGGCCCGCTGGGCGACACCGACTGGCTGGGCATGGACGACACCACGCCCTCGCTGCTGGTGGCCACGGTCCCGCCCCGCGCGGGTGCCGCCGAGCTCGCCGCCCTGACCGACCGGGTGGACGGCGTGGTGCTGGCCGTGGAGCCCCGGGGCCGGCTGCGCCGGTTCCAGGAGCGCTTCGAGCGGCTCAGCGGCCGCGGCGCCGCCGTGGTCCCCGCGTTCGTGGTGCAGCGCCAGGTGCGCCCGGGCACGGACGCCGCGCCGGCCCGGGACGCCGCGCCGCAGCACCGCTGATCGTCCGCCGGCGCCGCCTGAACCCGGGAGGTCAGGTCAGATCCAGGCGCCGGCGGCCGGAGGCCAGGGGTCAGGGAGCACGCACCGCGAGAGCGGGCGCTCCCTGGCCCCTGAGCACGTCCGCGAGGTCCTCGGCCGCGGCGGCGTCCGCCACCAGGTGCGCCACCGTGGGCCCGGATCCCGACACGAAGCTCGCCAGGGCGCCGGCGGCCGCGCCCGCGGCCAGCACCGGCCCCAGCTGCGGCGCGAGGGACAGGGCCGCGGCCTGCAGGTCGTTGGCCAGCAGCGGGGCCAGCTCGCCGGCCGCCCCGGCGCCCAGGACCGCCTCGAGGTCGCCCGGCAGCCGCGGCACCGGGACGTCCTGATCCGCGCGCATCCGGTCCAGCTCCGCGTAGACGGCGGGCGTCGACAGGCCCGCCTCGGCCGCCACGAGGACCAGGTGCAGCGTCGCCCCGACCGCCACCGGGCGCAGCCGGGATCCCGTCCCGGTGCCGACCGCGGCCCCGCCCGTCAGCGCGAACGGCACGTCGGCGCCGAGACCGGCCGCGAGCTCCAGCAGCGCGTCGTCGTCGAGCCCGGGCTTCCCCGAGACGCGGGCGGCGAGCCGGTTCACGGCGACCAGGGCCGCCGCGGCGTCCGCGGAGCCCCCGCCCATGCCACCGGCCACGGGCACGGCCTTGTCGAGCTGCAGGTGCAGCCCGCCGGCCAGGGGCGGGAAGCGGGCGAGCACGGCCTCGGCGGCCCGGACGGCCAGGTTGGACCCGTCGGTGGGCACCGCGTCCAGGGAGAACGTCCCGCGGTCGAGCTGCTGGGCCACGAGCGAGCCCGGGACCGCCGCCACGCCCACGGTGGTGCCGGCGCCCCGGGTCAGCGTGGCCGTCACGGTCTCCCCCGTGCTCACCGCGCAGTACAGGCTCGCGACGTCGTGGTAGCCGTCCGGGCGCGGCGGGCCGGCGGCGAAGAACAGGTTGACCTTGCCGGGCGCGCCGGCACGCTCCGTGAGCAGCACCGCGGTCATGCCCCGCGCACCCCGGCGGTCAGGCCCGCCGCGGCGCCGGCCTGCGCGATCCGGGCGAACTCGTGGACGTCCAGCCTCTCCCCGCGCTCCCCGGGGTCGATCCCGGCGGCCTCGAGGATCTCGCCGGCCGCCGCGGCGGAGCCCGCCCAGCCGGCGAGGGCGGCCCGCAGGGTCTTGCGCCGCTGGGCGAAGGCCGCGTCCACCGCGGCGAAGACCAGCTCCCGGTCCACGTCCGCCACCGGCTGCTCGCGGCGGACGAAGCGCACCAGCCCCGAGGCGATCTTCGGGGCCGGCCAGAACACGTTCTTCCCGATCGTCCCGGCCTTGGTGACCTCGGCGTACCAGGAGGCCTTGACCGACGGCACCCCGTACACCTTGGAGCCCGGTGCCGCGGCCAGCCGGTCCGCGACCTCCTCCTGCACCATGACCAGCCCGCGGCGGATCGAGGGGAAGCGGGCCAGCAGGTGCAGCAGCACCGGGACGGCCACGTTGTAGGGCAGGTTCGCCACCAGGGCGGTCGGCTCGGCGGGCAGCTCCTGCACGCGCATGGCGTCCTGCTCGAGCACGGTCAGCCGCCCGGCCCGCTCGGGGCGCAGGCGCTCCACCGTGTGCGGCAGCTGCGCCGCCAGCGGGGGGTCGATCTCCACCGCCACGACCTGCTCGGCGGCATCCAGCAGCCCCAGGGTCAGCGAGCCGAGGCCCGGTCCCACCTCGAGCACCGTCTCGTGCTCCCCCAGCCGCGCGGCGGCGATGATCCGCCGGATCGTGTTGGGGTCGATCACGAAGTTCTGCCCGAGCGTCTTGGTCGGCCGGATCCCGAGCTGCTCGGCGAGCGCCCGGATCTCCGCGGGCCCCAGCAGGGCGCGGGCGGCGGGCTCTGGCGCGGTGGATTCTGTCACCGCCCCATCGTATCGGCCCGGTGCCCTGGCCCCCTTTCGCCGCCGAGCCCCCACGTTCCGGCCCCCTTCGCCGCCGAGCCCCCACTGCGGTCGCATGTCCCCAGAGGAATGCTGGGGACATGCGACCGCAGTGGGGCTCGGCGAGCACCGCATTCGCACTCCCCATTTCCCTGCTGTGCGGTCCCTCCGGATTGTTGTTCCCCGTGGCGACGGCACCGGCCCGCCCGGCCAGCGCCGTACCTATCACGGAGTCATGACCGAGCCCATGAGCCTCAACCAGCTGCACGACACCGGCCTCAGCGGCCGAGGGATCCGGCGCCGCCTCCGCGACGGAGATCTCCACCGGGTCCACCCTGGCTACTTCACGGCGTCGGACACCTATCTGCGGCTCAGACCCGAGGAGCAGGCGCTGCTCCGGCACCGGGCGCTCAGCCGGGCTGCCTCCGTGCCGCCGGTCTTCTGTCTCGCCTCGGCGGCCCTGGTGCACGGCCTGGATCTTCGGCGCGTCCCGGCCCGTCTGCACACGCTCACCCGGCCAGGACAGGGAACCCACAACGGATACGCCGGCATCGTGAGGCACCAGGAGCCCCTGCCGGCGTCCGACATCGTCACGGTCGGCGGGCTGCGCGCGACAACAGGCGAACGAACACTGCTGGACTGCGCCCGCCTGCTGCCTTTCACGGACGCTGTGGTCCTGGCGGACCAGGCGCACCGTTTCGGTCTCACGCGGGCCCGGTTGGAGCAACGACTGCCTGAGTGTGCCGGCCGACGCGGCGTGCGCAGAGCTCGGCGCGTGCTCGCCGCCATGGACACGCGCTCCGAATCCGTGGGTGAGACCCTCACCCGCCTCATGCTGGCGGAGTCCGTCCTGCCGGCGCCGGAGCTGCAGTGGGTGATCGTGGGCCGGACGGGGACCTACCGGGCCGATTTCGCATGGCCCGAGCAGCGGCTGGTGCTCGAGTTCGACGGCGAGAGCAAGTACAGCGACTCCCCGGCCACGGTGATCCGCAACGAACGGCGGCGCGAGGTCGAGATCCAAGGGCTCGGGTGGACCGTCATCCGGGTCGGTTGGCACGACGTCGTCCGTACCCCGGCCGCGACCGTCGACCGGATCTCGGCCGCACTGCGCCGCACGGCAACGCCCCGCTGACCCAGGCTCCGTCCCTCCCGGCCCGCCGCGTGCCCGCCGCTGGCCCGCCGCTGGCCCGCCGCGTGCCCGCCGCTGGCCCGCCGAGTCCCCAAAGTGCTCGCATTTCCCCAGAGAGTTTCTGGGGAAATGCGAGCACTTTGGGGACTCGGCGCGTGAAGGGGCCACGGTGTGGGGGCTCGGCGGGGGGGGGGGGGGGGCCGCGGGTCAGAAGGGGCCGTACACCTCGAGGGTGTTCGCCCAGAGGCGCTCGCACAGCGGCTCGAGCTCCTGCTCGAGGATGCCCGCCATGCCGCGCACCGTGTAGTTGACCACGTAGCTGGCGTTGGGCCGGCCCCGGTACGGGTGGGGGGTGAGGAACGGCGCGTCGGTCTCGGTGAGCACCAGCTCGGGGCGGGCGGTGCGCAGCGCGGCCTTGAGGTCGTGGCTGTTCTTGAAGGTGACGGTCCCGGAGAAGGACATGTACCAGCCGTGCTCGTTGCAGGTGCGCGCGAGCTCCTCGTCCCCGGAGAAGCAGTGGAACACGGTGCGCTCGGGGGCGCCCTCCTCCAGCAGGACGGCGACGACGTCGGCGTGGGCGTCCCGGTCGTGGATCTGCAGCGCCTTGCCGGTCTCCTGGGCGAAGCGGATGTGCTCCCGGAAGGACCGCTTCTGGTGCTCCCGCCCCTCTCCCTCGGTGCGGTAGTAGTCGAGACCGGTCTCGCCGAAGGCCCGGACCCGCTCGTGCTGCCCCAGCGCGCGGATCGCGGCGAGCGCCTCGTCCAGGGTCCCGGCGGCCGCGAGCTTCGGCGCCTCGTTGGGGTGCAGCGCCACGGCGGCCAGCACCCGGGGGTCGGCCTCGGCGGCGGCCACGGCGAAGCGGGAGGACGGGACGTCGCAGCCGACCTGGACGAGCCCGCCCACCCCGGCGAGGGCGGCGGCGTCCGCGGCGTCCCGGACCGAGACCTGGACCCGGCCGTCCTGCAGGTCCAGGTGGGTGTGGTTGTCGGCCACCGGGTGCGGCAGCGGCTCCGGGGCGGGCGGGTAGGAGAGGTTGCGGCGGCGCCCGTCGTCGGCCTGGGCCGAACGGCGCCGGGTGCCCTCCCCCGCGGGGACGTCCTCGGGCACGGCGTAGTGCTCGGGCTCGTAGGCGGCGGGGGCCGCGCCGGGGGCGGGAGCGGGCCGGGCGGCGGGGTCGGGCCACAGGGAGGCGGCGAGGAGGGTGGCGTTGGGGTCGGTCACGGGCGGCACCTCAGGAGGTCTCGGGGAGTGGATCGGGAAAGGGGGACGGGACAGTGGACAGGACAGCGGGCGGGAAACACGCGGGCACCGACCAATCTACGAGCTGGGCCCGGGCAGACATACTGGGAGCTGCAGACGCGAGCAGGAAGCCGAGGAGCCCATGGAGTCCTTCCCCCAGTACACGCAGGCGATCCTGGACCGGATCAACGCGGTGATCGACGGCAAGCCGGAGGCGGCGCGCACGGCCCTGAGCGTGCTGCTGGCCGGCGGGCACCTGCTGGTCGAGGACGTGCCAGGCGTGGGCAAGACCATGCTGGCGCGCACGCTGGCCACCGCGATCGGCGGGACGGTCTCGCGCGTGCAGTTCACCCCGGACCTGCTGCCCACGGACATCACGGGCGTCTCGGTCTACGACCAGGCCCGGCGCGAGTTCGAGTTCAAGCCCGGCCCGGTGTTCGCCAACGTGGTGATCGGGGACGAGATCAACCGGGCCTCGGCCAAGACGCAGTCGGCGCTGCTCGAGTGCATGGCGGAGGGCCAGGTCACGGCGGACGGCACGACCTACCGGCTGTCGACCCCGTTCATGGTGGTGGCCACGCAGAACCCCGTGGAGATGGACGGCACGTTCCCGCTGCCGGAGGCGCAGCGGGACCGGTTCACGGCCCGGATCTCGATGGGCTACCCGGACACCGCGGCGGAGATGACGATGCTCGTCGACCACGGCGGCGGCTCCCTGCTGGAGGGCCTGCAGCCGGTGGTCTCCCTCGAGGACGCGGCCCGCCTGGTGGCGCACGTGCGCGGCACCCACGTCTCGGACGCGGTGCGCGCCTACATCGTGGCCCTGGGCCAGGCCACGCGCTCGCACCCCCAGATCCGGCTGGGCGCCAGCCCCCGGTCGCTGCTCCAGCTGCAGGCCGCCGCCCGCGCGGAGGCCGCCCTGAGCGGGCGCGAGTACGTGCTGCCCGACGATGTGCGGGCGGTCGCGGTGCCGGTGCTCGCCCACCGCCTGATCCTGGACCGGCGCGCCGGCACCGACTCCGCGGAGGAGCTGGTGCGGGCGGTGCTGGACGAGGTGCGGGTCCCGGCCGAGCACACCCCCCGGACCCGATGAGGCGCCGGCCGGCGCCGGGGCGCACGGCGGAGGGCGAGCGGGCGGAGCAGCCCCTGGACTCCCGCGCCCGGTTCACGGGGCGCGGCTGGGCCTTCCTGGGGGCGGGCGCCCTGTGCCTGCTGCTGGCCACCTGGCTGGGCCGCAAGGACGTGCTGGCGCTGGCCCTGTTCCTCGGCGGCACCCCCCTGTTCGCGGCCCTGTCCCTGTACGTGGTGAAGCCCAGGGTGCTGCTCAAGCGCGGCGTGGACCCGGCGCTGGTGACGGCCGGGGACTCCGCCGTGGTCCGGCTGCGCGTGCGGCACCGGACCCGGCGCGGCGGGACGGTCACCGGAGCGGTCGCCGTGCACGAGACGGTCCCGGAGCCGCTGGGCGGGGACCGCGAGCTGGTCGTGGAGGCCGGCGGGGAGCCCGCCGCCTACACCGTGCGCCCCCGCCGCCGGGGCGTGTACGCCCTGGGACCGGCCACCGTGCGGGTCGCCGACCCGTTCGGTCTCGCCGCCGAGCTGCTCGACGCCTCCGAGCGCACGTCCCTGCACGTGGCCCCGGACCCAGTGGAGCTGCCGGAGATCAGCGCCGACCGGCTGCGGGAGTCCGGCACCGACCCGTCCCGGACCGCGCAGCCGCAACCGGGCCCGGACAACGTCACCACCCGCGAGTACCGTCACGGCGACCCGATGCGCCGGGTGCACTGGGCCGCCTCCGCGAAGCACGGCCGGCTGATGGTCCGCCAGGAGGACCCCCGCAGCACCCGCCGTCTCACCCTGGTCCTGGACCGCGACGAGGCCTCCTGGCCCGGGGAGCGCCTGTGGGCCGGTGTGCTCCCCAGCACCGCCGAGTTCGAGTGGGCCGTGTCCTTCACGGCCGCTGTGCTGGAGCACCTCACCCAGCGTGAGACCGCCCTGCACGCCCTCGACACCTTCGGGCGCCCGCTCCCCCGCGGCGGCGAGGACGACGACGACGCTCCCGCCCGCAGCCGCGCCACCGCCGTCACCGACGACGGCGCCGAGGACGCCCGGCACGGGCTCGCGCGGGTCCGCCCCGAGCCCGCACTCCGGGAGACGGGGACCGGCGGGACCGCGGAGGACGCGCTGGCCGAGCGGTTCGACCGCGACGGCCTGGTCCACCCCGTGCTGCTGGTCTCGGGGGACCTCTCCGCGGCGGCCGCCGAGCGGATCCTGGGCGGCACGCGGCGGGCGGCCGCCGGCAGCGCCGTGCTGGTGACCTCCTCCCCCGACCACGTCCCGGACGGGGCGGCGGTGCTCGAGGCGGCGGGCTGGTCCGTCGTCGTCGTGCCGGCGTCCGCCGCGCCCGAGGACGCGTGGGCGCAGCTGGGCTCCGGGGCCCGCGCGGCCGGGGCCGTCCGGTGAGCGCCGCCGTCCGCGCCCCTGCGCCCGCCCGCCCGCCGGAGACCGTCGGACCACCGGAGGACGCCGGGACGGGCCGCCGCCCGGTGCTCGCCGTGCTGGGCCTGGCCGGCACGGTCCTCGTGGCGGTCGGGCTGTCCCTCGTGGCGCTGGCCGGGGTCCTCGACGGCGCGGGCTGGGTCCCCGGTGCGCTGCTCGCGGCCCTCGCCGTGGTCGTGGCGACCACGACGTCCCGCGCGCTGCGGCTGCCGGGCCTGCTGGCGCCCCTGTTCGGCGCCGGCGCCCTGACGCTCGTGCTCACGGTGCTGTTCCTGCGCGAGCCCGCGCTGCTCGGCCTCGTGCCCACCCCCGGGAGCCTGTCCCTCGGCGCGGAGCTGTGGCGGGAGGCGGCCGGGATCGTCGCGGATCGGCCGGCCCCGTATCCGGGGGCCGCGGCGCTCGCGTTCGTCGCCGCCCTCGCCACGGGTCTCGTGACCTTGTTCGTGGACACGGTGCTCGTGGCGCTGCGGCTGCCGGGGGTCAGCGCCCTCGGCGTGCTGGCGCTGCTGGTGGTGCCCGCCTTGGTGCTGCCCGAGAGCGTGGGCGCGGCCGGGACGGCGGCCGCGGTGCTCGCGGCCCTGGTCCTGCTCGGCGGCGGACGGCGCTTCGGCGCGGTCCGCGAGCCCCGCACCGCCGCGGCGCCGGGCAGCTGGCCGCGGGCCCTCGTGGTGGGCGCCGGTGTGCTCGCGGTGACCCTGCTGGTCCCGGGTCTGGTGCCCGGCTTCGTCAACGGCGCGTTCCCCCAGGGCAGCGGTCTCGCCGGCGAGCGCGCCTCCGGGGTGGGCCCGCTGCGGGCCGTGGGGCAGGACCTGCGCTCCGCGCAGCAGCTGCCGCGCCTCGAGTACACGACGAGCACGGACGAGCCCGAGCTGCTGCGGGTGCTCACGCTCTCCGACTTCTCCGGGGCGGAGTGGTTCCCGGACACCACGGGGCTGGACCCCGAGCTCGACGAGCTCGGCCCCACCCCGATGCACCCGGTGGGCGAGGGCCCCGAGCGCAGCACCTCCGTGGAGCTGCGGGACTGGTCCGAGCGCTGGCTGCCGCTGCCGTGGGCGGCCGTGGACGTGGTGGGGCTCGAGGACGGCGGCTGGGCCTGGAGCCCGCTCGACCTCACCGTGCACGGGGAGCAGGTCCCGCCGGAGGGCACTGCCTACGAGGTCCGCTCGATCGTGCCCGAGCCCACGTCCGCGCGGCTGCGCGAGGCCCCCGCCGCGCGGGGCTCCCCGGAGCTCGCCCCGTTCCGCGAGCTGCCGGGCGAGACCCCGGCCGCCCTCCGGGACGCGGCCCGGGAGCGGGCGGGGGACGCCCCCACCGCCTTCGACCAGGCCCTGGCCCTGCAGGAGTGGCTGCGCTCTGACGAGTTCCGCTACGACGTGGACGCCCCGCTCGCGCAGGGCTACGACGCCGGCGGCATGGCCTCCCTCGAGGAGTTCCTGGCCGTGCGCACGGGCTACGCCGGGCACTTCGCCCCGGCGATGGCCGTCATGGCGCGGGAGCTCGGCATCCCCGCCCGCGTGGCGGTCGGCTACCTCCCGGCCACCGGCGCCGCCCCGGACGGGTTGGCGGACGCCGACGAGCCGTTCGGGAACGGGGCTGAGGCGGGTGCCTTCATGGTCCTGCCCCGCGACGCGCACGCGTGGCCGGAGCTGTGGTTCGAGGGTTCCGGGTGGGTGCGCTTCGAGCCGACCCCCGGCACCGGCGACCTCCCCGGCTACGCCGCCGAGGGGCCGCAGGACGGGGACGGGCAGTTGCAGGACGGCGAGGGCACCGCGGAGCCCACCGGCGCGCCGACCGGCGCCCCCACCCCGGCGAGCACGGCGGACAGCCCCGACGAGGACGCGCCGTCCGCCGAGCCGACCGCCGTGCCTACCCCGGAGGCCCCCGCCGCGCCGGAGCCCGACGACGACGCCGGACCGGCCGGGTGGTTGCCGTGGCTGGCCGGGATCCTGACCGCCGCGCTGCTCGCCCTGCTGGCTGCCCTCCCCCGGCTCCTCCGGACCCGGCGGCGACGGCGCCGGATGCGGGTGCTGGGCGATGCGCAGGCGCCGGCGGCCGATCGGGCCCTGGCGGGGTGGGCGGAGGTCGAGGACCTGGGTGTCGACCACGGGCTGGGCCGCGCCGCCGCGGAGACGCCGCGGGCCTACGTGGACCGGCTGGACGCCGTGGTCCCGGCCGCCGCGCCGGCGCTGGGGCGGCTCGGCCGCGACGTGGAGCGGGCCCTCTACGCGCCGGGCACCGCGGCGTGGACCCCGGAGGCCGGCCCCGAGGACGTCGCGGCGCTGCGGTCGGGTCTGGCCGGGCGCGGCGGCCCCGGTGCACGGCGCGCCCGGTGGCTCCCCCGCTCGGTGACGCCCCGCTCGGTGACGCCCCGCCGCTGAGCGGCCCGAACGCCGAGTCCCCCCGGTGCTGGCAGTTTCCCCCGATCGATCCGGGGGAACTGCCAGCACCGGGGGGACTCGGCGGGCAACGGGGTCAGGGGCGGGGCGTCACCACTTGTAGTCGAGGAACTTCCCGTCGAAGGTGACCACCACACGGTCGCCGTCCGGGTCGGCCCGGCGGGAGACGTCGACCCGGAAGTTGATGGCGCTCATGATCCCGTCGCCGAACTCCTCGTGGATGAGTTCCTTCAGAGCCGGCCCGTACACGGAGAGCGCCTCGACGAAGCGGTAGACCGTGGGGTCCGTCATCCGCGCCGGGTCGCTGCCGCGGGACGGCTGCTGCTGCAGGCTCTCGGCGACCGTCCCGTCCAGGCCCAGGAGGTCGCAGACCTGCCGGGCCTGTTCCGGGGTCATCGGGTGCTGGCCCAGCAGCGCGGCGGTCGTCCAGACGTGCGGGGCGCGGATCTCGTCGGCGATCTCGCGCCAGGACAGGCCGCGGCGCACCCGGGCGGCGACCACCAGGTCGGCGGCGTCGGACTTGGTCAGGATCGGGGTCATGCGGGGCTCCTCGGGAGTCGGCGAGCTGGTGGGGGCGGGTCGGCCGGATCCGGTGCTCACGCGACCGGGACGCGGTCCTCCTGCGCCGCCGGCCGGATGCGGGGCGCCCCGGTGCGGGCGTGGGTGGCGTAGAGGGTGAGGCCCACGAAGGTCAGCCCGCCCACCAGGTTGCCGAGCACGGTGGGGATCTCGTTCCACACGAGGTAGTCCATGACCGAGAAGTCGCCGCCGAGGAGCAGGCCGGAGGGGAACAGGAACATGTTGACGATCGAGTGCTCGAAGCCCATGTAGAAGAACAGCATGATGGGCATCCACATCGCGATCACCTTGCCGGAGACGCTGGTGGACATCATCGCGGCGACCACCCCGGTGGAGACCATCCAGTTGCACAGGACGGCGCGGACGAACAGCGTCAGCATCCCGGCGGCGCCGAACTCGGCGTAGCCGACGGTCCGGCCCTCGCCGATCTCGCCGATCTGGCGGCCGACCTCGTCCGGGGGCAGGGAGAAGCCGTAGGTGAAGATGATCGCCATCAGCACGGCCACGACGAACGCTCCGGCGAAGTTGCCGGCGAACACCAGGCCCCAGTTGCGCAGCATCGAGCGGACGGTGACGCCAGGGCGCTTGTCGATGAGCGCGAGCGGCACGAGGGTGAACACGCCGGTCAGGAGGTCGAAACCCAGCAGGTACAGCAGGCAGAACCCGACCGGGAAGAGCACGGCCCCGAGCAGAGGCTCGCCCGTCCGCACGGTGACGGTGACGGCGAAGGCCGCGGCGAGCGCGAGGATCGCACCGGCCATGAACGCACGGATCAGGGTGTCACGGGTGGACATGGCGACCTTCGCCGCTCCGGCGTCGATCATCTTCGTGACGAAGTCGGCGGGCATCACATAGGACATGGCATGGCTCCGTTGCTGGACGGACAGGAGGATGCCGGGTCCCGCGCGGCACGTGCCCCGCTCCCGGCACGTCCCAGTCTGGACGGGCCGTGTTTCCGCACCGTGTCCCCGTCCGCTCCCAAGGGTCAACTCGGCCTCACCGGGGCGCGGCGCGCCTGTGAGGCGACGCCCGGGCCGGACGGCCCCTATGCCTTGCGGGCGGCCAGCACCGTCTCGTAGAGCTCCCGCTTGCCCACGCCCGTGCGCTCGGCCACGCGACCGGCGGCGTCCTTGAGCCGGGTGCCGGCGGCCACGAGCGCCTCGACCTCGGCCACGAGGTCCTCGGGTCGCGCGGCCTCGGGGGCGGGGGCACCGGCGACGACGACGGCGATCTCCCCGCGCACCTGCCCCTGCCCGCACCAGTCCACGAGCTCGGTGAGCGAGCCCCGCACGACCTCCTCGTGCAGCTTGGTGAGCTCCCGGGCGACGACCGCCCGGCGGCCCGGGCCGAACGCGTCCCGCAGCGCGGCGAGCATGACCTCGAGCCGGTGCGGGGCCTCGTAGAAGACCATGGTGCGCCGCTCGCCGTCGAGCTCCGCCAGCCGGGTGGCACGCTCCGAGGACTTCCGCGGCAGGAAGCCCTCGAACGTGAACCGGTCCGTGGGCAGACCGGACACGGCCAGTGCCATCAGCACCGCCGAGGGGCCGGGGATCGCGGTCACGGTCAGGCCCTCGGCGGCCGCGGCCTCCGCGAGCCGGTAGCCGGGGTCGGAGACGGTGGGCATCCCGGCGTCGGAGAGGACCAGCACGGTGCCGCCGGCACGGACGGCGTCGAGCAGCTCGGCGACCCGTCCGGCCTCGTTGTGCTCGTGGTGGGTGAGCACCCGGCCGCGCGTGGTGACCCCCAGCCCGGCGGTGAGCCGGCGCAGCCGCCGGGTGTCCTCCACGGCGAGCACGTCCGCGGTCTCGAGGGCCACCCGCAGCCGGGGCGGCGCGTCCCCGAGGTTGCCGATCGGAGTGCCCGCCAGGACCACCTGCCCGGGACCCGCGGCGGCGCCGTCGGAGGCGCCGGTCGGGGCGTCGGCAGGAGTGTCGTCGTGGGGTTGCGTGTGCACGGGTCCACTCTACGGCGCGCCCCGCGGGCCCTCCCTCGGCTCAGCGGGCGCCGGGACGCGTCCCCTACGATGACACCGTGAGTTCCTCGGTGCGCGCCCCAGTCCTGGCGCCGGAGCCTCGGCCGGCGGCACCGGTGGGCACCCTGCGCCGATCCCTGGCCCCCGCCGCCCTGCGGGAGCGGCTGCTGCCGGCCCCCGCGGCGGTGACCCGGTTCGCGTGGCTGGGGCCGCTGCTGGTGGTCCTGCTCGGCGGGCTGCTGCGCTTTTACCGGCTCTCCCACCCGGACGCGATCGTCTTCGACGAGACCTACTACGTGAAGGACTCCTACTCGCTGCTGCTGCACGGCTACGAGCGGCAGTGGCCGGAGGGCGCCGACGAGCTGTTCGTGGCAGGCACCCCGCCGGAGGCCCTGGCCACCCCCTCCTACGTGGTGCACCCGCCGGCCGGGAAGTGGCTCATCGCGTTCGGCATGTGGCTCTTCGGCGCCGAGGACCCGCTGGGGTGGCGCTTCTCCGCGGCCCTGGTCGGGACGCTGTCCATCGCGCTGGTGTGCGCCGCCGGGTGGCTGCTCTTCCGCTCGGTCACGGTGGCCACGCTCGCGGGGCTGTTCACCGCGGTGGACGGGCTGCACCTGGTGCAGTCCCGGCTCGCGATGCTGGACGTGTTCCTGATGTTCTTCGTGCTGCTCGCGTTCGTCCTGCTCCTGCTGGACCGGGAGCACGGGCGCCGCCGCCTGGTCGCCCGGCTGGGGGTGGCCCCGGGCCGCGACGTCCCGGAGGCGGAGCTGCGGCGCCGCCTGGAATGGGGTCCGTGGCTGGGCGTGCGCTGGTGGCGGATCGCGGCGGGCGCGGCCTGCGGGCTCGCGGTGGGCGTGAAGTGGAGCGCCCTGTTCCTGGTGGCCGGGCTGGGCGTGCTCACGGTGCTGTGGGACCTCAACGCCCGCCGGGTGGCCGGGGTGCGGCGCTGGCTGCTCGCCGGGGTGCTCAAGGACGGCGTGCCCGCGTTCTTCGCCGTCGTCGGGACGGGCCTGGTGGTCTACGTGTCCACCTGGGCGGGCTGGTTCGCCTCGACGGACGCCTACGACCGCACCTGGGCGCAGCAGCACCCCGGCGAGGGCCCGCAGTGGCTGCCCGCGCCCCTGCGCTCGCTGTGGGCCTACCACTCCTCCGCCTACGGCTTCCACAGCGGCCTGGGCACCGAGCACGCCTACGAGGCGCTGCCGTGGCTGTGGCTGACGCTGGGCCGGCCCACCTCCTACTTCTACGAGGACCCGGAGCGGGGCAGGGCCGGGTGCGCGGTGGAGCACTGCTCGCAGGCGATCCTCAACATCGGCAACCCGCTCCTGTGGTGGACGGCGATCGCCGCCGTGCTCGTGGCCGCGTGGCTGTGGGCCGTGCGGCGGGACTGGCGCTTCGGGGCGCTGACCGGTGTGTTCGCCGCCGGGTACCTGCCCTGGTTCCTGTACCCCGAGCGCACCATGTACTACTTCTACGCGCTGCCCGTGCAGCCGGCCCTGATGCTCATGCTCGCCGGCATGCTCGGCCTAGTCCTGGGCCGGCCCGGGGACACCGTGCGGCGCCGGCGCGCGGGTCTCGCGGTGGTGGGCGTGTTCACGGCCGCGGTGCTCCTGCTCAGCGCGCACTTCGCCCCCGTCTGGTACGCGGAGACCGTCGAGTACGCCCAGTGGCGGGAGCGGATGTGGTTCACCGCCTGGATCTGACCCGCCGGCTCAGCGACCGGCCAGCCGCCGCTTGAGCTCCTGCCGCCGGCGCACCCGATCGAGGGCCCGGTGCCGGCGGAAGGCCGTGGGCCAGGTGGCGGCCATGACCGCGAGCGCCCCCAGGAGGGCGAGGCCGGCCACGGCGATCGCGGCGTCCATCCAGAACTGGGTGGGGTACAGCCGGATGAGGGTGTCCGAGGCCCGGAAGGTCCAGGACCCGTCCGCGAAGAACAGGGAGTGGAACAGCGCGAAGAACTGCTGCCAGCCGAGCACCGCCGCGACCGCCAGCGCCACCAGCAGCGCCACGGTCAGCCACGAGCCGAAGAACAGGGCGCCGGAGGCGGCCCCCGGGGCCTTCGCCCGCAGGTACAGGCACGAGACGAGGCCGAGCAGCGCGAGGACCGCGACCACCGCGAGCGCGGACTGCAGCACGATCTTCACGTCGGTCATGTGCGCGACCTCGGAGCCCATAAACAGCTGGGCGCCGTCCGCGTCCTGCAGCCCGCCGAGGAACCCGGCCGGGGCCCAGTTCATGACGTAGTCCAGTCCATAGGAGCCGAAGACCATCCGCTCCTCGGTGGAGAAGCCGTAGGAGTCCGCCGGGAAGCCCGGGCGGTGGTACTCCGCCCACAGGAACAGCGGCGTGGCCACCACGCGCACGGCCGCGGCGAGCAGCGCGAGCGGGAGCACGAGCGCCAGGAGGACCTGCTGCAGCCGCGGCAGCCGCGGCTCGTCCGCCAGCGCGTCCCGGCGCAGCGCGGACCGGCGGCGCGCCTCCGCGTCCGGGTCCTCGTCCCCCGCGGCCTCGTCGGCCCCGACGGCACGGGAGCCGCCCCCCGTGCGGCCCGTCCCGGCGCCGCGGCTCCCGCCGCGCCCACCGGGGCGGTCGTCGTCGTGCGCGCCGTCGGGCGCGCTCTCCGCGGGGACGACGGCGGGGAGCAGGCCCGTCCACACGGGCTCCTCGCGCTGCCGGTCGTCCGCGGGCGGGTCCGCCTGCTGCCAGGGGGCCTTGTCGTTGCTGGGGGTGGCCACGGGCGGGTCCTTCGGTCGGAGGGGGTCGGTGGTCCGGGGCGGGCGGGTGCGCTCCGGCCGGTCCCGATCCTACCCACCGCCGGCCCCCTCCCTCACCCGCGGGGGGGCTCACCGGCGGGGGCTCACCAGTCGCCCTTCCATTCCTCGTCCGCGTAGTGCTCGAGCGGGATGTTCCAGTCGCCGTACCCGTCGTCGGGATCGGCCTGCGGGTAGCCGGTGCCCACGACCTCCACGACGTCCCCGGGACGGAACACGTCGTGGATGAACTTCGCGCCCTCGGGCGGCATGCCCACGCACCCGTGGGAGACGTTGGCGATCCCCAGGACGGGCAGCGCGGAGGGCAGCGCCTGGTGCACGAACTCGCCGCTGGCGGTCAGCCGGGACACGTTGGAGGCCCAGAACGTGTCGTACCAGTGCGGGTCCCCCGGCTCCAGGTCCAGCGAGGAGGCTTTGAACAGGTACGTCGGGGCCTGCTCCATGATGACCTTCTGCCCGGTGGTCGAGGGCCAGTCCGGATTGCCCAGGGTCACGGGGAACGTCCCCGCGACCTCGCCGTCCACCCAGGCGGTCAGCGTCTTGGTCTCGTTGTCCACCCGGGCGTAGTGCTCGGCGCCGGTCGAGAAGCTCCGGCGCAGGTCGTGGTTGCCCACCATGCCGTGGCCCACGTCGAGTCCGAGGAGGTCCAGGGAGACCGTGATCTCCGAGCGCGGCGCCCACTTCTCGGCGGGGCGGTAGCGCAGCGTCGTGTCCGAGTACCAGCGGAAGGCGCCCGCCCGGTCCCCGCCGCCGTCCACGGTGACGGCCTCCTCGACCTGCTCCTTGTGCACGACGGGCTCGGAGAAGATGAACTCCAGGACCTGACCGGTGCCGTAGACCCCGCCCTCGGCCACGTTGAGGCGCACGTCGACCTCGTTCGCCGCGAGAACGGTCGTGAACGTGCTCGTGCTTGTGGTCGGACCCGTCCCGGAGGCGGCGCTCCAGTGCAGGACGTAGGGGGTGTCGAAGGCCAGGACCGCGGTGCTGGTCCAGGTGCGGCCGTCGGCGGAGAGCTCCCCGGGCACCGGTTCCCCGCCGGCGGCGGGCACCAGCACGACGTCGGTCAGCTCGCCCCCGTCGGCGCGCACCACGACCGGTTCCACGGGGTTGTGCTCGACCGCGGCGTCCGCGGGGACGATGGTGACCTCGGCCGGTGCGGCCGTGGCCGGCCCGCTCGGGGACGGCGTGGCCGGGGCGGTGGTGGTCGGGGCGGTGGTGGTCGGGGCGGTGGCGGCCGGCTCGTCCGCGGGGGCCCCGGAGGCCTGCGCGCAGCCGGTGGCGAGCAGGACCGTCACGGCCCCCAGCGCGAACAGTCGCCGGGGGGACGGCAGCGCTCGCGGGGCGGGGGGCGCGGGAACCGGGCAGGAGGACAGGGGCATGGGAAGCGGCACCTCGGGCGTCTGGGGGGTGGGGGGAACGCTGGGGAACTGCCCCCACGATAGGTCCGCCGGCCGCGCAGGACCCCACCCACCGCCCTTCGGTCACGAATGTTAACGCCTTCGTGACCCCCTGCGACGTGTCCGGTGCCTCAGCGCCCGGGGGTCAGGCAGGCGATGCCGTGGGCGATCGGATAGACCGGGTGCACGCCGTCACGGAACGGGCGGTCGCTCATCAGCCGGTCGGCGTCCACGGGGATCAGCGTCCCGCCCGTGAGGGGGCACCGCAGGAGCTCGAGCAGACCGGGCGCCAGGGCGACCGCCACGGGGGGCACCGGCTCCGGCTCGGGCACCGGCAGCGCCCAGGGGGCGGGGCGGCGGTCGGTCGGTGCGTCGTGGTGCCGCGCCGGCCTGTTCTCGTGGCGGGTCTCGGTGCGGAGACCGGTGTGGAACTCGGCGTGGAGTTCGGGGGCCGGCTGCGTCGTTGCAGGGACAGTCATGGGGGGACTCCTGGTGCTCCGGGGGGAAGAGCCTTCCGCACCGGACAGGTGCGGTCTGCGGCCCATCCTAGGGGCGGAGCACGGGCACGGTGCGGAACCGGCCGGGGACGCGCGGTTCAGGCCTCGGGCTGGGCGGAGCCCCCGCGCACGGCGGGCCGGCGCAGGTGCGCCCGGCGCAGGGCCGCGGGCACCGGGACGTCGTTCCACGGCACCTCGGGGGCCGGCTCCGGGGCGGGCCGCGGAGCACGCTCGGGCACGGCCGGGCGGGACGCGGACGGTGCCGGGGATGCCGGCGAGGAGGGTCGCGGCAGGGAGACGTCGCGCAGCACCGTCCGCGGGCGGTCGCGGACGGGCGCCGGGGGCTCGCTCTCCCGGACCGCCTCCGCCACGGCGCCGATGTCCTCGCGCCGGGCCCGCGCCTCCGGCGGCTCCAGCCGGACCACGCGCCAGCCCCGGGGCACCGTGAGCCGGTCGGCGTGCACGGCGCACAGGTCGTAGGCGTGGGGCTCCGCGTGTCCGGCGAGCGGGCCGACCACGGCGGTCGAGTCCGAGTACACGTAGGTCAGGGTCGTGACGGCGTCCCGCCTGCAGGTCTGGCGGGAGCAGAGGCGGGTGGGACTGCCGGAGGAGCTCATGGCCCGAAACTACCTCAGCGGGCGAGACGGCGCAGGCGGCGGCGCTCGCGCTCGGAGAGCCCGCCCCAGATGCCGAACTTCTCGTCCTTGCTCATCGCGTAGTCGAGGCACTCCGCCTGCACGGGGCAGGCCTCGCACACGCGCTTGGCGTCACGCGTGGACCCGCCCTTCTCGGGGAAGAAGGCCTCCGGATCGGTCTGGGCGCACAGCGCGTCGGTCTGCCACGCGAGCTCGCCCTCGTCCTCGTCCACGGCGTACAGCCCGGCCACGGCGCTCCAGTCGGAGCCCTCGTCGGCGGCCGGCGCCTCGAGCAGGTCGAGAGCGGGTGCCGCTCCGGCACCGGAGAGGTTCTGGACGGCCTCGTGGGCCCGCAGGTAGGCCGTGGCCTGGTCCTCCATGCTCCCGGCCGCTCGGCGGACGTGCCGCTCTGCGGCCCGGGGGTCGACGGGATCCACGAACCAGTCCTCGGGCACCGAGCGCATGCTCAGCCGATGGGCCTCGAGGGGGCTGGATTCCACGACCTGCTGTCGTGCGGCCTCTCCCATGACTTTCCTTCCATCCGACACGATTGCTCGGGTGCGGCGCAGTACGGGGGTCGCCGACCCTGTGCATCCCGGAGAACGTATCCTTGCTGATCGTCTGCCGGACTTCCCAATTACACGTGTGTAACTAGTACGGAGTCAACCCGTCTCGGGTGACCGCCCATGCCACGATATCCGGGAAGAATGTCTTTGGGAGTAGACGTTTTTCCACGTCACGGCCCGATTTTCGACAGGACGCCGCAGAGGGCGAAGAATGCGGCCCTACGCATATGCCGCACCGCCGCCGCGGGCACGGCAGCCACGAGGAGGAACCATGGACACCGCGACCCCCCGATCTGTCCCCCGTTTGGTGGACAAGCTGCGCAGCAGCAGCCGCCCGGCCCTGATCTGGTACGGCGGGGACGGCGAGCGCGTGGAGCTCTCGGGGCGGGTCCTCGACAACTGGGTGGCCAAGACCGCGAACCTGTGGGTGGACGAGCTCGACCTCGAGGCGGGCGATGTCGTGGCCGTCGGCGACGAGGTGCACTGGCGCAGTCTCGCGGCCGTCCTCGGCTCGTGGACCATGGGGGCCGCGGTGCGGGTGGTCGATCCCCTCAAGGACGCGGCGGAGCCCGGGGACCGGGCCGTGGTGGGCCTCGTCGACCCGCAGGGGGCGACGCCCCCGCTGCTGGACCGGGTGCCGGTCGGGGCGCGGGCCGTGATCCTGGACCGGCCGGCGCTCTCGCTCGGCCACCGCGGCGAGCTGCCGGACGGGGACGTCCTCGACTACTGCGCCGAGGTCCGCTCCCACGCGGACGTCTACGACGGCCTCGAGGAGCCGGCGCCGGATGGTGCCGCGCTCCGGGCCGCGGGCACCGGCGACGGCTTCCTGCCGCACGACCGGCTGATGCCGGCCGCGGGCGAGCTCGCGGCCGGGCGGGAGAGCGCCTGGGGGACGGCGTCGGCCGTGCACGTGCCGGGCCGGCGGATGGACGCCGAGTTCCTGCTGCGCGTGCTGGCCGTGCTGGCCGGGAGCCGGGCCGCGGTCGTCACGGACCGCCCGGCGGACGCGGCCGACGACGGATGGCGGTCCGTGCTGGCGGCCGAGAACGCCGTCGCGTTCTGAGCGGGACGGCTCAGCGCCCCTCCGCCGGCTCCGTGCTTCCGTGGCTCTCGTGGGTGTCCGAGCCGGGGGCCGCCGCGCTCCCCGCGCGGTGACGGGCGCCCTCCCGGTGGGGGTGCTGGTGCGCGCGGTGGGGGTGCTCGGCGCCCTCCGCGGGCTGGTGGCCCGTGATCAGGGCGATCTCGAGGGCCGCGGTGTCCGCGAAGTTGGGGTCCTCGTCGAGCTCCTCGGTGAACACCCAGAAGCGGTAGGCGAAGTACCGGAAGACGGTGCCGAGGATGGTGCCGATGATCGTGCCGGACACGAAGGACGCGTAGGCGCTGGTGAGACCCAGCACGTAGTAGCTGAAGCCGAGGCAGCCGAGCTCGATGGCCATGCCGATGCCGTTGGCCACGAGGAACTGGACCAGCTCGCGGCGCTTGTCCGACTGGCGCTTGTGCCGGAAGGTCCACAGCCGGTTGGCGACCCACGCGAAGACGATGGCCACGGCCGTCGCCACGAACTTGGCCTTGAGGTGGCCGTCCTCGAACACCGTGTGCATCAGGACCCAGGTGAGCGACGCGTTGATCACGAACGCGAGGGCGCCGACGACGCCGAACTTCATGAGTTCCTTGACGAACAGGTGCCACAGGGCATCGAAACGGTCGACGAGACGGTTCACGCGGCTTCAGGTCTCCCAGGTGGTGAGGCGGTGGGCGCCGGCCGGCGCGGCGGTCGACGCGCACGGGAGAGCACCCGCGGCGGACCTCGGCACATCCTACCCCGCCCCTCCTGCACGGCACCGGAGAGTTGCAGCACAGTCCCCTGGCCGTCGCCGGTCCCGTGTCGGGCAGGTACCGGGGTCGAGGCGGGAGGACGACGCCGGAGACCGGGCGGCGGGCGGCCCCGGCGGCAGGGCATCCCGGTCCGCCGAGCGGGCCCGGCGGACCGGGATACCCTGGTCGGGTGAATTCTTCTGTGACCGCCCCTGTCATCGGCGTCGTCGGAGGCGGGCAGCTCGCCCGCATGATGGCGCCCTCCGCCACCGCCCTGGGGATCGAGCTGCGCGTGCTCGCCGAGGGCCCCGACGTCTCGGCGGTCGCCGCCGTGCCCACCGCCCCCGTGGGCGACTACACCGACCTCGACGTGCTGCGCCGGTTCGCCGCGGGCGTCGACGTGCTGACGTTCGACCACGAGCACGTGCCCACCGAGCACCTGCAGACCCTGCTCGCCGAGGGCGTGGAGGTCCGCCCGGGCCCGGACGCGCTGGTGCACGCCCAGGACAAGCTGTGGATGCGCGCGGCCGTGGAGCGCCTCGGGCTGCCGAACCCGCGGTGGGAGGCGGTCGCCGACGTCGAGGAGTTGATCGCCTTCGGGGAGCGCACGGGCTGGCCGGTGGTGCTCAAGACCCCGCGCGGCGGCTACGACGGCAAGGGCGTCATGGTCCTCGGCACCGCCGAGGACGCCCGCGGCGCCGAGCCGGCGCAGTGGTTCGCCCGCACGGACGGGCCCCTGCTGGCGGAGGAGAAGGTCGGGTTCTCCCGCGAGCTCTCCGCGCTCGTGGCCCGGACCCCCTCCGGCGAGGTGCGGGCGTGGCCGGTGGTGGAGTCGATCCAGGTGGACGGCGTCTGCGACGAGGTGCTCGCGCCCGCCCCGCGGCTGCGGCCCGAGGTCGGGGCCGCGGCCACGGACGCCGCCCGGACGCTGGCCACCGAGCTGGGCGTGACCGGCGTGATGGCCGTGGAGCTGTTCGAGACCCCCGGCCGCGGCACCGGGTTCCTGGTGAACGAGCTCGCCATGCGCCCGCACAACTCCGGGCACTGGACCATGGACGGGTCCGTGACCAGCCAGTTCGAGCAGCACCTGCGCGCCGTCCTGGACCTCCCGCTCGGGGACACCGGGCTGATCGGCGGGTCCGCGGTGATGAAGAACTACCTGGGCGGGGCGAACCAGGACCTCTTCGGCGCCTACCGGGCGGCCATGGGCGCGGAGCCCCGCGCCAAGATCCACAACTACGGCAAGGCCGTGCGGCCCGGGCGCAAGATCGGTCACGTCAACCTCACCGGCGCCGCGGACGAGATCCCGGAGCTGCGCCGGCGGGCCACCCGCGTGGCGGCCGTGCTGCGCGACGGGCAGGCCTGACCCGCGTGCCTCCCACGGCCCGTCCAGCCGGGACGGATAGCGTAGCCCCAGACCGGACCGCGATGGCGGCCCCCACCCGCCGAGCAGCCCAGGAGCACCAGTGAACGAGAAGCAGCAGCCCGTCGTGGGCGTCGTGATGGGCTCGGACTCCGACTGGCCCGTGATGGAGGCCGCCGCCACCGCCCTCGAGGAGTTCGGGATCGCGTACGAGGCCGACGTCGTCTCCGCCCACCGGATGCCCACCGAGATGATCGAGTACGGTCAGCGGGCGCACGAGCGGGGGCTGCGGGTGATCATCGCCGGGGCCGGCGGCGCCGCCCACCTGCCGGGGATGCTCGCCTCGGTGACGCCCCTGCCCGTGATCGGCGTCCCCGTCCCCCTGAAGACTCTCGACGGCATGGACTCGCTGCTGTCGATCGTGCAGATGCCCGCCGGCGTCCCGGTGGCCACCGTGTCCATCGGCGGGGCGCGCAACGCCGGGCTGCTGGCCGCCCGGATCCTCGCCGCCGGCGCGGACCCGCAGGCCGAGGCCCTGCGCGGGCAGCTCCTGCGCTTCGCCGACGAGCTCCGGGAGACCGCCCACGCCAAGGGCGCCGCCCTGCGCACCCGCCTCGACGGCTGACCCAGGCGCCCGCGCTCCCGCCCTCCCGTCCTTCCCCCTGCCCGCCCTTCCCCGCCGGAGCTGCCCGTGAACGGCCACACCCCCCGCGCTGAGCACGATCCCCGCCCGCCCCACGACCCGTCCGCCGAGGGCTCCCGGTCCCGGGACCTCCCGCCCGACGCCGTGACGGCCGTGCGGGGCGTCGACGACGACGCGGCGAGCCCGCCCCGGCTCACGGATCCGCTGCGCCACCCGCAGCACGCCGGGGACGGCACCCGGGCCCGGCGCGCGTGGACGCTGCTGCTGTCCACGCTCGTGGTCCCCGGCAGCGCGCAGCTCGTCGCGGGCCGGCGGGCTGTCGGCCGGGCGGCCCTCAAGGTCGACGTGGTGGTCTGGGCCGCGGCGGCGCTGGCGCTCCTGTCCCTGGTGCTGTGGCGCACTCCCCTGGTCTGGTTCCTGACGAACTCGTTCACGTCCCTGCTCCTGATCGCCGGGCTCCTGGCCCTGGCGGTGGGATGGGCGCTGCTCTTCTTCGACACGCTCCGGCTCATCCGGCCCGGCCTCCTCGTGCAGCGGACCCGCCGCGCGGTGGCCGCGGCCACCGTGGCGCTCATGCTCGTGACCTCCGGCGGACTGGCCTGGTCCGCCTACCTGCTGTCCGTGACGCGCGGTGCGGTCTCGGACGTCTTCGGGGGCGGGCTGCCCTTCCGGCCCGCGGACGGGCGGTACAATATCCTGCTCATGGGCACCGACTCCGGGGAGGACCGCTCGGGCCGCCGCCCCGACTCGATGACGGTGCTCAGCGTGGACGCCGACTCCGGGCGGACCGTGACCGTCTCCCTGCCGCGCAACCTGCAGAACGCGCCCTTCCCCGAGGACTCGCCGCTGGCGGAGGTCTATCCCGAGGGCTTCGACTGCGGCGACGAGTGCATCCTCAACGCCCTCTACACCGACGTCACGAACAACCACGCCGAGCTCTACCCCGACGCCGCGGACCCCGGCGCCGAGGCCATGAAGGACGCCGCCTCGGGCGTGCTCGGCATCGAGGTCCAGGCCTACGCGATCGTCGAGATGAACGGTTTCGAGCAGCTCGTCGACGCCCTCGGCGGGATCACCATCGACGTCGGCGGGCGCGTCCCGATCGGCGGCGGCACGGACCTGGTGACGGGCCTGCCGAACGAGATCTTTGGGTACATCGAGCCTGGCGTCCAGCGCCTGGACGGCTACCACGCCCTCTGGTACGCCCGGTCCCGCGAGGGGGCCACGGACTACGACCGCCAGGCTCGCCAGCGCTGCGTGCAGGCCGCGATGCTCAAGCAGCTCAACCCTGTCAACGTGCTGACCCGGTTCGAGGACCTCGCGAACTCGGGCACACAGGTCGTCGAGACCGACATCCCGCAGAGCCAGATCGGCTCGTTCGTGGACGTGGCGCTGAAGGCCAAGGAGCACGAGCTGGTGCAGTACGCCGCCGGCCCGCCGTACTACGACCCGTCCTTCCCCACCTACCCGGACTTCGACCTGCTGCACGAGGACCTCGACCGGGTGCTCGAGGAGGCCACGGACCGGGGCGCGCGGGACGCGGAGGCCCTGCCGGCCGGCACGCCGGTGGGCTCCGGGCTCGCGATGGCCGCCCCCCTTGCGGCGGCGAAGCCCCTCGTGGGGACGCAGGAGCTCACGCCCAACGGCACCTGCTCGGTGCCCTGACCGGCCCGGACCGCAGGGCGCCGGCGGCGCCCTGACGCCCCGGTACAGTGGGGGCGTGGCGAACATACTGCAGTCGAACGCATGGGCCGGATTCCAGCGGAACCTGGGGCACAAGGTGTTCCGGGCCTCCGGGGACGGATGGCGCTACCTCGCGATCCTCGAGGGCGGCCGGGCGGGTCGCTACCTCTACTGCCCGTACGGTCCCGAGGCGCGGACCCCGCAGGCCTTCGAGGCCGCGCTCGACGACCTCGCCCGCACGGCCCGGTCCGAGCGCTGCTGGTTCGTGCGGGTGGAGCCCGTCGACGCCGCGGTGACGGACGGGCTCGAGACGCCCGAGGCCTCCCTGCGCCGGCGCGGACTGCGCCCGGCCCCCCGGCAGGTGCAGCCCGGGCACACCCAGGTCATCGACCTCACCCAGGACGAGGACGCGATCCTCAAGGACATGAAGTCCACCAACCGCAATCTGCACCGCAACATCGCCAAGAAGGGCGTGACCTTCACAACCTCGACCGACCCGGAGGATGTCGACGTGCTCCTGGGCTTCCTCGAGGCCACGGCCGAGCGCAAGGACTTCGCCCGCCAGCAGGACGCCTACCTGCGCGAGGCCGCCCGCAGCCTCATGCCCGTGGGTGCCGCGGCCCTCTACGTGGCCCGGCTGGACGGGGAGCCCATCGGCGCCTCCCTCGTCTACGACTCCGACGACACCCGCACCTACGCCCACGCCGCCATGGACTTCGAGCACCGCAGGCTCTCGGCGGGGATCCCCCTGGTCGTGCGGATGGTCCTCGACGCCAAGCAGAAGGGCCTGAGCCGTTTCGACCTCTTCGGCACCGCGCCCGAGGACGCTGGCCCGGACCACCCGTGGCACGGCTTCACGAAGTTCAAGAAGTCCTTCGGCGGCCGCCCGGAGTCCTACCCCGGGACCTGGGACCTGCCGCTGAGCCGCGGGAAGTACGCCGCGTACACCGGTGTGCGCGCCGCCCGGGAGGCCGCCGTCTCGGCCCGCAAGAGCCTCCCGGGCCTGACCGACCGGCTCCGGGAGTCGGTCGCCGGCATGCGCCGCCGGGAAGCCTGAGCGCCCGGTCTCAGCGCCCCGCCGCGTCCCGGAGGGCGGAGATGCTCTCGCCGACCACGCGGCGGGTGAGGTCCCGGGCCCGCCGGGCACGCCCCCGGGCGGGACGCGACGCGCCGTCGTCGTCCTCGGGCACGTCGTCCGGCTCCCCGAGGTCGGGAGACCACGCCGGGGCCGGCTCGCCCAGGCCCAGCTCCGCGGCCACCGCGGTCCCCGAGGCCTCGGCAACGGCCTCTGCGACGTCCTCCGAGAACTCCCCCGCCGGGCCACGGCCCAGGGCCTTCTCCCAGGGGCCCAGCACCGGGCGCTCCGTCGCCGCCAGCTCGCGGACCACGAGCGGCACCTCCGTCTCGTCCGGGTCGCCGCCGTCGAGGCGCTGCACGCGCCGCTTCTGCAGCTCGACGATCCCGGTCAGCAGCAGGGCGTCGTCCACGCCCAGGTCCCGGCCCCGGCGGGTGAAGCCGAGCCGGTAGATCATCGCCAGACCGCGCGTGTGCACGAACCACAGGTAGCCCAGGGCGGCCTCGCGGCCGTCCTCGGCGGCCTCGGTGGCCACGAGCAGCAGCGAGTCCTCGCCCAGGTCCTCCAGCAGCTGGGTGATGAGCCGGGTCCGCAGCCCGATGTTCGCGAGGACCCGGCTGCCCGCCGTGACCTCCCGCACCGTCACGCCCGGGGTGCGCAGTGCCGTGCGGCAGCGGTCCAGGGTGGCCTCCGAGAGCCGCCGCGAGAGGTCCCGCTCGGTCTCCCCCAGCACCACCTCCAGCCGCCGGGGCTCCTCCGGCCCGGCGTCCGCGGCGGGCCGGGTGAACCCGGCGGCCTCCAGCGCCTCCGGGGTGCCGGGCGCGCGCAGGGTGTCGGCCTGGAAGCGCAGCAGGACGGCCGAGTGCTCCGCCCGGGCCCAGTCGGCGAGGGCGGCGGCGACCACGGGCAGGTCCTCGGGCCGGTGGACGTGGCAGTGCACGGTCCCGGCGACCACGCGCTCGGCCTCGGAGCGCAGGTAGAGCTGGGCGTAGCCCACGGTGCGCTGCTCGGCGTCGTGGACCATGACGCGGTCGACCCGCAGACCGGGGCCCTCGGCGGAGACCTGTGCCTCGCCGATGCCCCACAGCTGCTGCGGGTGCCCGCCGGTCACCCGGACGGTGGCGTCCCAGGTCTTGCGGTTGGGACAGGGGCTGACCGTGGTGCTCACGTGGGGATCCTCCTCGTCACCCGGGCGCTCCGCCCCGGCTGGGGGACCGCGGTCGGCGCCCGCAGTTCGGCCTCCAGTCTATGGCCGGGAGGGCTCGCGACCGGTGCCGGACACGGTCCGGCCGGGACGGCAGGACCCCCGCACCGGAGGTCGGTGCGGGGGTCCTGTCACGGCCGTGCCGGCCGGGCTCGGCGAAGGCTCGGTGTCAGGCTCAGTGGCGGGCGTACTTCTCCCACTTGGAGGCCAGGTGCTCGGCCTCGACCATCCGCACGGTCCCGGAGCGGGAGCGCATCACGATGGACTGGGTGGTGATGCGGCTGCCGCGGTAGCGCACGCCGCGCAGCAGGTCGCCGTCCGTGATGCCCGTGGCGGAGAAGAAGCAGTTGTCCGAGGTGACGAGGTCGTCGGTGGTCAGCACGGCGTCGAGGTCCAGGCCGGCGTCGAGGGCCTTCTGCTTCTCGTCGTCGTCCGTGGGCGCCAGCCGACCCTGGATGATGCCGCCGGTGGCCTTGACGGCGCACGCGGTGACGATGCCCTCCGGGGTGCCGCCGATGCCCATCATGACATCCACGCCGGTGCCCTCGCGGCACGCCGCGATCGCCCCGGCCACGTCCCCGTCGAGGATCATCCGGGTGCGGGCGCCGGTGGCCCGGATCTCGTCGACGAGCTTCTGGTGGCGCGGGCGGTCCAGCACGCACACGGTGAGCTGGTTGATCTTGATGCCCTTGGCCTTGGCCACGAGGTGCAGGTTCTGCTTCACGGGCAGGCGCAGATCCACGAAGTCCGCCGCCTCCGGGCCCACCACGAGCTTGTCCATGTAGAACACGGCGGAGGGATCGAACATCGACCCGCCGTCGGCCACCGCAATGACGGCCAGGGCGTTGTTCATGCCCAGCGCGGTGAGGCGGGTGCCGTCGATCGGGTCCACGGCGACGTCGGAGGCCGGTCCGGAGCCGTCGCCCACCTGCTCGCCGTTGAAGAGCATCGGGGCCTCGTCCTTCTCGCCCTCGCCGATGACCACGGTGCCGTTGAAGTGCACGGTGGACAGCAGGGCCCGCATGGCGTCGACCGCGGCCCCGTCGGCGGCGAGCTTGTCACCGGCGCCGACCCACTGGCCGCCGGCGATCGCCGCAGCCTCGGTGGTCCGCACCAGCTCCATCGCCAGGTTGCGGTCGGCCACGTTGTTGGTGCGCGCCTGGATCGTTCCGGTGGATTCTTCGGCCACGTTGTTCCTCACCTTCGAGTTCACGTTCTTCGGGACCCCCGGGCCGGGCTCGGCCGCGGGCGCGGTCCACGTCCTGCCCAGCATATCGCCCGCGCCCCCGCGGACCGCGACCTGGGCCACATTGCGGCCGGGTGCGTCCCGGCGGGTCCGCGGCGGAGGGAGCGGGGGCAGCGGACAGAGGGCGGGCGCGGCGGACAGGGGCCGGCGGACAGGGCACAATGGACGGGTGAGCTCCTCGACCCCCGACCGTCCCGCAGAGCACCCCTCGGCAGAGCACCCCTCGGCAGAGCACCCCGCGGCCGCCGGCCCCGGCACCGTGTCCGGCCCCGAGGCCGCCGAGGCCCCGGAGCAGCCGCTCCCGCAGATCACGGAGAAGCAGGCCCGGCGGCTCAACGCCCCGGTGCAGGGGATGATCATCTCCATGGCGGTCCTCCTCCTGCTGGTCCTGCCGTTCGTGTGGCTCCAGCCCCGCCCCGACGCCCAGCCGTACCGCCCCGACGTCGACGTCGCCCAGGAGGCGGACTACGTCGCGGACGAGGCGCCCTTCACCCCGGTCGTGCCGGAGCCGGGCGAGGACTGGACCGCCAACTACGCCCGGTGGAACGGCGGCGCCGCCGAGGGGGTGCCCTTCTGGGAGATCGGCTGGGCCACCCCGCAGGGCAGCTTCATCGGGCTGGTGCAGACGTCCATGGCCAACCCCACGTGGCTGGCCCAGCAGACCGAGGCCGTCCCCGCCACCGCGACGGTCGACGTGGGCGGCGTGCCGTGGGACGTCCACGTCCGGGAGGAGTCCCGGAACCAGGACGCCCTGACCGTGTACACCGGTGAGGTCAACGGCTCCACCGTGGTGCTCAAGGGCGACGCGCCCGGCGCCGAGCTGGACCAGCTGGCCGCCGCCGTCGCCGAGGACCTCACCGACGCCCCTGCCCCGCGAACCACGGAGATGCCATGACCCCGGACACCCGCCCCGACGACACCTCGCCCCGCACCCCTGCCGCCGCCTGGCAGCGCCTGCGCGAGGGCAACGCCCGCTTCGTGGCGGGCGAGTCCATGCACCCCAACCAGGACGCCTCCCGACGGCAGTCCGTGGCCGGCGGGCAGAACCCGTTCGCCGTGATCTTCGGCTGCTCGGACTCGCGGCTGGCCGCCGAGATCATCTTCGACCTCGGCCTGGGCGACGCGTTCGTGGTGCGCACCGCCGGGCAGGTCATCGACGACGCCGTGCTCGGCTCGATCGAGTACTCGGTCGCGAACCTCGGCACGCCGCTGATCATGGTCCTCGGCCACGACTCGTGCGGGGCCGTGACCGCCGCGCACGACGTCGCCGGCTCCGGGCAGATGCCCCGCGGCTTCCAGCGGGACCTCATCGAGCGGATCATGCCCTCCGTGCTCGAGACCCAGCGCCACGGCCACCAGGACGTCAACGCGGCGGTCGTGGAGCACACCAAGCAGACGGCGTCCCGCCTCATGGAGCAGTCCCGGGTGATCGCGGACGCGGTCTCCAACGGCGAGGTCGCCGTGGTCGGCGTCTTCTACCACCTCGAGGACGGCGAGGCGGAGCTCGTCCACGGGCACGGCACCTGGCTGCCGGGCCGCTGAACCGGGCGCCCGGCACGGCGGCCGTCACCCCGGGTCGCCGTGCCGGGCGTCACCCGGCGCTGTCCTAGACTGGCGCCATGGCTGATACCACCGCAGAGACCACCGAGTACCGCATCGAGCACGACACCATGGGCGAGGTCCGCGTTCCCGCGAACGCCCTGTACCGTGCTCAGACCCAGCGTGCGGTCGAGAACTTCCCCATCTCGGGCAAGCCCCTCGAGCCCCAGCACATCGTCGCGCTGGCACAGATCAAGAAGGCCGCCGCCAAGGCCAACGCGGAGCTGGGGGTGCTCGACGACGAGCGCGCCCGGGCCATCGCGGACGCCGCGGACAAGGTCGCCACGGGGCAGTACGACGAGCACTTCCCGATCGACGTCTTCCAGACCGGCTCCGGGACGTCCTCCAACATGAACACCAACGAGGTGCTGGCGACCCTCGCCAACCAGGCGCTCGAGGGCACGGACGTCGAGGTCCACCCCAACGACCACGTCAACGCCTCCCAGTCCTCCAACGACGTCTTCCCGACCTCCGTGCACGTCGCCGTCACGGGCGCGCTGATCAACGACCTGGTCCCGGCCATGACGCAGCTCGCCGAGTCGCTCGAGCGGAAGGCCGCGGAGTTCCAGGACGTCGTGAAGTCCGGTCGCACCCACCTCATGGACGCCACGCCGGTGACCCTGGGCCAGGAGTTCGGCGGCTACGCCGCGCAGGTCCGCTACGGCATCGAGCGGGTCGAGTCCTCGCTGCCGCGGGTGGCCGAGGTCCCGCTGGGCGGCACCGCCGTGGGCACCGGCATCAACACCCCCGCCGGCTTCTCCGCCCGCGTCATCGAGCTGCTCGCCGAGGAGACCGGGCTGCCGATCACCGAGGCCCGCAACCACTTCGAGGCCCAGGCCAACCGGGACGGCCTGGTCGAGGCCTCCGGCCAGCTGCGCAACGTCGCCTACAGCTACATGAAGATCAACAACGACCTGCGCTGGATGGGCTCCGGCCCCAACACCGGCCTCGGCGAGATCCTCATCCCCGACCTCCAGCCCGGCTCCTCGATCATGCCCGGCAAGGTCAACCCGGTGATCTGCGAGTCCACGATCCAGGTCTGCGCGCAGGTGATCGGCAACGACACCACCGTCTCGCTGTCCTCCACCAACGGGGCATTCGAGCTCAACGTGGGCATCCCGGTCATGGCCTCGGCCCTGCTGGAGTCCATCCGACTGCTCGCGAACTCCTCGCGCGTGATGGCGGAGAAGATGATCGACGGGCTCGAGGCGAACACGGAGCGCTGCCGTTTCCTCGCCGAGGCGTCCCCGTCCATCGTGACCCCGCTGAACAAGGCCATCGGCTACGAGGCCGCCGCGAAGATCGCCAAGCACGCCGTGGCGAACAAGATGACGGTGCGCGAGGCGACCGTCGCCCTCGGCTACGTCGAGAACGGCCAGCTCACCGAGGAGCAGCTGGACCGGGCGCTTGACGTCACCACCATGACGGGCCCCAACGCCTGACCCTGGGCTCCCGGCGCACCGAGGGGTCGCGTCCGGACGGAAATGCTGCGGCATTCCCTCCGGACGCGACCCCTCGCGCCGTGCGGCGGCCGATAGCAGCCCCGGTCAGGAGGTCACGGCCGGGCCGGACTCGTCGGACTTGGAGAGCTCCTTGATGAACTCGTGGCACGTCCTGGCGCGCTCGGCGTCCTGGCTCATCACCTGCTCGAAGAACTCGGCGATGTCGTCCCGGCCCGCGTTGCGGGCGTCCCGCACGTACTGGCCGTAGTCGTGGCCTGCCTTGAGCGAGTGGTACTGCACGGAGACCAGGTCGTAGGTCACGTCGTCGAAACCGGTCTGTCCTGCGGGCATGTCGTTCCTCCTTGCTCGTTCGCGCTCGTCGGATGGACGTCTCCGAGTCTAGGAGCGCGTGTCGTCCGTCACAAGTAAGCACGCTGTGTTTCTGTTCGCCGTGCTGCGGCCCGGCTCAGACCACGAAACGGGGCGGGCCGCTGTGCGCCCGCGCGGCCCGCAGCCGCTCGAGCTGGTGGGGCGGCATCGGCGGGAGCTCGTCCACGGAGTACCAGCCGACCTCGAGCGACTCGTCGTCGTTGACACGGGCCTCGCCGGAGACCCAGCGGCAGCGGAAGGTGTGGTCCAGGAACTGGCAGCGGTCCCCGTTGGGGTACTGCACGGGCTCCCCCGCCTTGACCGCCACGAGCTCCTCCACGACGGCGACGACGCCGGTCTCCTCCAGGCACTCGCGCACCGCCGTGACCGCCGGCTCCTCGCCGGGCTCCACGATCCCGCTCACCAGTCCCCAGTTGCCGTTGTCGCTGCGCCGGGCCAGCAGCACCCGGCCGTCCTGGCGCAGCACCACGGCGGTGACGGCGGGCAGCCACAGGAGGTCGTGGCCGATCTTCTCCCGCAGGGACAGGACGAACTCGGGGGTGGGCATGCGGGCTCCTCGTGGGGCGTCTCGGGGTGGGGTCCGGCCCATTCTGGCAGGCCGGCGCGGGTCACAGCAGCAGGAGGACCCCGAGGGCCCCGGTGATCATGGCGGGACCGAACGCCACCCGGGAGCGGGCGTCGACCCGGCCGAGCACCACGAGCACCGCCCCGGCCAGACCGCCGAGCACGAACCCGGCCGCCGCCCCCAGCACGGCGTGCCAGACGGAGACGAAGCCCAGGCACATGCCGAGCAGACCGGAGAGCCGGACGTCGCCCATGCCCATCCCGGCCGGGTGGAGCATGCGGAGCAGGACGTAGAGCCCGCCCACGACCACCAGGCCCCACAGCATCCACAGCAGCCGGACCGGCTCGCCGGCCACCACCGCCGCCCCGCCCAGCAGCACCCCGCACACGGGGTACAGCGGGCGCACCACGCGGCCCGGCAGCCGGTGCTCCCGCACGTCGGTGCGCCACAGCCACGCGCACGCGACCACGAGCACGGCCGTGCCGAGCAGCGCGAGCGCCCCGGCGGCCCACCCGGCGGCTTCCCCGCGGGTGAACTGCTCGGTCAGGAAGGTGCCCACACCGGGCATCGTAGCCCCGGCCCCCGCCGTGACGGGGCGCCTGTGGACGCGCGGGGCCCTCCCTAGACTGGGGTCATGCACCGCTCCTCCGTCCCCGCGCCCACCGACCAGGACGAGTTCTGCGCGCTCAGCCGTTCCTCCCCGTGGCGCTGGGACACCGTGCGCTTCGTGCTGTCCTGGCCGGCCCCGGCGGACGCCGCGCCCCGCCGGCCCGTCCGGGCCTGGGTTCGCCGCCCGGACGGCCTGCGCGTCGAGGCCCTGGACGGCACCCCCCTGTACACGGCCACCACGCGGGAGCAGTCGCGCGACGACTTCTACGTCGCCTCGACCTCGGCCTCGTGGCTGCTCGCGCCGCAGCTGGTGGCCCCGGTGTTTACGGACTCCGGGCTCGTCGAGCGCCGGCCCGAGGCGGCCTACGGGGACCCCGTCTTCGGCGGCGGCCGCTGGCAGGCCATCCTCGACCCGGTCGAGCTGGCCGGGGACGCCCCCGTGCCGCCCTACCTGCCGGAGTGGCGGCCCTGCACGGTCGAGGACGTCGGCACCGGCACCCACCACGGGCGGCCCGTGCGCGGCGCCGTGGTGGTCCCCGGCCACGCCTACACCCCGACGACGCCGGGGCACCCCCTCGCCCCCGCCCGCACCCGGGTGCTCCTGGACGAGCGGACGGCCGTCTGCGTCCGCTCGGAGGTGCTCGAGGGCCCGCTGGCCGGCACGGGCCACGACCTGCGGATCGAGGCCGTGGACGAGTACTTCATCGACGACCTCTTCCGCTCGGTGCCCCTGGACCTCACGGACGTGAGCAGGCACCTGCCCTGGCCCGTCGGTCCCTGAGGTCTCCGAGGCACCCGAGGCCCTGCAGGTGTCCGGGGTGTCCGGCGCCCGCAGGGGCCGGCACGTCCGAGGCCCCGCCACCCGTTCTGGGCGGCGGGGCCTCGGACGTCGAGCCGGGGAGAGCCGTGGCTCAGCTGTCCAGGTCTCCCAGCACCTCCGTGACCAGGGCGGCGATCGGCGAGCGCTCCGAACGGGTCAGCGTGACGTGGCCGAAGAGCGGGTGGCCCTTGAGCGCCTCGACCACGGCGGTCACGCCGTCGTGGCGGCCGACCCGGAGGTTGTCGCGCTGGGCGACGTCGTGGGTCATGACCACCTTGGAGTTCTGCCCGATCCGGGACAGCACGGTGAGCAGCACGTTCTTCTCGAGGGACTGCGCCTCGTCCACGATCACGAAGGCGTCGTGCAGGGACCGGCCGCGGATGTGCGTCAGGGGCAGCACCTCGAGCATGCCCCGGTCGAGCACCTCCTCGACGACCTCCTGCGAGACCAGCGCCCCGAGGGTGTCGAACACCGCCTGGCCCCACGGGTTCATCTTCTCCTCCTCGGAGCCCGGCAGGTAGCCGAGCTCCTGGCCGCCCACCGCGTAGAGGGGACGGAAGACCATGACCTTGCGGTGCTCCCGGCGCTCCATCACCGTCTCCAGGCCCGCGCACAGGGCCAGGGCGGACTTGCCGGTGCCGGCGCGCCCGCCCAGCGACACGATGCCGACCTCGGGGTCCAGCAGGAGGTCGATCGCGAGCCGCTGCTCGGCGGAGCGCCCGTGCACGCCGAAGACGTCCCGGTCCCCGCGCACCACCCGGGCGGAGCCGTCGGCGCGGACCCGTGCCAGGGCGCTGCCGCGCACGGAGTGCAGGGTCAGGCCCGTGTTGGCCGGCAGCCCCTCGGCGCCCGGGACCACGACGGCCTCGCCGCCGTAGAGCCGGTCCACCACGTCGTCGGGGACCTCGAGGGCCGCGGTCCCCGACCACTCGACGTCGGAGCCGACCCACTCGGCCCGGTACTCCTCGGCCTCCAGGCCCAGAGCGGAGGCCTTGACCCGCATGGGCAGGTCCTTGGAGACGATGCACACGTCCTTGCCCTCGTTGGCGAGGCTCAGCGCCACCGCCAGGATCAGGGAGTCGTTGTCCTTGAGCCGGAAGCTCACCGGCAGGACGGTGTCCGAGACGTGGTTGAGTTCCACCACCAGGCTCCCGCCCTGGTCCCCGAGGGGCACGGGCCGGTTGAGCCCGCCGTGCTCCACGCGCAGGTCGTCCAGCAGCCGCAGGGCCTGCCGGGCGAAGTAGCCCAGCTCCGGGTCGTGCCGCTTGCCCTCCAGCTCGGTGATGACGATGACGGGCAGCACCACCTGGTGCTCGGCGAAGCGCAGGATCGCCCGGGGGTCGGACAGCAGCACCGAGGTGTCGATGACGTAGGAGCGCACCCCGGCGCCCAGGGGGGCGGAGATGTCGGTGATGCGCTCCTGCTTCTTGGAGATGCTCATGGTGGCCCTTCCTCCTCGGTCCGGCGGGCGGCGTCAGCGCCGTCCACCTGAGGACAACGTATGCGGACCGGACCCGCCGCGCGAGCAGAAACGGTGAACGGCGCGCAAATTGCCAGCGACCGCCCCGGGCGTGGCCGGCGCCGCGACCGGGGACGGCGTCCGGGACGACGACGGGCGGGGTCCGGTGGGCTCAGCCGCCGAAGCGCCGCTGCCGCGAGGCGTAGTCGCGCAGCGCCCGCAGGAAGTCGACGCGGCGGAAGTCCGGCCACAGCGCCTCGCAGAAGTAGTACTCGCTGTAGGCGGACTGCCACATGAGGAACCCGGACAGCCGCTGCTCGCCCGAGGTGCGGATCAGCAGGTCCGGGTCCGGCTGCCCGCGCGTGTAGAGGTGCTGGGAGATGTCCTCCACGGACAGGCTCTGCGCGAGCTCCCGGACGTCCGCGCCGGCGTCCAGGGCATCGGTGAGGACCTCCCGCACGGCGTCCACGATCTCCTGCCGGCCCCCGTAGCCGACCGCGATGTTCAGGTGCGGGCCGGCGTTGCCCGCGGTGCGCTCCGTGAGGTCGGCCAGGCACGCCGCGAGCCGCGGCGGCAGCATCTCGAGGGCGCCGACGGGCTGGACCCGGCAGATGCCCGTCTCGGTGAGCGTGCCCATGAGGTCGGAGATGATCTCGAGCAGGGGTTCCAGCTCCGCGGCCGGGCGCTTGAGGTTCTCGGTCGAGAGGATGTAGAGGGTGACCACCTCGATGTCCAGCTCCCGGCACCAGCCGAGGAACTCGACGATCTTCTGCGCGCCCGCCTTGTGCCCGTCCGTGGTCGAGGCGCCGAACTGCTTGGCCCACCGCCGGTTGCCGTCCACGAGGACGCCGACGTGCTTGGGCAGCCGCCGCGGGTCGAGCTCGGCGGAGAGCCGGCGCTCGTAGAACCGGTAGAGCGGCCGTGGCTTGGGCATCTGTGCTTCCTCCCGGGTTCTCGCGCACGGTGTCGGGGGTCGGGCCGGACGTGGTGGGGGCCACGGTGCCGGGCGTGGTGGTGGTCACGGACCCGGCCGGCTCTCGGCGACGCCTCCTAAACTACCCGGTGGGAGACCGGACGGACTCACGCACAGCACGCCGGGAGGAACATCATGGAGCACACGCACAGCGCCGCCCGCCGGGCCGCCGGCCGCGTCGAGGAGGCGGTCGAGCACGGGATCGAGGGCCTCGTGGAGCGCAAGCCCGCGTGGCGGGGCTGGATCCACGCGAGTTTCACGCCCGTCGTCGTCGCCCTGGGTCTCGTGGCGATCCTGCTGGCGCCCAGCACCGAGCTGCGGATCGCGTGCGCCGTGTACGGCGTGACGGGCATCCTGCTGTTCGGCGTGTCGGCGATCTACCACCGCGCCTACTGGCCCCGGCGGCTGCACATGGTCCTGCGCCGGATGGACCACTCGAACATCGCGCTGCTGATCGCCGGCACCTACACCCCGCTGGCGGTCGCGCTGCTGGACCCGCCGCAGGCCCGGCTGCTGCTGGTCGTGATCTGGTCCTGCGCCGCCGGTCTCGTGCTCTTCCGGCTGCTGTGGACCCTGGCGCCCCGCTGGCTGTACACGCCGCTGTACGTGGTGATGGGCTGCCTGGCCCTCTTCTACCTGCCGCAGTTCTGGCAGACCAGCCCCCCGGCGGCCGCGCTGACCGCCGCCGGCGGCATCGCCTACATCGCCGGCGCCGTGGTCTACGGCACCCGGCGACCGCGCCTGCTCCCCGAGGTGTTCAGCTTCCACGAGGTCTTCCACGCCTTCACGGTGCTGGGCTTCGTGCTGCACTACGTGGCGATCATGCTCGCGATGCTTCGCTGAGCGGCTCCGCCCCGCCCACCCGCTCATCGGACTCCGCGGGGCCCCGGTTCCGCACCCGGGGCCGGTCCCTTGTCTCAGCCGCGAGGGTCGGGTCCCTCCGGCTCCTCGGCCCGCGCCACCGGCCCTCCCCCGGCCCGGTCGCCGTCGGCGCCGGTCCTGGCGTCGGCGCCGTCCGTCCCGGCGCTGTCGGTCCCGGTGTGGCCGCCGGCCCGCTCCTCGGCGGCGCGGCGCTCGGCGTACTCCGCGCGGTAGCGCAGCCGCCGGTTGCGGCGGTTGAAGTCGCGCACGAGGAAGATGACGGCCACGGCCAGCAGCAGCGTCATGAGGAACCCCAGCATCCCGGGGGTCACCTGGCTCGGGTCCAGGCCGGGGCGCAGCGTGCCCTCGTCGATCGGGTTGGGCGCCATCGCCGGCAGCAGGGCGAGCACGTTCAGCACAGTGGTCATCCCGGCGCTCAGCCCACGATCCCGGCGAACAGGTCGTGCTCCGGCAGGTCGGTCGGCACCCGGGACTCCGCCAGGACGTAGTCCTCCCACGGCCACACCTGGGACTGCAGCTCGGCGGAGACGGCGAAGAACATCCCGTCCGGCGCCACCTGGGTCCGGTGGCTGCGCAGCGCCTCGTCCCGCAGCGCGAACGTGTCCGGGCAGCGCACCTTGGTGGTGGTCTCGTGCCGGGGGGCCGGCGGGCGGTGGCCCTCCGGGTCGCTCTCCTGCAGCATCGCGATCCGGGCCGCGTACGGGGACTGCAGGCCGCGCTCCTCGAGGGCCTCGTGCAGGGCCACGAAGCGTTCCAGGTTGAAGGCCCGGTCGTAGTAGAGCTTCTGCGGGGTCCACGGCTCGCCGAGGCCGGGGTACCGCTCCGGGTCGCCGGCGGCGCGGAACGCCTCGACGGAGACGTTGTGCGTCTGGATGTGGTCCGGGTGCGGGTAGCCGCCGTTCTCGTCGTAGGTCAGGATCACGTGCGGGCGGAACCGGCGCACGAGCCGGACCAGGGGTGCCGCGGCGCGCTCGAGCGGCTGCAGGGCGAAGCAGCCCCACGGCAGCGGCGGCAGCGGGTCCCCCTCGGGCAGCCCCGAGTCCATGAAGCCGAGCCAGCGGTGGTCGACGTCCAGCGCGGCGGCCGCCTGCGCCATCTCGTGCCGGCGCAGACCGGTCAGGTCCCGCTCGGCGTGCGGGTGGCCCTCCATCTCGGCGTTGAGGATCGAGCCCCGCTCCCCTCCGGTGCACGTGGCCACCATGACCTCGACCCCCTGCCGGACGTAGTGGGCCATGGTCGCGGCGCCCTTGCTCGACTCGTCGTCGGGGTGGGCGTGGACGGCCAGCAGGCGCATCTCTGACAGGGAGGTCACTCGGGAGGTCCTCTCGGGAACGGTAGGGGAGTCGGGGAAGCGGCCGGTGCGGGCACGGGCCGCCGCCCATTTTACGCGTTCGCCGGACGGTCCTGCGCCCGGGGTGCTCCCAGGGGGCTCGGCTACAGTGGTCGGGCGGTCGCCGGGCCCGGCGCCGCCCCCTGCCCCCTGCCCCCGAGACCCGAGGCCGCCGTGTCCACCGACTCCCCAGACCTGCTCCGCGACCGATACGGAGCCCCCCGCCGCGAGCGCCGGATCGGGACGCGCGGCTGGATCGGTCTTGCGCTGGCGGCCACCCTGGTCACCGCCGTCTTCGTCGTCTGGGTGGTCACGGCGCGGCAGAGCGCCCCCACGTTCAAGGACATCGGCTTCGAGGTGGTCTCGGAGGCGCGGGCCACGGCGGACTTCGAGCTCACCAAGCGCCCCGAGGACGTCGTCACGTGCGCGGTGCAGGCCCTCAACCAGGAGTACGCCGTGGTGGGCTGGTCCGAGGTGACCATCGGGGCCGTGCCCGAGGACCGGCTGGGCGACGGCGGGACGAGCTCCCACCGCGCGGCCGTGCGCACCACCAACCTGGCGACCACCGCGGTCGTGGACTCCTGCTGGCTCGAGGACTGAGCCCCCGGCGGTCGTCCCGCCCGTGTGTCGTCGTCGCCGTCGAGCCTTTGGGCTTGTCCGCCCGCCCCGCCTAGACTGGGCACCAGGACTCCCCGTCCCCGGCAGCCGGACACCGTCCGAAACGGACGACCCGCACCGGGGCGGGGTCTTTGCGTAGCGGACCCCAGCACCGCCGGCGGCCCCCACGCCGTCGTCCCGGTCCGCCGCGGACCCGCCCGGACCCCGGGAGGACAGCCGCGGCCCGACCGCCCGTTCACCGAGGAGAGATTGTGACCACCACGAACAAGACCGGCGCCTGGCTGACCCAGGAGGCCTACGACCGCCTGAAGAAGGAGCTCGACCACATCTCCGGCCCGTACCGGCACGAGATCGTGGAGCGCATCGACCAGGCACGCTCGGAGGGCGACCTCAAGGAGAACGGCGGCTACCACGCCGCCCGCGAGGAGCAGAGCAAGAACGAGGGGCGCATCGTCCACCTCAAGAACCTGCTCGAGAACGCCCAGGTCGGCGAGGCCCCTGCCGACGACGGGGTCGTCGAGGCCGGCATGGTCGTCACCGCGGAGATCGCCGGCGAGGCGATGACCTTCCTCATCGGCTCCCGCGAGGTGGCCGAGGACCTGGCCGCCGGCAGCGAGCTCGAGGTCTTCTCCGAGAAGTCCCCGATGGGCTCCGCGATCTCCGGCCACCGGGTCGGAGACGAGCTGTCCTACACCGCTCCCAACGGCAAGGAGATCCCGGTCAAGATCCTGGACGCCAAGCCGTTCAAAGTCTGAGGCTCCCGTGACGACCCACTGGTTGCGCAGCCCCGGCCCCGGCACCAAGGCCATGATGGTCCTGACGGCGGTGCTCGGGGTCGTGGCCGTGGTGCTGCACTTCGCGGGTCAGGGCGACCCCGCCGCGAGCGCCCCCGGCAGCCTGCGCAACGTCTTCGTCTTCGCGACGTTCGTCAGCGCGTTCGTCACCTACCTCACCGGCCGACGCCGCACCTGACGCCGCCCCCGACGACGACGGCGCCGGTCCCCGCGGGGACCGGCGCCGTCGTCGTCCGGGGCCGGGACCGGTGCCCGGCGGTGGTCAGTGCACGACGACGGGGTGGTAGCCCTCCGCCTCGAGCGCCCGGAGGATCTGGCGGCAGTGCTCATGCCCCTTGGTCTCCATGTCGATGGTGATGGACACGTCCCCCAGGCTGAGCGAGCCGCCGATCCGGGTGTGGTCCACACCGGTGACGTTGGCGTCCTGGACGGCGATGAGCTCGGAGATGCGGGCGAGCTCGCCCGGGCGGTCGGTGAGCATCATCTTGATGGTCATGTACCGGCCGGCGGCGGAGAGCCCCCGCTGGATGACCTTGAGCATGAGCATGGGGTCGACGTTGCCGCCCGAGAGCACCACCACGGTGTTGCCGAGGTCCGGGTACGCGGCCTGCAGGCGCCCGTCCAGGAGGGCCGCGACGCCGACGGCGCCGGCCGGCTCCACCACGAGCTTGTTGCGCTCGAGCAGGAAGATCAGCGCCTGGGCCAGGGAGTCCTCCGAGACCGTCACGACGTCGTCGGTGAGCTCCTTGATGATGCTGAACGGCAGCTGCCCGGGCTTGCCCACGGCGATGCCGTCCGCGATGGTCGAGACCCGGTCGAGGGTCACGAGCGCGTCCCCCGCGAGGGACGGCGGGTAGGCGGCGGCGTTCTCCGCCTGCACGCCGATGAGCCGGATCGGCCGGCCGAGCTGCTCGGCGCGGGCCTTGACCGCCACGGCCATGCCGGCGAGCAGTCCCCCGCCGCCCACCCCGGTGATGACGGTGTCGACATCGGGCACCTGCTCGAGCACCTCGAGGCCGAGCGTGCCCTGCCCGGCCACGATGTCCGGGTGGTCGAAGGGGTGGACGAACACCGCCCCGGTCTCGGTGGCGTGGCGCTGGGCCTCGGCGAGGGCCTCGTCCACGCTGGTGCCGTGCAGGATCACCTCGGCGCCGTGGTCCTGGGTCGCGGCGATCTTGGGCAGGGCCGCGCCCAGCGGCATGTAGATGCGGGCGGTGATGCCCAGCTTGGCGGCGGCGAGGGCCACCCCCTGCGCGTGGTTGCCCGCGGAGGCCGCCACGACACCGCGGGCCTTCTCCTCATCGGTGAGCTTGGCCATCCGCACGTAGGCTCCGCGGACCTTGAAGGAGCCCGCGCGCTGCAGGTTCTCGGCCTTGAGGTCGACCTCCGAGCCGATGAGCCGGGAGAGCGCCCGGGAGTGGGTCACCGGGGTCCGGTCGATCACGCCCTCGAGGAGCGCGGCGGCGTCCTGGATGTCGGCGAGACGGACGGGCAGTTCGGCCAGGCTCACGGTGCGTCTTCTTTCCCGGTCGGTGCGTCGGTGCGGGGCCGTGCGGGACCCCCTGGGTCGTGCCACGGTGAGCGCCCGCCGACGGCGGGCGCGGTCCTCATCCTAGTCGCTGCCCGGGGAGCGCTCCGGCGAGGCGGGAGCACCGGGGCCTGCCCCCTGGCCGACCCCCTGCTCGGCGCTGCGGCCGCGGCCCTGCCCCGTGCCGGCGGCGGCCCGGGCGCGGTCGTCCCGGCGGCCGCGCTTGAGCGCGGCCTGCAGCCGTTCCTTCGCGCGGGTCCGGCGGAAGCGCTGGAGCTGCGCCATGATCTGGTCGCGGGTGAGCTCGTTCTTGCGCGCGTGCTTCTTGATCTCCCACGGGAAGTAGTACGGCTCCCACGGGATCTCGTCGTCCTCCTTCCACGTCCCGCCCACGAGGTAGCGCACCACCGTGTTGAGGAAGGCCATCACGGGCACCGCGAACAGGGCGCCCGCGATGCCGAAGAGGATGGTGCCGGACGCGACGGCGAGGAAGACCGCGAGGGGGTGCAGGGACACGGCCCGGCCCATCACGAGCGGCTGCAGGACGTTGGACTCGATCTGCTGCACCAGCAGCACCACGGTGAGCATGGCCAGGGCGGTGCCGAAGCCGTTGGCCACCAGCGCCACGAGCACGGCGACCGCGCCGGTGAGCACGGCGCCCACGATGGGGATGAAGGAGCCCAGGAACACGAGGATGCCGATGGGCAGGGCGAGGGGGACGCCGAGCAGCGCCGCGCCGAGCCCGATGCCCACGGCGTCCACGAACGCCACGAAGCCCTGGATGCGGGCGTACTGCACGAGCGAGGTCCAGCCCCGGCGGCCGGCGCCGTTGACGGCCCGCCGCGCGCTGACCGGGAACAGCCGGACGAGGAAGAGCCAGATCCGCTCGCCGTCCATGAGGAAGAACAGCAGCGTGAAGAGCATGATGATGATGCCGGTCAGCACGTTGCCCGCCGTCGAGCCGAAGGACATGGCGCCCGAGAGGATGGCCTCGCTGTTGTCCTGGATCGTGGTGCCGAGGTCGTCGATCCAGTCGTTCACGCTGTCGGCGCTGAGGTTCAGCGGCCCGTCCTCGAGCCAGCCCAGCAGCTGCTGGGTGCCGACCACCACGTTCTCGGACAGCTGCGCGAAGCCCAGCACGATCTGCCGACCGGCGAGCACGAGCAGACCCGTCACGAGGCCGATGAGCACGAGCACCGCCGTGCCCGAGGCCAGGCCCGCCGGCACGTGCTGTCCGCGCAGCCACTTCACCAGTGGGAACAGGAGCCCGGCGAGCAGACCGGCGATGAGCACGGGGATGATGACCACCGTGATCGTCGACAGCATGTACCCGAGCAGCCCCACGGCCGCGAGGATGATGATGAGCCGCCACGACCACGCCGCGGCCACCCGCACCGAGACCGCGACCCCACCCGCGGCGTTGCCGTGCAGCGGGGGGAGCTCGGTGCCGGGTCCCGGCCGCAGCGGCCGCTCGGCGTCGTGCGATGTCGAAGGCATGGAGCCATCTTGGCACGGCGGTCCGACCGCCGGACGCCCCCCGGCCGGAGCCGGGCAACGATTCCGCGGGCCGGTCCGGCACGCGGGGCGCGCACGGTGGAAGACTGGCGGGATGTCACGCACTTTCCTCCGCGTCCTCGCCCAGCGCCGGCCGGCTCCCGGCCTGACCCCGGACGCTCCGCCGCGGGAGGAGCTGGAGGCCGTGCTCCGCGCCGCCGCCGGGACCGCGGCCGCCGATCCGGGCCTGAGCTGGCGGGTGGCCGTGACCACCCGCCGCTCCGCGCCGGAACTCGCGGCCGCGCTGGCGGGGCTGACCCGGGTGCCCAACATGTCGGCGCCCTTCCCCCGGCTCAAGGGCAAGCAGCTGCGCCGGCTCGCGGCCTTCCGGGGCGCCCTGAAGTGGGCGAGCACGGGAGGCCTGGGGTGTGCGCTCGTCTTCAGTCCCGACGACACCCTGGGCGTCCCGCGGAAGGAGCAGCTGAACGCGGCGCACGGGGCCCGCCCCCTGCTCGAGGCCGCGTTCTGGGCCGCCGGCTGGGGCACCGTGTGGTCCCACCGGGACGGCGAGGACGAGGACGCGGTCCGCGCGTTCTACGGGCTGACGGAGGAGGAGAAGCTGCTCGGCTGGCTGTTCGTGGGCCGCCCGCCCCGCGCCGTGGCCGCCGAGCACACGGCCACCCGCCCCACGCCCGGGCCCCGGATCTCGTACCACTGAGCCCCTCCCCCGCGCCCGCCCGCGGGTCGCGGCACGACGACGGCCCGGGACCCGCGATGCGCGGGTGCCGGGCCGTCGTGGGTGGCGCAGCCGGGGCGGGGACCTAGTTCGAGGTCATCTCCCGGATGATCGCCAGGATGCGCAGGATCTCGACGTAGGTCCAGATCAGCGTGACCGTCAGGCCGAAGGCCGCGGACCAGGCCATCTTCTCGGGGACGCCGACCTCGACACCGCGCTTGATGTTGTCGAAGTCCAGCACGAAGCTGTAGGCCGCGAGCAGGATGGCCACGGCGCCGATGAGCAGGCCCAGCCAGGGGCCGAGCGGGCTGTCCGTGCGGATGTTGAAGCCGAACAGCAGCACCGCGCCCAGGTTGACCAGCGCGAAGAGGGCGTAGGCCATGAGCGCGACCATGAAGATCTTGGTGGCGCGCGGGGAGGCCCGGACCTTGCCGGAGCGGAAGAGCACGAGCACCGAGACGAACACGGCGATGGTGCCGATGACGGCCTGCACCACGATGCCCGGGTACATGGCCTCGAACATCCCCGAGATGCCGCCCAGGAACATGCCCTGGAACAGGCCGTAGGCGAGGATCAGCGCGGGCGAGGGCTCGCGCTTGAAGGCGTTGACCAGGCCGAGGACGAGACCGACGAGGGCGCCGGGGATGGTGAGGATCGGCATGATCCAGCCGGCGAGCGCACCGACGACCACGGCGCCGAGCACCGTGGCGGTGCGCATGATGACGTCGTCGTAGGTCATCCGGCCGGTCTGGTTCGTCCCGGCGGCCGGGGCGTTGTACATCGAGTCCAGGCGCTCGGCCGAATACGGGGCGCCCTGCTGGTAGCCGGTCCGTCCGTAGCCGGGCTGCTGCTGGTAGGGGGTTCCGTAGGAGGTCTGTCCGTACTGGTTCCCGTGGGACTGGGCGCTGCCTGCGCCCGGCTTCGAGAGATCGCGGAGAAGCGGGTTACCGCCGGCCATTGAGGGGTCCTTCCGTGGCACTGATGTGCGAGATGTGCGACCAGCGTAGCAAGGCCTGCCTGACGAAAGCATGAGAACTGCTGTGCTTAAGCCGAGGGCGTGCGGGCGGCCCGGCCGGCGCCGGCGCGGACCCCAGGAGAGCGGACAGACAGGCCTTTGCTGGTGCACACATGCTGGGGAGGACGACCGCTGTCCCGATCCGGAGGCCCCTCATGCCCGAGTCCCCCGCCCACTGGGTGCCGCTGGCCGCGATCCCGGTGCTGCTCGCCGTCGGGGCCCTGGCCGTCCTGCACTGGAGCCGCTACCTCGGCGCGATCGGCCGGCTGGAGCGCGCGCGGACCTCTCCGGGCGCCGCCCCGGCGACCGCTGCCTGGCTCGAGCTCCGCAGCGAGGAGCACTACCGCCGGGCCTACCGGCTCACCTGGGCGGTGGCCGCGGTGCTCGCCGTGGGTCTGACCGCCGCCGTCCTCGCGGGCTGAACGGCGGCACGCCCTGTGGTCCCGCTGCCCGGAGCCGTCCTCCTCTACGGCTGCCTCGTCGTCGCCGGGGCGGGCGCCACCGCGCTGTGGAGCCTCGTCCAGGTCGCGCTCGACCTGGCCCCGGCCGCCCGCCGCCGGTCCCGCGGCGCCCGCGCCTCCGCCCGGAGGCACCTGGGCCGCGCGACGTCCGCGACCGCCGTGGCTCTGCTGACCGCGGGCGTCCCCTCGCTGCTGCGCCATCTCGAGTGGCTCGCCGTGCTGGCGCGGACTTCCTGAACCGCCCCGACGGGGCCGTGGGCCGGCGGGGACGTCACACTTCGTGATGAAGCCGTGATCTCTATTTATATCTATTCGCATTGATTTGCATGTGAGAACCTTTTCCGGGATCCCCCCAAGCCCCAGGAGTTCGCCCATGCAACGATCCATGCTCGCCCCCACCCTGTCCGCCCTCTCCCTGGCCCTCGTGCTGGCTCCTCTCACGCCCGCGACCGCCGCCCCCGCCGAGAACCCCACGACCCTGTCCGCCCAGCAGGTCAGCGGCGAGGCCCCGCCCGAGATCACCGACCGGATGATCGTCAAGTACCGCACCCCCGTGACCGACGCCGAGTCCGAGCAGGTCGTCGAGGACGCCGCCGCCGAGGCCCACGTCCCGGAGGCCGAGGACACCACCGAGGTCCGGACCACCGGCGACGGCGCGACCGTCGTCGAGCTGGCCGGCGAGGTCTCGACCGACCAGGCCGAGAAGCTGGCGAAGGAGCTCACCAAGGACCCGGCCGTGGCCTATGCCGAGCCCGACCGGCTCGTCTCGACCGCCCGGATCCCGGGCTCGGACGAGGCCGAGCCGGAGGGCATGGGCTCCGTCGCCGCGACCGCCGCGGACCCGGGCGTCCCGTCCCTGTGGGCCCTGACCAACCTGCGCGCCTTCGAGGCGTGGGACACCGCCACCGGCAAGGGCGTGACCGTCGGGGTCGTCGACACCGGCTTCGCCAACCACCCCGACCTGGACTCCCAGACCATCGGCGGCTACGACTTCGTCTCCACGGCCGCTCTCGGCAACGACGGCAACGGCCGGGACGCGGACCCGCGGGACCCGGGCACCTACTCCACGGCCGGCCAGTGCTACGCCGGCTCCGCGGCCACCAACTCCATCTGGCACGGCACGCACGTGGCCGGCACCGTGGCCGCCAAGCGGGACAGCTACGGCACCGTGGGCATCGCCCCCGACGCCACCCTGCTCAACGCCCGGGCCCTGGGCGCGTGCGGCTTCGGCTACGTCTCCGACATGGCCGACGCCGTGCGCTGGCTGGCCGGCGACGCCGTGGCCGGGGCCCCTGCCCCGCGCAAGCGCGCCGACGTGATCAACATGTCCCTGTCCATGGGCGGGCCGTGCTCGCCGACGCTGCAGAACGCCATCAACACCGCCTGGTTCCGGAACATCCCGGTGGCCGTGGCCGCGGGCAACAGCGGTCGCCCGGCGATCGAGTACGCCCCGGGCAACTGCTACAACGTGATCACGGTCGGGGCCATCGGCTCGGACCGGGTGCGGGCCAGCTACTCCAACCACGGCGGCGCCGTGGACATCTACGCCCCGGGCCACCACATCCTCTCCGCGGGCAACACGGGCCGGACCACTCCGGTCGCGCCCAACAGCCGCTTCGACTACGGCACGTCGATGGCCACCCCGCACGTGGCCGGGACCCTGGCCCTGCTCAAGCAGAAGAACCCGACGCTGAGCTCCGACCAGTACAAGCAGCTGATCCTCGACTCCGGGGACGTCTGGGACAGCCTCCCCGGCGGCAAGACGCTGAACTCCCACGACGCGCTGTGGATCACGAAGCCCGCCGTCACCGCCGCACCGGCCGCGCCCACCCCGACCTACACCACCAAGGGCGCGATCGGGTCCCTGTACCAGCGGATCAAGAGCCAGACGGGGGCGCCGACCTCCCACGAGCAGGCCGTCACCGGCGGGGTCCGCCAGAGCTTCGCCAAGGGCACGATCTACTGGTCCTCGGCCACCGGCGCCTACTGGGTGCGGGGCGGCGTCGAGACCGCCTACAAGCGCAACGGCACCGCCTCCGGCGTCCTGCGCTTCCCCCGATCGGACGAGAAGTCCAACGGCATCGGCGGGGCCTACCAGCTGTTCCAGAACGGCCGGATCCTCTGGTCCTCCCGCACCGGGGCCCACGCCCTGACCGGGGACATCGAGACGGTCTTCGCCGCGGCGGGCGCCGAGAAGGGCGCCCTGGGCTACCCCACCGCGGACCGGCGGAGCAACGGCATCGGCGGGTTCTACCAGACCTTCCAGAAGGGCCGGATCCTTTGGAGCTCCGCCCACGGCGCCCACCCGATCACCGGCGCCACCAGCGCGGCCTACTCACGGGCCGGCAGCGAGCGCGGGTCGCTGGGCTACCCCACCTCCGGGGCCGTCGCCGACGGACGGGGCGGCACCTCCCAGTCCTTCCAGAAGGGCCGGATCGTCTGGAGCGCCGCCGGCGGGGCGCACGCCCTCAAGGGCTCGATCGGCGCCCAGCACAACCGCTCCGGCGGCGCGGCCGGCGCCCTGGGCTACCCCACCACCGACGAGGCGTCCACCGGCACGGGCGGCGCCTACCAGGTGTTCCAGAAGGGCCGGATCTACTGGAGCCCCAGGACATACGCCCAGGAGACCAAGGGCTCGATCGGCAACGCCTACGTGGCGCTCGGCGGCACGAAGAGCCGCCTGGGCTTCCCCCGGACGGGCGAGATCACCCGCGCCGACCGCTCCGTGGTGCAGTACTACCAGGGCGGTTCCATCACCTGGCGCCCGGGAGGATCCATCCGGATCGACTACCGCTGACCTGGCACCGGTCCCGCCGCGGCCCCGCTCCGTCCTGTCGGAGCGGGGCCGCGGCGCGTCCGGCGCTCCGGTGGGCACCATATGCCCCACGGTCCGCGGGTCCCTGCTCCGGATGCGCCGCCGGCCCCGCCACCGGCGTTCCCGCAGTAGAGTCACGACCATGGGGGATCTGCTGTACGAGTGGATGACGGCGCGCCAGGCCGCGGACGCGCTCGACGCATACCTCGCCGAGCGCGGTCCGGCACTGGAGCGCCTGCGCGCGACACTGGCCGAGCACCGCCTGGAGCCCGATGAGATGCTCGACGGCTCCCTCTACTCCGTGTCCCCGCTGTGGGCCTGGATCAGCGCCCGGGCCTCCGAGCTCGGTGTGGACCCGCGTCCTCTCACCGAGGACCCCACCCGCCCCGCGTGGCCGAGCTGGGCCCGGCACGGCAAGCTCGTGGACCCGCACCCGCCGGCCGCCACCATCGCGCTGCTGGACGGCTTCGCCTCCTACCTCGGGCAGCTCGTCGACGCCGCGGCACCGGAGGCGACCTGGCAGGTCGGCGAGCACCTGATCGCCGACCACCCGCTGCTCAACTACCCGGTGCTGGGCTCGGACCACCACCAGGTCTTCCTCCCCGGCATCCCGCTCTACAGCGCCTACCAGTCCGCCCACGGGCGCTCCCCCATGACCGGGACGGAGATGCTCGCCCACATCCGCCGGACCGTGGACGCCCTCCACGGCGAGGGCCCGGAGGCCGCCGTCGTCGAAGAGCCACTGGTGACGGTGGTCGCCGAGGTCGACTGCTTCGACGTGGGGCTGCGCGAGGACATCCCGACCCTGCACCCGCAGGTCGTGGAGCAGCTGATCGACGAGCTGTGCGACCGCGACGGCGTCGAGTCGGTGCACCGGTACGGACCCGCCGCGCTGGTCGTGGACGTCTCCGGCTGGGACGAGCTGCGGCTGAAGCTGTGGTGCACGCTGTGGCTGCAGCGCCACCTGCCGCGCTGAGACACGACTGCGCGCGCGGCACGCCTGGGCCTGCCTCCGCGCCCTGCACGCCACCGGTCGCACCGGCTGAGGATCCGTGCGCCACGCCGGGTTCACCACTCTTGTGTGCGGAGACGGCCCCGGCGCTGCTGACTACGCTGTCCCCACGGGTGGTCCGAAGGCCGGGGTGGCGCGTGAGCACGGAGGGGATCGGCGACGCCGGCAGTGCCGGTGCGCCGCGCGAGCGGTGGGCGTTCCGGTGGTGGTGGATCCCGGCGTACTTCGCCACCACCTTCGTCCTCGACACGGTGGGCACGGCGGTGTGGGACTGGGTGCTCGCCACCGGCGGGTACGGACTGTCCAATGCCGTCGCCGGGCTGATCACGCTGACGGTGTGCTTCGTGATGCACTCCCGCACCCGGGCCAGGCACCAGAAGCTCGAGGAAGAGGGCGACCCGGAGGTGCTGCCGCGGACCACCGACTACGTGACCACGGCGATACCGACGGTGGTGCTGTGCTGGATGGCCGGGGTGGTGGCCTGGGCGGTGACCGTGCTGCTGCTCGTCGTGGCCGGATTCTCCTCGGCCTGGGTGATCGGACCCATCATCGGGACGGCGTTCATCCTGGGTGCTCGGACGGAGTCGGCTCACGCCAGGACGATGGACGCCCTCCGCGGGATCCCGCCGGCGCCGGCCGCCCCCGAATGAGGGGTCAGACCGTCCTGGTTGCTTCGTGACACGATGCGAGGACCACGACGGCTATCCGGGAGGTCCACTTTGTCGAGACGGGCCAGGCTGCTGATGCTGGACGTCATCATCCTCATCGCCTGGGTGATCGGGATCCGTCTGATTCTCGGCGAGTGGGACTGGTTCATCACGGGCATCGGCGCCGTGTTCCTGGGGGCCCGGATGGCCTGGAACGCCCGGTCCCGCCGCGACCCGGGGATGGAGGCGTCCCGATGAGGCAGGACCGGCGAGGTCGCCGCGGCGGTGTGGGGCACCGTGGTGATGCGGCGGCAGCGTCGAGCCCAGCACGAGCGCAGGAGCAAGGAAGCTTCGTGACCGCATCCGAGGACCGGCCCGACGACGAGCCCGACGACGAAGACGTCGGCGAAGGTGTGCTGTGAGAGGCGTCGCGCTCGGGATCTGAGCCGGGACAGCCGTGGTGGCGGTGGGCCTGTGGATCATCTGGATGTTCCGCGGGGTGTTCCCCATCTGGATCGTGCTGGCAGCCGTCGCCGCCCTCATCGGACGCCCGGTGTTCGAGTGGCTCGAGTGGCGGGTGAGGATGTACGAGCGGGACCGCCAGGACGGGGAGGAGTAGCGCTCAGTCCAGCAGCATCCCGGCCGGCATCTGCCCAACATTGCCCAGCGCCCCGAAGAAGAACACCCTGGTCAGCAGCACCAGCACCGGACCGATCAGTCCCAGGGCCAGGATCCAGGACCGTGCACGGAACACCTCGGCGTAGATCTCCACGGTCTCACCGCGAGCCGCACCGATCCGCCAGCTGCGATGGACACTGCGTGCCATCTTCTCCGACATGAAGCGTGCCTGAGCGTAGAAGATCGCGAACAGGGCCAGTGCACCAACGGGGGCTACGGTCGCGAAGGCCGACGGATTGGCGTAGAGCACCTGGAGCATCAGCATCACGGTGAACACCACGCTCATCGCCAGGATCGCGACGTGGAAGGACGTCACCGCCAGCGAGGCGGCCACCTTCGGGACCTCCCGCGGGGTGGACGACAGACGTGCCGCGATCGGTCTGCGCGCGAGGGTGAGCACGATGTTGGCGGTCACCACGAGGAACAGCGGAGCCATGACGGCGACGCCCACGTGAGGCTCCTTCCAGGTCGGCCCGGCAGTGCTCTCCACCGGCACTCCTCAGCCTAGGAGTTGCAGTTGTGAACCGCTGTCCGCACTGCTGCGGTCTGCCCGATCGGTCCCCGAGGATGCCTCGGGGATCTCCGCCGGCGAGCCCGGCGCACTCCGGCCCGGGTCGGTAGCCGCCGGTGGTGACTTCTCGAAGGATCGGCTCGGTGGCGTACTTTCGGACCCGTTGCGCGCCCCCATCGGATGAGCTGGGCCGGCTTCCGTGACACCCTGTACATCAATGCCTTCCCCCTCGCCCAGGAGCTTCGAGCCGCATGACCCGATGGACCACCGCGGAGAACCTGCACGACCTGGGCTCCGGCACCACCCTGGTGACCGGCCCCGCCGCCAACTGGCTCATCCTGCGCGAAGGCAGCAGCTGCACCCTGATCGACTGCGGCTACCCCGGTGACCGCAAGCTCGTCGACGCCTCCCTGCGCGCGGCCGGGGTGACCGGCCTGCCCGACGCCGTGGTCGTCACCCACGCCCACGCCGACCACATCGGCACCCTGGACCGCTTCATCGCTGCCGGCGTCCCGGTGCACTGCTCGGCCGCCGAAGTGCCGAACATGACCGGCACCGCCCGCGAGCAGATCGGGCCCAAGGAGTCCCTCCCCCGGGCTGCCCGCTCGTGGAAGTGGCTCACATGGAGCATCCACGCCATCCGGGTCGGCGGCCTCAAGGACGTCACCGTGGACCCCGAGGCCCTCACTCCTTTCACCCCCGACGCGACTTCCCTGGACATCCCCGGGAACCCGCGCCCGGTGGCGACCACCGGACACACCTCCGGGCACATCTCCTACCTCATCGGTGACACCGGGGTGCTCGCCTCCGGCGACGCGGTGATCACCGACCACATGGTCGCCGAGAAGCACGGTGTCCCGCAGCTTCTCGCCGACCCGTTCCACCACGATCTGCCGACCGCTTCGCGCGCCGCGGTCCGGCTGCTCTCCGACACGGACTTCGACGTCCTGGCACCGGGCCACGGCCCGCACCTGTGCGTGCCGGCCGGTCGGCGCCTGTCGATCCACTAGAGCGCCCGTTCCTCGTGTGCTCGAGGTGGTCCGCTCCGTTCCCGACAGGTTCGTCGGCGCCGGACGATGCTGCGGCCTGCGGTCATCCGCTACGAGGGCAGGCTCCCGCTGGTGCCGGGCTCGGGGACGCCGCGTTGTTTGCGCACCTTGGACGCGCGGTACTCGTCCCTGACCATCCTGAAGGTGTACCAGCCGATGAGCCCCCCGATCCCGCTGAGGAACAGGGCGCTCCACATCGGCGGCTCGCCCTGCGCCACGGGGGCGAAGAGCAGCACCCAGGAGAAAACAAAGCCGATCCAGAGCACCGTCGTCACGATGCGGTTCAGGGGCGCCAGCAGCCGGTGCAGACGGGCTACGAGGTCATCGGCGCCTCCCCGACCAACATGCTGATCCTGGTCGCCCATTTCGACCTGCGTGAGGCCCTGGAGTTCCGCTACGACCCGGAGGAGCTCGACGAGATGTTCGGCACCGTCGACTGATCCAGACCCAGAGACGACGAACGCCCCGGCGCTCCACGATGGAGCCCGGGTCGCTGCGCGTGCTACCGGAGGCCCGGCGAGGTGGTCTACTGGTCGGCGGCCGCCTGGTCGAGCAGGTTGCAGAGGTCGAAGACGTACTTTGTGGTGTTCCCGGTGATCTCTGCTGATGCCACTGGCGGCACTTCTTCACCGGGCTGGAACTCGGACTCGAAGGTGACGGTCTCGGTCAACTCCCCGGACAGATAGAGGAAGGCCTGCGGCAGCCCCGCCTCGGCGAACTCTTGGGTCTCAACCTCATCGAAGGCGACCACGACAGCAGGTCCGGCCCAGTCGAAAGTTATGGATTCCCCGTCGGCACTGAAAATTTCGACCCCTTCGCCGGAGGCATCGACCTCGTCCAACATGGCTCCGTCGGAGGCGCGGGTGATGTCGACCGTGGAAGCCCCGCGGAATTGCACGACGGTGTTCCCCTCGGTATCGACCAGGGCGCGGTACTCGCGCTCGTCGACGTCGCCGGGTACGAGGGTGACCTCGGAGTCGCAGGCTGGGAAGGTCATGGGTTGCTGGAACTCTTCTGGGAAGGGAACGAACTTCCCATGGGTGCTGGCCGGCGGCCACTGCATCTCGGCCGGTTGCTCGGTCGGTGGGGCGGGTTCATGATTGGTCGCGCCGGCCGGCGTGGCGGCGAAGAGCAGTGCCGCGGCGGCCGCGGCGGCGATGCGCTGGGTGGTGTGCATGATCGGTCCTCGTGACAGGGTGCCGCGGACGGGCCGGATGCTGTCCACGGCGCGTGCAGTGGATGGGATCTGGAACTGCAGGCGGCGTCGAGCGGCGCCCACGGGCCCAGTGTCACCAACCCCACCTCGTCGACCGCGCTGTGGCTAGGGCTTGACCTCGCAATCGTTACGGTCGTACCCGGGATGCCGTCACAAATGCTCCCGAGTCGGTGCGCCAGCTAACGCCACGCTGCTCCACAACTGAACCCGAGACGTTCACGCTGCGTCAGCTAATCCGGACGCTGACGACGGGCTCGCCTGTCCTGCTGGACGACCGAGGCGATGAGGCAGGCGGAGGCGACAGCGGTGAACCATGCACCCAGGGCCCCTTCGAAACCCAGCCAGATGCACACAGCGAGCATCAGCCCCAGGAACACTACGTACCACCGACGCGCCCTCGACACGGCCCGCTCCTTCCGACGAGCTGCGCGGCCGGCCAAGGTGCTCACGGAGATGATCATCGAGCACAGGCAGAAGAAGATCGCCCACCCCGCAGGCTCGCCGCTGCCCACCGCCCACCACAGCGCCGCCACCGCGCCCATGCCGAGGATCACCTGGAGCATCCGCCACGACATCACCTTCGACACGACCTACACCTGCCGGTCGCCGGCATGCTGCTGGGCTCGCCGGCGGATCCGCGATCGCTGTTGCCGGGTCCAGAACGGACCGAGTTTCCACCACAATCCCAAGGAAACAACCACCACGCCGACCAGGACGGCCGCACCCCACCCGTAGGGCAATCCGACAACGACGGTCACGAAGATGCTCACCGCGTCGATCAGCACGTCAGACCACCACGCACGCTCTGGCCATTGCCGTTCCTCGGTCTTGGCTGGTGGTCTCGTCCGCGGCGCCGACGAGCATCGCGATCAGGTGCCCGCGCAGGGACCGGTCCGGTGTCATGGCCTCTCCTGCGGGTCGGTATCCTGGCCGCGACGAGCCCCCGAGGACCACAGGTTGTTCAGCAGCAACGCGGCCGCACCGATCGCGGTCATCCACCAGTTCCACTCGCCCAGGATCAGGCGCAGCCCCACGATGAGGGCGACGATGATCGCAGCTTGGAAGAGCGCCTGCTGCCATCGCCTCGACACGCTGCACTCCTTCACGCTCAGCACCTTGCTTGTTCGCATCGTCGCACGGTCCGGCGCCGGTGGGCGTCACCTCATCCGGGGCCGGCGACCGCCGGCGGCATCCCGCGGCGGGCGTCCATGGCCCGGGCGTGAGCCATCTCCATCCGGCCGTAGATCAGCGCGGTCGTGCCGAGGATCGGCGCCGGCGTCAGGGCAGAGAGCGGCCCGACAAAAATCAGCAGCAGCAGCGGGATTGCCCATCCCAGCACCGCGGCACCCCACCCCATGAAGACCCCGCCCTGGGCCTGGGTCACGTAGTCATAGACCGCCGGCAGCGGATCCGGGTCGCCCTCGGCCTCCAGTCTGGCGTGCCGGACGTGGGTGCGCTGAATCCCGATGAAGCACACCCCGAGGGTGAGCAACCCGAGCACAGCGTTGGAGAGCCCGTAGCCGCCGATGGCCACCATCCAGGCCAGGGCCGCCTCGAGGAGTTCGTCGGCGACAAAGGTCCACAAGAACCAGGCGGCCAGCAACCACAGCCACGTCCTGCGTTTATTCGGCGCCCCGGAGTCTCGACCCTGCGGCTCCGCGACCATCGACTCCTCCTGCCTGCCTCACCGTGTGCCTCAGCGTAGCCAGCGGGGCCGTCTCTCGTCCGTCCGCACACATGGGGAGCGAGCCCGCAGCGACCCGGCGAAGATCGTCCGGGCCCGCCGGTACGCTCTACCAGTGCCCGACTCGAGCCCGGAGGTTGCCCCATGACCGACCACTCTCCGCCTCCACCGCGCCCGACGGTCCGGGTGCGCATCGACCGGCGGCTCACCGGTCTAGAGCACCGCACGTGGCGCAGCCTCAAGGCTGTGCCGCTGCGGTGGTGGATCCGTACCGCAACTGTGGCGCTGGTGCTGGCGATCGCCCTGTACGTGCTCGGCCTCAACGTCGGGTGGATGGACTGGTTCCGTGACCTCGTAGACCGGTGGTGGCGGTTCTACGACGACGTCCTGGCCCGAGTGTCTCCGTGGGCGGCGCTGCTGCCTCTGGCGATCGCCTACGTGGCCTACCGGGTCTACCGCGCCGACCAGTGGTGGAAGCGCGCCGAATGGGCCCTCGACGCCGCCTCGGAGGGCAAGCCCCATGTCCGCCAGCGGTTCGGGGACAAGGCGATCGACGAGCTGCTGGAGTCGAGGATGGCGCCCACCGCGGACCTCACAATGTTCGATGCCGTCGTCGCCGAACGGTACTCGGGGCTCGTGCGCGAGGTCGTCCACGGTGATCCCACGGTTGCCCGCCCGCGCAGCGTTTCCCCTGGCGTGGACGACTCCCAGGCAGGAGGAGGACAATGACCGTACGAACTTCCCAGAGGAGGGGTGTTCCCATGACGACGACAGCGCACAACCAGCAGGCATCGGCCGACTCCGCAGACGAGGCTCTGCGCCATGCCGCCTCGGTCCTTGACGTGGAAGTGGACACCCTGCGCGCGTTGCGTGCAAAGTCCCCGTACCGCGAGGTTCCGGTGCGGCTGTGGTTGATGGGCGAGGAGCCGATCTACGTCTCCACTCAGAAGCAGGCCGACGAGCTGCGCGCCGTGGACAAGTCCTACCGTCTCGTGACCCGCTGAACTACCGCCCCGCCGCTCGCACCGGGCCGCGGGGCGGCGCCGTGCCCGCTGCCGGGACCAGCCGCACACATTCCGGGCATGACGACCTTCGTAGACCACCAGCACCCGCGCGCCACCGACGGCCGCTTCGCAGCCAAGGACCACCCCGAGGCCGAGCTCGAGCTCGGCGCGCCGGCCATCACCCTGGCCGAGGCGACCGGCGACTGGGGCCCTCTCTTCCACGACATGGACTCCCAGCCCGCCTACGACTACACCCCGACCGAGCGCGCCGCCGCGGCGTTCCGCGCCCAGTTCGGTGCCGCACCGGACGCCGAGGTGGATGGGGAGTACTGCTTCGAGGGTCCGAACCGCCTGGTGCTTAAGATCCAGGCAGCGGGTCGCGTCACGGTGAACTTCCCCGGCCCCACCGGCTTCGCCGCCGAGGCGAACATGCTCTCCGTGATGGACCCGCTGCCGCTGGGCCGGCTCGGTTCTGACCTGGACGGCGAGGTTGGCCGTTGGCTGGTGGGCCCTGATGACTTCAACGCCGAGGACGCGCTGAAGGTCCTCGCCTCTTATGGTTGCCAGAAGCGTTTCGAGGACATCAATCGGGCGATCGTCAGGCTCGAGTAGCGAACGCGGCCAGACGCTTCCCTGCTCTTATAGGTTCTGTTGTCGCCGTTGGGACGACTGCTACGGTGCGACGAGCAGGCACCGTGCGAACACGTCGCTCACCGCCTCCGACTCCCCGAGGAGTACCGTGCGATGAGCACCCCCACCTGGCAGACCCCCGAGATCCTCGCCGCCGCGGCCGGCCCCCAGGGCTCGCAGGTCCAAGCTGTCTTCGAGAAGGCCGCCGACATCGGCCTCGAGCAGTCGCAGGCGTTGCGCAAGGCTTCCGAGCTGCACCAGAAGTTCGTCACCGACAACACTCCCGTCGAGGTGGACTACGACGCGCTCGGTCAGGCCGCCGTGAAGCTGGCCGTCCGCGCCGCGGCCGCCGCCGGACGCCAGGCTTCTCTAGACCTCATCCTCGGCTCGTGGCGGAACCTGTCCCAGGCGATCGCCACCGACCTGTTCCTGCAGATGCACCGGCACACCCACCCGGACTCCGCTCCCCCGTCCGGGGACGCCCTGGAGCACGCCGCCGCAGCCACCGCCACCAGCTTTCAGATGCCCGTGGCCCACGCCCTGATCGCCCTCGCGGCCCGGGACCTGATCGACGCCGATGGCTTCCCGCAGGACGCCTACGACTTCCTGACCACTCCGTGGAACTGGGCCTTCGGCGCCGCCCATCCCGACGACGACACCGGTGAAACGGTGCAGGGCTCATGAGCGAGGGTCTGGCCGCCTGGGCACAGTCCCGCCCGCAGCCACCCCCGGAGGCGCAGGTGCCGGCCGACGGTCGGATGACGCCGATCGAGCTGAGGGTCGTGCGCGAGGCGCTGGGCCTGTCGCGCGAGCAGCTCGCGGCGGCCCTGAACGTCGGGCTGCGCGCGGTAGACGATTGGGAGTCCGGCCGGCGGCCCATCCCTGAGGGGGTGCGCGACGACGTGGAGCGGATCGAGGCGTACACCGCCGAGGTCGCCGATCAGCTGGCCGCCCACTTGCTCGAGCACGCCGGGTCCGACCCGGTCTTCGAGGTCTACGACCGTGACACCGACATGCCGGCCCTCGAGCTGCCGGCCGCACCGCTGGCGCCCACCGCCCGCTGGTGGCGGGCGGTCGCCTACCGGGTGGCCGAGGACGTGCCGGGTCTGCGGATCGTCGAGGCGCCGAAGTCGCCTAGACCGCAGCTCCGCTGAACCCATGCTTGTGCACAGAAATGGGGCTGCCGTGGCGCGGTCGGGCTCTCTAAGCTGGAGATGTCGGCGAGCCGCTGCGAGCGGCCCGACACAGCGCGAGCCACGTCGGGGGGCGTGGTCTCGCCGCGTACAGCGCCCCTGTCGGCGCTCGTCGCCCGTGGCGGCCCCGACGTGTTGGCGGGGCCGCCACGGAGCCGGCCAGCCCGAAGGCGCTCAGTCCCCGGACATCAGGAGGCCGCCGGCGGTCAGTAACAGCGCCGCCGAGACGGCGAACAGCGCCGCGGCAGCACGGCGACCCCGGCCCTTGGGCATCGTGCCCTTGCCTTCGACCAGGCCATGCGCCAAGAACGCCAGCCCGGCGGTCAGGAACCCGAGAGCGAGCAGGTTGAGCTGCAGCGACGTCGGCATCAGCTGTCTCCCGGGGTGAGCATGATGGCGACCAGCGTGCAGAGCAGTGCGGCGGCCACCAGCACGATCGCGATCGTGCGGTCCCGGGCGCCCCGGTCCTTGCCGCGGGTCTCGACCCACCAGCGGATGAGGAACAGAAACCCGGCCAACAGCAACGAGTAGCCGGCCGCCCGAAGGAACTCGTCGGCCGGCATCAGCAGAGCACCGCTTCGATCACGCCTGTCTGAGCCATGTCGCCAGCGTAGCGACGTGCGAGCGCAATCCCGCGCGGTCGGTCAGGCGGTCTGCTCGGCGGCCAGGTAGGCGCAGCGAGGGCAGTCGGCCTGCAGGTCGGTGATGTCCTGGACGAACGGCCGCGGCTTCTCACCGGACCGGTAGGAGGACTTGAGCAGCCGATAGGTCTTCGGGCAGGTGCACGGCTTCTGCCCGAGGAACCAGAACGGGTCCCGCCGACGGGCGTGCTGGCGCCGCGCCTCGGCGTTGCCGGTGACGGAGACGGTCATCTCTGGGCGCACCCGCACGAGCGACGATGCCACGGCGGCGGCCTGGGCCAGCGGGTTGGTGGCGACCTCGCTGTCGGTGATCCGGGTGGTATAGCTGGTGCCGTCGCCGCGGGTGACGGTCATGGTGACGACGGCCTGCTCGACGGTGAGGGTGGTCATGGCTGGTCCTCCGCGTCGTCGAGCGCCTGTTGGGTCTGCTCGGCGTCCAGCAGCGTGTAGTCGGTGAAGCCAGCGGCGTGCATCATCGTCACGGTCGCCGCGTCGAGGGCGCGCTCGTTGATCACCAGCTCGTGGGACACCTGCGGGTGTTCACAGAGCACCGTCCGCAGCTTCTGAAGGGCCTGGTGGTACGGGTCGGTGTTCTGACCGACCGCTTCGACGAAGCGGTATACGTAGGTTCTGTCGCTGAGGCGCGTCATCCTGAGCACGGCGACAGCCAGCTCAATTCTCGGGGTGGTCATAGGGTTTCTCCTGAAAAGGCCGGTTCGGTGGCGGCTCTTATGTGTGCAGACCCGAACCGAGGATCGACCAGCGTGCTGGAAAACACTGCTCCTCACTGCGCCAAGTTCAGGGCACACGGCTGAGAGCTGACGACTGCGTGGACGCCGCTGTGAGAGGTGCGCGAACGGGAACCCAACGCCACCGATGGATAGAAGAAACGAACGTTGACGGCTGTCCTGCGTTTCCACGTTCGCTGATTGCAAGAGGGCATGCCGTTATTGACTCGGGCCGGGACACGCGAGGCCGGGGGCTGATCGCCCCAGGAGGAGATCATGGCCACCACCCGCCAGCGCTGCACCGTCACCGGATGCAACCCGCTCCTGGTTGACCTGGACGAAGCGGCCGCGCACCGGGACACGACCGGACACCGCACCGCGGCTTGGCCCACGCGCCCGGCCGAGGGCAAGCGCCTGGAGCGCCAGCGCAACCGCACCGGCTACCACCGCAAGTACCAGCTGGCCCGCGAAGAACGACAGCTGAACGAGCTCATCGCGGCGTCCGAGGAGGAGGACCGCGTCGAGGCCGTCAACGCGATGACCCCGAAGACACGCGAGCAGACCAAGTCCGCCGACGAGGCGTTCTGGGCCCGGCTCGACGCCGGGCAGCGCGGCCAAGCTCTACAACTCGGTGATCGAGGACTGCCACCCGTTCTCCGAAGAAGGACTGGGGCAGTTCTGATGCGTGAGATGACGAGCGGGGCGATCTTCCTGATGGAGGCCGTGCTGATGGGCCGCCTCCTGGTGAGCCTGTTCGGGATCGGACGTTCACTGGCGCTCCCACTCGACGCGGAGATCATCTCCTGGGACACGCTCATCCACCTGCGCAAAATCCTGTAGCCAGGCCTCCGCGCCGGTGGCCAATCCGGGCGCGACGAGCTTTGCAACCGCACACCAGGCAGTAGCAGATCTCTCCCCGCCCCCACTCGAAAGGTCGCTCCCCCTTGTCCAAGAACACCCTGGCACCGTCGCGCCGCACCCTCCTGTCCGCCGCAGCCCTGCTGGGCGGTGGCGCCGCCCTGTCCAGCGCCCTGACCCCCGCAGCGGCCACCAGCCTGCCCCGCGCCACGGCCGCCAACGACGCCGCCGCGCGCACCGGCCTCTACGTCGCCGCCGACCCCAGCCGTGAGATCTGGGGCTTCAGCGAGCGGGAGCCCGCCTACGGGGTGAACCGGTGGGGCAGCACCCACCCGGGGTCGACCACCGTGGACCGTGCGGCCAACGTCCTCTACGGAGGCGACGGACCCCTCCACGAGCGATCCGGCCTGACCGCCACCAACATCGACACCGGGAAGATCGACGCCTCGATCCCCGAACAGGGCCTCGGTCCCGTCTGGGGAATGGCGGTCGTCGGCAAGACACTCTTCTTCGCCGCTGGTTCCGACGGCACCACCATCTACGCCCACCAGACGGTATCCCCCGTCTCGGACCCGCTGTCGTACAAGAAGCTGGGGGTCACCGATCAGGTCCGATCCAATGCGTGGACCGCCACCGGCACGCACGCCGTGTTCGGCGCCGCACCGGCGGGTATCGGCTACGACGGCACTGCCCCGGCCGGATCTACCGGCGTCGTGGGCATCTTCAACGCCGCCACCCAGAGGATGAGCACCCGCCTGGACCTGTTTCCCGGCCACTACGTGAGCCACCTGGCCAGCATCGGGTCCACCGTCTTCGGTGCCACCCGCCCGGCCGCCGACAACAGCGACGGAGCCGCAGCGCCCATCCTGTTCGCGCTCGACCCGGCCGCGGGAACCGTCCTGCGGCGCCAGGAGATGCCTGGGGTGCATTTCACCGGGCTCGCCGTGCTCGAGGGTCTGCTCTACGTCGCCACGGCCGACGAGGTGCTGGAAGTGGATCCTGCCACCGGCGCCACGGTGCGCACCTTCGCGCTGCCCAAGCCGGACACGAACCGCAACCCCCGGTACTTCTCCTTCCTCGCCCTCCCTCACGCCAAGCGCCTGCTTCACCAGAACTCGCTGGGCCAGTCCGTGATCCCCACCCGCACCGGCGTGGTCACTCCCGCGAGGAAGCGAATCCACACCAGCCACTTCACCGACGCCCGCAACACCGTGTGGGTCCACAAGGACGGCGGCCACGGACCGCTGAAGATGGACCACTCCATGGCCGACGGCGCCCCGTACCGCGGCCCGTGGATCTCCCCGTTCGTCGACGTGGCCACCACCCGCGTGTTCTACAAGGAGATCGCCTGGCTGGCCGAGGCCGAGATCTCCGGCGGCTGGAACACCCCCTCCGGCAGGCAGTACCGGCCCAACGCGAAGGTGACCCGGGAGATCATGGCCGCCTTCCTCTATCGCCTGGCGGGCTCCCCCGAGTACACCGCCCCGGCGACCTCGCCCTTCGCCGACGTGGCCACCAGCCGCGCCTTCTACCTGCACATGTCCTGGCTCGCCGAGCAGAAGATCTCCACCGGCTGGGCCGGTCCGAACGGCACCCGCCTCTACAAGCCGGACCAGGACGCGCTGCGCGACCAGATGGCTGCTTTCAGGTACCGGCTGGCCGGGTCTCCGGAGTACACCGCGCCGGCGAAGTCCCCGTTCACCGACGTGTCCACCCGGCACGTCTTCTACAAGGAGATCGCCTGGCTGGCCCACATGGGCGTCTCCAACGGGTGGGCGGCTGCCGGCGGAACCCGCATTTTCGGCCCCGGGCGGCCGGTGCTGCGCGATCAGATGGCGGCCTTCATGTACCGACTGGCGGCAACCACCCTCTGATCTGGACGGCGTGCCGCGGCCCCGGTGTGCAATTGCGTACCGGGGCCGCGACACGTCCGCACACATGGGCTGGGACAGGTTCGCCATCTGGCAGCCGGCACCAGGGGCTCGAGCCCAGGAGGACCCATGATCACTACGACGACCGAGCTCCGCGTCCGCGCCGGAGAGCTGACCGACGAGCACGTCGGCATGGACATCCTCACCGGCACCCGCTGGCACTCCCGCCGGCGCCTGGCCGCGTAGTCCTTCCGCACACATGAGAGGTGTGTAGGGGTCCGCCCAGCGGGCCCGCTGAGCACCCAGGAGCACCTCGTTGCCGTCGTCCAGTACACCGTCACCCGCGCCATCAGGGAGACCCGTCAGCTCGTCATCGACGACGCCGAGTTCACCGGCGAGCACGGCCTCACCCCGGCCGAAGCCGAGGAGCACCAGCTCAGCCAGCACCTGTTGGAGTCCGGCAAGCTGGAGCGCGGCGAGCTCGTCGCCGACCAGCTGAGCGAGCTCACCGGCCCCGAGGATGTGTTCGTGCTCGACCCCGGACAGCAGGCCACCGACGTGCAGTGGCGGGTCAGCGGCTTCTGGAACGACGACGAGATCGTCATCACCGACCTCGCCTGCGCCGAGCGCACCCTGGATCGGGCCGACATCGTCCCCTCCAACGTCAACCACTGCGGCCCCTGGAGTGGCACCGTCGAGGTGCCCCTGAACGCCACGGACGAGCACGTCTGGGCCGCCGCCCGCGAGCTCGCCGCCGAGTACGAGCACTAGAAGCCATGGGCGTCACTCCCTGGCGGTCACCGACCGGCTGGGAGTGACACCGGCGGAGAATCCATTGGAGAGCCCATAGGGCTGTCTCAGCATAACCACAGGGCCAGTCGGTACACATGGGCTATGACCTGGGCTACTGCATCTAGGTCGGACCCCGAGGAGACCCCCGTGGAGCACGAACCCCCTGTCGAGCACGGCGCGCACGCAGAAGTCGTCACCGCCCTGGAATCCCGCCACTCGGGACTGCGGTTTCGCCGCGACGAGGACGGGTCGCTGCACCGCTTCGGTGCCATCCCGCTCACGGCCACCGGTGTGCTGTCCGGTCGCCCCTTCGTTTTCACATACCGGGGTGACCTCGCCCGCTTCCGCGTGTGGCCCACCGGCACCCAGACCCCGAGCGTCCACGACCACCGGCCCTCCGGATTCCCGAAGCTGGAGTCCTCCCGCGGCAAGATCGTCGGCGACCCGCTGTCCAGCTCCCTGACAGCCGAACAGCTCATCGAGGTGCTCGGCGAGATGATCAAGATGGCTCTCACCCACCTGAAGCCGGGCCCCGACGCCCTCCTCCCAGTCACGATCACCATGCCGGACAAGCTGCTGGAGCCCGAGCAGGTCACCGCGCTGCTGGCACCGTTCACCGGCCGGGACCTGCCGCCGCAGGAGGCGCTGCTGGACTGCACGGGCCTGACCAGCTTCTCCCTGGATGCCCTGGGCCGGCTGGCCGAACGCACCACCGAACTGTTCAACATCACCACCCTGGTCGGGGCCAGCGACGAGCTCGCCGAAGCGTTCACCGACGAGGCACAGGCAGAGGCGGTGCGTCAGATGGAGCGCGCCCGGATGGCGCGGCGCCAGGCGGAGCGGGAGGGTCGCGGCTGAGCGGGAGGTCCGCACACATGGGAGGCAAAGCAGGCGCCGCAGAAGGCGCAGGCACCCACCCGTGAGGAGCACACCGTGACCGTCGTCGAGTACCAGACCAAGCGCACGGTCGTGGAGACCCGTCAGCTCGTCATCGACGACGCCGCGTTCACCACCGAGTGCGGCTGCTCGGTGGCCAAGGGCACGAGCGCTCCGAGGTCCTGGACCTGGCCAGCATCGACCTTGTCGACGCGATCAGCCGAGCCCGCGGCGAGGCCAACGACATCGAGCTGTCCGCGGACGAGGTGACCGAGCTCCACCCGATCACCGCCGTCGGCTCAGGTCAGACCCGCGACGCCAAGATGGTCGCCCTGGCCGAGGTCGTGGAGCGGCTCAACGAGATCTTCGGCGCCGACTTCCCGGAGGTTGTTCTTCAGAACTTTGTCGCCTCGCAAATCAACTCAATGTGCCAGGACGAGAAGCTCGTCGCCCAGGCCATGAACAACACCGAAGCCCAGTTCATGGGCAGCCCTGACTTGAGAAACTCAGTGTTGGACGCGGCTATCTCCAACGCGACGAGTCAGAGTCAGATGAACGACCAGCTGTTCGGTGAGGACCGGGTGCAGCAGAACGTCGTCTCGTTGCTCGGACGGGCCCTGTTCCGGTTCCTGCGTGCTGACGCGGCGTGAACTAACCCGGGATCGGCCTATCACGCAGCGCCCTCGCACCCGTCACCTATCCGTGCATCAGTCCGGAGGTCAGTCCAGAATCTTGATCACTTCGGGACTCGTGCCCACCTCGTAGTCTTTCCCGTCTATGCGGACAAGCCAGCCGGACGTCTTCGTCACGGGCGGACCTCCCCAGACTCCCACGTCGAACGTCTGTGCCTGGACCGCCTCAAGGGTTCCTGTCGGCTTATAGACGCCCGCCTCCACATGGACACGACGGCCGATGTGCTGGTGGAGCTGCTCGATGTTCGTCATACCCGAACCTTTGCATGGATTGCCCGGGCATCAGGGCGACCAACACGCCCCGCCTCGCACCTCGAAAACGGGTTGAGGTTGGGCGCTTTTTCGTCCCGGGAGCCGCAGCTCGGAGACGGTCAGCTACACCTATGCGCAGGCGCGAGAGACGGAGGCGCGCACGCGCTCACCCCGGGTGTCCCTCAGTGCTCCCGAAACCACCGCGGCCGCGGCTCGCAGGGCCGGGGAGGACGGGATCTCCTGGCCCGTCACCCGTCGAGCCTCAGTGAGCAAGAGCACGGCGACGGCGCGCTCCGCGGATACCCCTGGAGGCAGCTCGACGCGGGCCGGACGGTCCAGCGTGGACTCGCTTATCGCGAAGGCTTGATTGTATATGGAGGAGAGCATCAGGGTGGCACCTTCCAGCGGGGCTGCGTCCGTCGCAGCGCCCGTGGCATCTATGTGTGCGGACCGGGTGCCAGGCCCAAATCAGCCCCATTCCACCGGGTGCAAGACATGACTGGCTCAGGTCTGGGCGGTCAGGCCCGATCCTCAGCTTTTTCGGCGATAACCGGTTCGATTTCCGGTGTCGCAGGGATCGCCGTAGCGAGGATTTCAAGTTTTGGCTGCCAGGCCAGGTGCACGGAGTTGCCCGGCGTCGTGGTGGCGAGCCGCTCCGCCACCGTGTCCAGCGTGGCGGCCAGGTGTGCTCCATCAGCGTGCTCGCCGGCCGTCTTCCTGGACTCCACTCGGCGGGCGGCCACAGGCGACGCAGCCTCGTATCTCGCATTGACGATGGCGTCGTAGTCGTCGTCACTGCGGAGTCGGGTGCCGAAGTAGTAGGCAGCGAAGCGGGCGAAGGCGACGCTCGCCCGGTAGTCCGTCGAGGTCTGCTGTTCGGTCACAGGATTCTTCTCGCAGTGAGCGTCGTAGGACTGGCGGTCGGTGCTCTTATGGTGTCCAGCGTCAGTCGTCGACCCGCCTCCGGGCCCGGCGCCGGCGGGACTCGTGCACGCCGGTCTTGGACGTGTGCAGCGCATCGGCCGTCTGCTCAACGGTCAGGCCGGTGGCTCGCACCTGCGCCACGGCGTCGTCGTAGTCGGCCCTGCGGGCGTCCACGACGGCCTCGGCTTCCTCCAGTCGGGCACGGGCGGTGCGGGCGGCTTCAAGGGCCTGGGCCCGTGCTGCGGCGATCTGCTGCACTGGGGTGGGCTCCTGGTCGGTCGGGTCGGTGTCGGTTTCGGTGGTCATGGGATTCTCCTGGGGTGAAGGTCGGTCGGGTCAGGCGCCTGCGTAGTCGGGGCGTCCATGCGGGCGTCGTCGTCGTACAACACCCGATAGGCCCAGTCGAACCACTGATCCAGACCGACCAGCCCTGGGACGCCGATGCCGTTGAGCAGCAGGTACGCCGGGGCGTGTTCGTCAGGGACGGCGCAGGCGAACCGGGTCCGGACGGCCGGTTCGGAATCTTCCGGCCAGCGGGCCGCCACGTAGACGTCGAAGTCGAGCAGGTCCGCCAGCTTGGACCCCGGTGTCGGAATCGGGTCCGTGACCCTGTCCGGGGCCCACGTCATGAACGCGCGGACGTCGGGCTTGCCGTCGTACCCGTCTCCCTAGTTCAGCATGTCGAACACGAGGTTCATCGCGCACCGCCGTTCGCAACGAGCTCGAGCACGTCGACCGCGTCCAGATCGACGGTCACCACAGCCGGGGCGGTGTGGTCACCGCGTCCCACCGTCCACGGGGACCACGTCCACACCGCGCGCCCGGAGGCGCCGGTCATGTACTCCCCGGTCGAGTGGGCCAAGTAGTGAAGCAGGCGCAGCCGCGGCAGGATCGCGGCCCCGGCCGGGATCCGGTGGAAACCCACCCAGCGGGCGGGGCGCATGTCCGGGTTGAAGTAGAGCTCGTCGAGGCCGTCGGCCGGGAGGGCACCCGCGGCCGGCAGCATGGCACGGTGATCGTCGCCGTCCAGAATGGCCAGGGAGTAGACCACCCCGCGGCCTCGGAAGGGTTCGTTGTGGGCGAGTACGCGAATCACGCGGTCGGTGTCGGAGATGCGGGGGGCAGTGAGCCCGGGGACGATGCGGGTCCGGGAAATGATCACGTTGTTCATGGCAGGGAGAGCCTTTCAAGGCGGAGAGGGAGGGAGGTGCTGCCCGCCGCGCCAGACGAACCGGCGCCCGACGCGACGGGCGGTGGAGCTAGTAGACGCGGGGCCGGGTCACCACGATCCGGCCCCGCGGGGTGGCGGTAGAGCAGGCGGGGAGGTGCTTGGGGCCCTTCACGGGCAGGCCGTCGTGGGTGATGTAGTGGACCACCTCGGTGCCGAGGGTCGCGGTGCGACGCTCGGCCACCGGCCGGGCGGCGGGGACGTGCTTGAGGGTGGAGGCGGTGCGCACACCGTTGCGGGTGACGATGGTCTCCACCGTGCGGGCCTCGGGGTCGCGCACCGTCTCCACGGTCGGGGCGGGCTCGTTGAGCGACATGCCGACGATGTGGCGGCGCCCTTTGGGAGAGAAGGCGACCATGCCCCAGCCGTGGCCCTGGACGGCATGCTCCAGGTCGAAGGCGTCCAGCCGGCGCAGGTTGTTGAGGATGGTCCACTCCAGATAGGCGGCCTTCAGCTCGGACAGCTTCACGCTCTGCTCGGTGCCCTGCGTGCAGGCGTTGGCGAAGAAGTCCACCACGGCCCGGTGCCGGCCGATGAGCGTGAGCCCGGCCCACTCGGCGACCTTGCGGAGCTCGTCCTCGTCGTTCTCCATGCCGGCGGCGTAGCTGGCGACGTGGTAGCCAACGCCGAGGACCTCGCGCAGCTTGGCGACGTTGAGCGCATCGTCGCGGCGGGCGACGTAGCGGCCAGGCATGTCGGTCATGCCGTTGAGCTGCTCGGCCAGCGCGCCGGAGATCAGGAAGGTGCTGGAGTACTGCACCGCGGTGCGGCTGAAGGCGAGGTGCCGGCGGAAGGTTTTGTACTCCGCGGCGAAGGCCTCGACGTCGATGCCCTCGCGGAGGGTGAAGGTCACAGAGACGTCGGCCAGACCGCTCGGGCGGATGTCGGAGGTAGTGATGTTCAAGAGGGCAATGTGCGCCATGGGATTGGATCCTTCGGGGTGGAATCTGCGAGTGGAGTGTTAGGTTCGCCCTGCTGTATTAAGGAGTACGCCCCTCCACATATATGCACAAGCACATTGGCCCTGATCTGCACACATCCGGACACCACAAAAACCCCGCCGGCATGGTGCTGACGGGGCCTCGGTGCGGGTTCTATGTTGAAAACACCGGATAAAAACCGAGCCGGCCACCGATGGCGGTGACCGGCTCAGTCAGCTCCCGCGGATTTCCGCGGATTTTCGTGCCCCCAGTCAGACTCGAACTGACACTGAGCGGATTTTAAGTCCGCTGCCTCTGCCGATTGGGCTATGGGGGCCGGTCCCGGACGCGTCACCGGGACGCCGCCCACCCTATCGCCTCGTCCCGCTCCCAGCACCGGGACGGGCCGGGGCCGCGGCCGGGAGCCGCGCCTGTCGGCCGATCGCAGGATCCAGTACGCTGGCACGGTGGTCGAGCAGCCGGCCGCGATGTCGTCGCATCCGCAGGAGGCTGCTTCCGTGCACCACCCCGTTCTCCCGTCCTACCGGTTCCCGTTGGAATGCGGACGTCCCGCTGGCCCCGCCCAATGCGGGTGTACCCCGACGCCGTGCCGGCCGACCTCGGCATGAGCGACGTCGTCGCCCGGCCCACCGGCAGGACGTACCTGGCGCCGGAGGACGCGTTCCCCGCCGACCTGACCGAGGTGTCCCTGGCCGATCTGCACGTCCTGCACAGCAGGGTCGGCCGGCAGCTCGACCGCGAGTACCTCGGCAGCGCGTCCGGCGCCCACCCGGTCACGCTCGAGCGCCACCAGGAGCTGGGCGTGGAGCTGGACGCCCGCGAGATCGCCCACCCCCGGAACACCCACTGACGGACGGCGGCCTGCCGGCCCCAGGGCAGGCGCCACGGGGGCCGGGCCGGGGGCGTCACAGCCCCGCGGAACGGCTCGACCCCGCCGCGGCACGTGGCCGGGACGGGGTCGAGCGGTGGACGGATCGGATCAGAGGTTGGCCTTGCGCGGGGCGGGGGCCTTGCCGGCGGCGGTCTGGAACCGCGTGCGCGGGTCCCGCTCGTGGCGCAGCGTGGTGGTGTCCCGGCCGAAGACGAAGTTCAGGGCCCACTCGGTGAAGACGCGGGCCTTGCGGTCCACGGTGGGGATCGCGTAGCCGTGGTAGAGCCGGTGCATCGCCCACGCGGCGACACCGGAGAACTCGATGCCCTTCGCCGGCAGACCGGGGAGGCCCTTGATGCTGGCCACGCCCTTGTAGAGGCCGAGCCCGGCGACCGCGCCGAGGTTCTCGTGGTAGTAGTCCTCGAGCGGCTTGCCCGCGCGGGCGGCCATGATGTTCTTGGCCACCGTGTGCGCCTGGCGCACCGCGTGCTGGGCGTTGGGGACGCAGAACCCGCCGACTCCCCCACCTGTGAGGTCCGGGACGGCGGAGACGTCGCCGGCGGCCCAGGCGCCCTCGAGGGGCCCGTCGTCGCCGGTGATCCGCAGGTCGGCCCCGGCCCGGACGCGGCCGCGCTCGTCGAGCGGGAAGTCCGTGCTCTTGACGAGCGGGTTCGCCTGCACCCCGGCGGTCCAGATCAGCGTGTCGGTGCCGAACTCGCCGGCCGGGGACTTGTCCTGCATGTTGACGAGCTTCAGGTGCTTGTCCACCGCGGAGGCGAGCGACGTGTTGAGAAGCACCTCGATACCGCGGCTGCGCAGGTGCGCCACGACCTTCTCCGCGCGCTCCTCGGAGACCTCGGGCATGATCCGGCCCATGGCCTCGATGAGCACGAAGCGCAGGTCGGAGACCGTGAGCCGCTCGTTGCGCTCGACGGCGCTGCGGGCCATGTCCTCGATCTCGGCGATCGTCTCGGTGCCGGCGTAGCCGCCGCCGACCACCACGAAGGTCAGCGCCCGGCGCTTGGCCTCCTCGTCGGTGGTGAGGGAGGCGACCTCGATGCGCTCGAGCACCCAGTTGCGCACCGCCACGGCCTCCTCGATGGTCTTGAGGCCGATGCCGTTCTCGGCGAGGCCCTCGATCGGGAAGGCGCGGGTCACGGAGCCGCCGGCGATGACGACCTCGTCGTAGGTCAGCTCGAAGGTCTCGCCCTCGTCGATGCCCTTGACGGTCGCGGTGCGGTTCGCGTGGTCGACCCCGAGCACGTGCCCGGTGACGATCTCGCAGTCCTTGAGGTGCTGCCGGTGGGGCACCACCGCGCTGCGGGCGGAGACGTTGCCGCCGGCCACCTCGGGCAGGAAGGGAAGGTACATCATGTACGGGTTGGGATCCACCACGGTCACGACTCCGCCGGAGTCCTTGATCCGCTTCTGCAGTTCCTGCGCCACGGTGAAGCCGACGTAGCCGCCGCCGACGATCAGAAGGCGCGGACGGTCCTTGGCCAGTTGAGTGAAAGACATGCCCCCGAGTCTACTCAGAACGCTGTCGATATCGGTTCTCGTCCTGGGCGTCCGGACCGTGTTCCGGCGCACGCCTCAGGGACGGCCGCCCGGGCCCCCGTCCGGGTCGGCGGCCACGATGCGGCGGATGTGCACCACGGCACCCGCCGTGAGGCCCAGCACGAGCAGCCCGAACCCGGCGAGCACCACGACGGGCAGCAGCCCGGTCTCGTCGATCGGGGCAACGGGCTCGGGCGGGGCAACCTCCGCCTCGACCTCCTCCGTGACGGGTGCCGAGCTCTCGGCCGGGCCCGCCGTGGGGGTCGCCGCGGCGCTGCGGCGGTGCACCCGCACCCACTGCTCCATGCTGCCGAGGGGACTGCGGTCGACCTCCGGGACGTCCTCCGTGAGCGCGGCCCTGACGTCCAGAACCCCGTAGCCGTAGAGCGGGTCCTTGCCCGGCGAGCCGGTGTCCCGGGCGGTGGAGACGATGCGGTTCGCGATCTGGGCGGAGCTCATCTCCGGCCACTTCGCCTTGATCAACGCCGCGGTGCCGGCCACGACCGGAGCGGACGCGGACGTCCCGGCCCACGAGGCGTAGCGGTCGCCGGGAATGGCGCCCACCATGTCCTCGGACGGGCCGGCCACGGCGATGGAGATCCCCTGCGAGGAGGACTCCCAGCTCGCCTCCCCCGTGCGGCCCACCCCGCCCACCGTCAGCACGCCGGGGATGGTGGCGGGGGCGCCGACCTGGACGAGCCCCGACCCCCGGTTGCCCGCGGAGGCGACGACGAGCACGTCCTTCTCCTCGGCGTAGAGGAAGGCCTCGTCCCAGCTCTCGGGCCACGAGGTGGCGTTGGAGCCCACCGACATGTTGATGACGTCCGCCCCGTTGTCCACAGCCCACCGGACGGCGTCCGGGAGCTGCTCGTCGACGCTGCGGACCTCCGGGCTCTCGTCGCCCAGCCAGGTGGACACGGCGAGCACCTCGGCGTCCGGGGCGACGCCCACGATGCCGGCGGGCCGGCCCGGGGCGTCGTCGTCCCGCCCGCCCGGGGGCACGTGGCCGCGGCCCGCGGCCACGGACGCCACGAGGGTCCCGTGCTCGGGCTCGGTGCCGAGACCCTCCTGACCGTCGGCGGAACCGCCGCCCGAGACGTCGGTGCCGCCCACCACGGCGCCCTCCAGATCCTGGTGCGAGCCGTCCACCCCGGTGTCGATGACGGCGATGCGCACGCCCTCCCCCGTGGACTCCGCCCAGGCCTCCCGCACGCCGTACTCGTCCAGCCAGTACTGCAGCGGACGGATCCCGTCCTCCGCGATGCGGGAGGTGTCCGGGGCGGGGGTGGCGCCGTCACCGGGCGTGGGTGCCACGCTGACGGGGTCCTCGAGCGGGATGCTGGGGGCGGGGCCGGGCTCCGGGGGCCGGGCCTGCGCCGGCCCCGTCCCGGGCAGGACCAGCGCGCCGGCGCCGACCACGGCCGAGGCCGCCCCCACCGCGCCCCACCGGGTGAGGGCGCGGTGGCGCGGGGGGCGGTGGCGGGGTGCACTGGAAGACATGAGTCCTTCCGGGTCGGGGGGTCCGGGCGGGTCAGCCGACCTGGGACAGGGCGATACCGTCCAAAATATCGTGCTCGCTCGCGATCGCCGAGTCCACCCGTCCACCGGTGGCGGCGCCCACCCGCTCGACGATCCGCCGCCACACGAGGGCGCCGCCGCCGATGACGTCGACACGGCCCTCGTGCATGTAGGGCAGCGCGGCGCGCTCCGCGCGGGTCATGGCCGTGAGCTCCCGGCACGCCTGCGCGATCCGCTCGGCGGGCAGCGCGGCGCCGTCGATGGCCGCGGGGTCGTAGGCGGACAGCCCGAGGGCGTGCGCCGTGACGGTCGTGATGGTGCCCGCGACGCCCACGAGGTGGGTGGCCTCCGCGAGGGGCACGGTCTGCAGGACCACGTCCACGGCGTGGTCGACGTCGCGCAGCACGGCCTCCTGCTGGGCGGCGGTGGGCGGGTTGGAGCCGAGGTGGCGCTCGGTCAGGCGGACGCAGCCGATGTCCACGCTGCGCTCCGCGCGCACCCCCTGGGCGTTGCCCAGCACGAACTCTGTCGACCCTCCGCCGAGGTCGATCACCAGGACCCGGTCCTCCGGATCCGTGCCGCCCACGGCGGCCGCGGCGCCGCGGAAGGACAGCTCGGCCTCCTCGTCGCCGCTGATGACCTCGGGGGTCACGCCGAGGCGCTCGCGGATCCCGGCGAGGAAGACGTCCCGGTTGCCGGCGTCGCGGGTGGCGCTCGTGGCCACGAAGCGCAGCTGCTCCACCCCGTGCTCCGCCAGCAGCCGGGCGTACTCGTCCGTGGCCGCGAACGTGCGCTCGAGCGCCGCCTCGGCGAGCCACCCGGTGGCGTCCACGCCCTGGCCGAGCCGGACCACGCGCATCTCGCGCACCACGTCGTCGAGCACCGTGCGGCCCTGCTCCTCCCGGGTGTCGGCGATGAGCAGTCGGATGGAGTTCGTGCCGCAGTCAATGGCGCCTGTGCGCATGGGGAGTCCTCGGGGGGTGTCGGGGGCGGGTGGGTCTCAGGCCTCGCGCCAGGCGGGGTCGCAGTGGCAGGCGTCGGGGGTCCACCACTCGGCGATGGCGTCGAGGGTCTCGTCGCCGAGCGGATTCACACCGGGCCCGGCCGCGAGCGCGTGGCCGGCGAGCACGTGCAGGCACTTGACCCGCACGGGCATGCCGCCGGCGGAGATGCCCTCGATCTCGGGGACGGGCCCGGTGCCGGCCGCGGCGCCGACCCGGGCGCGCTCGGCGAGGTAGTCCTCGTGCGCGACCCGGTGGGCTGCGGCCAGCGCCTCGTCCTCGGCGATGCGGTCCGTCATCGTGTACATCAGGCCGGCGGCCTCGAGCCGGGACACCGCCGCGGTGATCACGGGGTGGGCCAGGTAGAACACGGTGGGGAACGGGATGCCGTTGGCCAGCCGCGGCGCGGTGGCCGCCACGAGCGGGTTCCCGCACGTGCACCGGGCCGGGATCTCGACGACGTCGCGCACGGGACGCCCGAGCTGCCGGGAGAGCACCTGGAGGTCCAGGGCCGTGGGCTCGACCGTCGCGGCCGTCACCCCGAGTCCCCGGGGTGCGGGGGCCGGCCGGTCGCCGGGCTCGTGTCCGTGCTGGGGGTTCACGCCGTTCCTCACTCCGCGGCGCTGCCGCGGCTGTCCGTCGCCGCGTCCTGCGGCGCGCCGGCCCCGTCCGCCGGGGCGGCCGGGACGCTCTGCTCTGTCTGCTCTGCCTGCTCGGTGGTGCCGGGGTCCTGGCCTGCGCCGAGCTCGTCCGTGCTGCCCGACTGTCCGGGGGCCGCGGGCTCGTCGGTGCTGCCCGGCTCGGCGTCGGTGTCCGCGTCCTCGGCGGTGTCCGCGTCCTCGCTGCCGGCCGGTTCCCCGCCGGCGTCCGCGGTCCCGCCGGTGTCCGTGTCCCCGGCGGCTCCGGTGCCCGCCGCGGGACGGGCGTCCTCGTAGGCGGAGGCCACCACGGACTGCCAGAGGGCGTCCACCCAGGCGGGCTTCTCGGCCTCGACCTGCGCCGCCGAGGAGTCCACCACGGCGCCGTCCATCTCCTCGGCGCCCACCACGAGGTAGGACCGCTCCCCCGGCATCACGTAGAGGAGCCGGTCCCGGGCCTGCTGCTTGACGTAGGTCTCGTCCGACCACTGGTCCACCTGGTCCTCCAGGGAGGCCTGCTGGGCCTCCATGTCGGCGATGGCGCGCTCGAGCTGGGCGATCTCCGCCCGCTGCTCGAGGAAGATCTTGGTGGTCGGCGCCGCCAGGAACACGATGAGCACGGCCACGAGGGTGAGGATCAGGAACCGCCCGCTGAAGGTGCGGGCGGGGACCGGCGACCCCACGGCGCTGGACCCGCCGCCCGGCCCGTGGCCCGGGCCGCCGCCCGTCCCGCCGTCGCGCCCGCGGGTGCCCGGCGCGGCGTCGCGCCCGCCGAGCAGGCGGGTGGTGCGCGGGCGGGGAGCGGGCATGGCGACCTCACGGGGGAAGGGCGGGGACGGGGACCAGTGTAGCGCTCACGGAGGGAGCGGCCGCCGCTGGGAACGGCCGCTCCCCCTGCACGACGACGGGCCGGCGGGGCCGGTCAGCCGCCGGTGGTCACTTCGCGGTGTAGCGCGGGAACGCGGAGGCCCCCGCGTAGCGCGCGGCGTCCCCGAGCTCCTCCTCGATGCGCAGCAGCTGGTTGTACTTGGCCACGCGCTCGGAGCGGGCCGGCGCCCCGGTCTTGATCTGCCCGGCGTTGGTGGCCACCGCGATGTCCGCGATCGTGGTGTCCTCGGTCTCGCCCGAGCGGTGGGAGATCATGCAGTGGAACATGTGCCGCTGGGCCAGGGAGATGGCGTCGAAGGTCTCCGTGAGGGAGCCGATCTGGTTGACCTTCACGAGCAGGGCGTTGCCGGCGCCCTCGTCGATGCCGCGGGCCAGCCGCTCCGGGTTGGTGACGAACAGGTCGTCGCCCACGATCTGGACCTGGGTGCCCACGGACGCGGTCAGGGCCTGCCAGCCCGCCCAGTCGTCCTCGTCCAGCGGGTCCTCGATGGACACGATCGGGTAGTCGCGCACGAGCTCCTCGTAGTAGGAGGTCATCTCCGCGGCGCTGAGCTGCTTGCCCTCGAAGCTGTACTTGCCGTTCTCGAAGAACTCGGAGGAGGCCACGTCCAGGGCCAGTGCCACGTCGGTGCCCACGGTGTACCCGGCCTTCTCGATCGCCTCGGAGATGAGGTCGAGGGCGGCACGGTTGGAGTCGAGGTTCGGGGCGAAGCCGCCCTCGTCGCCCAGCCCGGTGGCGAGGCCGCGCTCCTTGAGCACGCCCTTGAGGGAGTGGTAGACCTCCACGCCGGTGCGCAGGGCCTCGGAGAAGGTCGCGGCGCCGATCGGGGCGATCATGAACTCCTGGATGTCCACGTTCGAGTCGGCGTGGGAGCCGCCGTTGAGGATGTTCATCATGGGCACCGGGAGGACGTGGGCGTTGGGCCCGCCCAGGTACTTGTAGAGCTCGAGGTCGGAGGCGTTGGCGGCGGCGCGGGCCACGGCCAGGGAGACGCCCAGGATGGCGTTGGCGCCGAGGCTGCCCTTGTTGTCCGTGCCGTCGAGGTCGAGCATGGTGCGGTCGACCAGCCGCTGGTCGGTCGCGTCGAGACCGATCACGGCCTCGGCGATCTCCTCGTCGACGGCCTTCACGGCCTCGAGGACGCCCTTGCCGAGGTAGACGTTCTTATCGCCGTCACGGCGCTCGACGGCCTCGAAGGCACCGGTGGAGGCGCCCGAGGGCACCGCCGCCCGGCCGTAGCTGCCGTCCTCCAGCAGCACCTCGACCTCCACGGTCGGGTTGCCGCGGGAGTCGAGGATCTGGCGGGCGTGCACTGCGGTGATCATGGCCATGGGTTGCTCCTGACGTTGGTGCTGAGCTTGTTGCTGACGTGGGTGGAACGTGCGTGGTGGGGCGGTCGGGGCCCCGGTGCGGGGCACCGGCCGAGGGTCCGCACCGGCGGAGCCGGGCGCCCCCGGCGGCTCCAGCCTAGCGACTCGGCGCCGGTGGCCGGCCGCCGGGGCGGGCCGTGACGGGATCAGTCCCCGTTCCGGGCGGCGGCGTACGCGCGGGCGGCCCCGCGCAGGGCCCGCTCGGCGTCGAGCCCGCGGGCGGAGCCGGAGCGCACGAGCGCGAACAGCGCCTCGCCCAGCTCCTCCTCGGTGTGCGGGCCGCCGGGCTCCTCCGCGGCGGGGACCGCGGGTTCGAGGTCGTGCTTGCGGGCCCGCGCGAGGGTCTTCTCCGCGAGGGCCAGGGCCGGCAGGTGCGGCGGGATGCCGTCGAAGGGCCCGGTCCGCTCGGGCTTCTCGGCCCGCTTGAGGTCCTCCCAGCGGGAGTGCAGCTGCTCGAGGGTCTGCTCCCCCGCGACGTCCCCGGTGGCGCCGGCGTCGAAGACGTGGGGGTGGCGGCGGACCAGCTTGGCGGTGATGGCCTCGAGCACGTCGGCCACGTCGAAGCCGCCCTCGGCGCGCGGGCGCTCCTGGGCGACCCGGGAGTGGAAGACCACCTGCAGCAGGACGTCCCCGAGCTCCTCGACGAGCAGCCCGGCGTGGGCCGCCGGCCCGCCCTCGGCCTCCACGGCCTCGACCACCTCGTAGGCCTCCTCCACCAGGTAGCGCACGAGGGACTCGTGGGTCTGCTGCCCGTCCCACGCGCACCCGCCCGGGGAGCGCAACCGGTCCATGACCGCCACGAGCTCCGCGAAGCGCTGCCCGGTCCGCTCCGGGACGCCGAGCCCCGCCGCTACGTCGTCGGTGCCGTGCCCCTGGCTCATGCGTGCATCCCCTCGAAGCCGTCGGTGATCATCCCGTCCAGGGCGGTGCGGTCCTCGAGCGGGAGGAAGGCGGCGGCCGCGGCGTTGCGCTGCAGCCGCTCCAGGTCCTCGAGCCCGTAGCCGAAGTGCTTCACGAGCAGGGCCAGCTCGTCCGTGACCGTGGTCCCGCTCATCAGCCGGTTGTCCGGCGAGATGGTCACCGTGAAGCCGGTCCGGTAGAGCATGTCCACCGGGTGCCGCTCGGGACCGCCGCCGAACGCAGCCACGGCCCCGGTCTGGAGATTGGACGTGGGGCACACCTCGAGGGCGATGCCCCGGTCCCGGACCCACTCGGCCGTGCGGCCCAGGTCGACGACGGCGACGTCCTCCAGGTAGTCGATGTCGATGTCCTCCGCGATGCGCACCCCGTGGCCCAGGCGCAGGGCGCGGCCCGTGGCCAGCGCGTCCCGGATCGACTCGATGCCGGCGGCCTCCCCGGCGTGGAGGGTGACGGGCACCAGCTCGTCCGCGAGCAGCTCGAAGGCGGCCCGGTGGCGGGCGGGCGGGAAGCCGTCCTCGGGTCCCGCGAGGTCGAAGGCCACCACGCCGCGGTCCCGGTTGTCCACCACAAGGCGGGCGATCTCGAGGGAGCGCTCGGCGTGGCGCATGGCGCAGAGGATCTGGGTGACGGACACGATGTGGCCGGCGTCCTCCGCGGCCAGCACGCCCTCCGAGAGCCCGAGCCGGACGGCCTCGACGGCCTCCGCCATCGACAGGCCGCCGGCGGTGTGCTGCTCCGGGGCCCAGCGCACCTCTGCGTGGACCACCCCGTCCGCCACGAGGTCCTCGACGTACTCCCGGGCGCAGCGCACGAGCGCCTCGGGGGTCTGCATCACGGCGACCGTGTGCTCGAAGGTCGCCAGGTAGCGCAGCAGCGAGCCGGAGTCGGCGCTCTCCCGCACCCACCGGCCCAGCGCCTCGGGGTCCTCGGCCGGCAGCCGGTGCCCGGCGGCGGCGGCCAGCTCGACCACCGTGGCCGGGCGCAGGGCGCCGTCGAGGTGGTCGTGCAGGCACACCTTGGGCAGATCGCGCAGGACCCGGTCCGGCACGCGGCCCGGGTGCTGTTCGGCGGAGGTCAGCATCACGGTCGGGACGGCCCCTGTCTCGGTCGGTCTCAGTAGTTCCAGTCCTGCAGGGCCTCGTTCATGTGCTGCGGGATGTGCGCCCCGGTGCGGGGGTACATGCGCAGCTCCTCGAGGTAGTTCTGCGCGGGCAGCCGGTCCTCGTAGCGCACGAAGGCCTCCTCGTCCGCGTAGTCGAAGGACACCTCCGGGGGGATGCCCGGGCGAAAGCGGAACATCATCGCCAGCGGGGCGCCGTTGCCCTCCACGTAGGACTCGTCCTTGAGCTCCTGCACGTGCAGCAGCTCCTCGGGGACGAGGTCGAAGGTGCGGCGCTGGTCCCAGAAGCCGTTCTTCCGCACGTGGGTCAGGGCGTCGTAGTAGGTGCCCAGGGCCCGCACCCGCACGAGCACGGTGGAGACGTCCATCGCCGTGCCGTCCTCGCCGAACAGGCGCCGCTGGGCGTCCGCGAGCCGGCGCAGGACGTCGACCTCCTTGAGCACGAGGTTGCCCTCGGCCAGCTTGTCCTGGGAGGGCCGGTCCTGGACCTCCGCCGGGGCCCGGTAGGACGGGGAGACGTCGGTGGAGACCGCGGTCTCCGGGGCGGAGGAGTCGTGGTCGTCCCCGGCGGCGGTGCCGGCGGCGGCCGCGGCGGCCGTCGCGGCCGCCGCCCCGGTGGGCGCGGCCGGTTCGACGTCCTCGTGCCACTCCTCGTGGTCGACGTGGTCGGGGACCTCGTGCTGGGCGACGCCATGGTCGGGGACGTCGTGGGCGGTGGCCTCCCGGTCGGAGGCGCGGTGCTCGTCCTGCTCCCGGCCGGCCGCGGGGACCTCCGTGGCGGGAGCGGCCCCGGGAACGGCCTCCGTCCCGGTGATCGGCTCGGTGATCGGCTCGGCGGCCGGCTCCGCGCTCTGCGCGGAGACCGGGCCGTCTGTCGGTTCGGGGACGGGGCCACGGGCGGCACCGGTCGCGGAGGACCCGGTCCCGCCCGCAGCGGCTCCACCGGCAACGGCGGCCGCGGCGACGGCGGGGACTCCCACGGCCGAGTGCTCCGCGGCCGGGCCCGTCGGCTCGGACGCGGCACCGGTCCCGGCCGCCTGGCGCTCGTCGTCGGACCGCTCCCCGGTGGGTCGCTCACCGGCAGGCCGGTCCTCGGCGGAGCTCGTCTCCGCAGGGGACCGCGTGCCCGCGGCAGCGGCGCCCGGCGTGGGCCGCCCGGACCGCCAGGTGCGGACGTCCTCGCTGCCGTCGGCGAAACCGTAGGTCGTCACCACGGAGCGGACCCCGTCCTGCTCCGGGCCCACCTCGATGCGGGCGTTCTGCCACGCGCCGCGGGGCGAGGACATGGCCTCGCTGTAGAGGTCGGCCACGGGGTCGAAGAGGGGCGAGTCCTGGTCCACGGTGCCGGACTCCACGGACGGGTCGGCGTCCCCCACGGACTGCTGGGTCTGGTGGGTCATGGTGTTGCCGCGCTGGACGAGCGTGAGCACGGCACGGTCGGCCCCCCGGGACGTCAGCCGGTCCACGAGGAAGGGCAGAGGTCCGCGGTCCGGCAGCGGCCGGACCTCCTCCGGGCCGTGCTCCTCGTGACCGTGCCCGTCCTGGCCCGTTTCCCGGGTCCCGGTGTCGGGGCCGGCGGTCGGACCGGCCGGCTGCTCGGGCCGTCCGGTCTCGTGGCGCGGTGTGCTGTCCTCGGTGTTCTTCCGGAAAATGCCTCGCAGACCCAACTGGACCCACCCTTCCGAGCGTGTGCGCACGCCCTCGGTTCTCGTTTCGCGCTGGTTCTCTCCGCAGTATAGGCGGGCCCGGCAGCCGGCCCCGGCGCTTCAGCGGCCGGCGATCACCGCACGGTCTCCAGGACCACGGCGCGGTCCGGCCGGGACGCCGGCGCCTCCGGGGCGATCACGGCGGCGCCCTCGAGGGCCTCCCGGGCCCGCGCGAAGCGCTCGGGGGTGTCGGTGAGCAGGGTCAGCAGCGGCTGCCCTGCCCGGACGGCGTCCCCGGGCTTGACGTGCAGCAGCACGCCGGCGCCGGCCTGGACGGGGTCCTCGCGTCGGGCGCGGCCCGCTCCGAGGCGCCAGGAGGCCACCCCCACCTGGTGGGCGTCGAGCTCGGCGAGCACGCCATCGGCCTCGGCCACCACGGTCTCGGACTCCCGGGCCCGCGGCAGCGGGGCGTCGGGGTCGCCGCCCTGGGCGGCCACCATGGCCCGCCACACGTCCATGGCCCGGCCGTCCCGCAGCGCCTCCGCCGGGTCGGCGTCCGGGACCCCGGACGCGGCGAGCATCTCCCCGGCGAGCGCCACGGTGAGTTCCACGACGTCGGCCGGGCCGCCGCCGGCGAGCACCTCGACGGACTCCTGGACCTCCACGGCGTTGCCGACCGCCAGCCCGAGGGGCGTGGACATGTCGGTGAGCAGGGCGGTGGTCGTGACCCCGGCGCCGGTGCCGAGGTCGACCATCGTGCGGGCCAGCTCGCGGGCGGATGCCAGGTCCTTCATGAACGCCCCGGAGCCCACCTTGACGTCGAGCACGAGGGACTGGGTGCCCTCGGCGATCTTCTTGGACATGATGGAGGACGCGATGAGCGGGATGGACTCGACCGTCCCGGTGACGTCCCGCAGCGCGTAGAGCTTCTTGTCCGCGGGCGCCAGGCCGGAGCCCGCGGCGCAGATCACCGCGCCCACGTCCCGCAGCTGGGCCAGCATCTCCTCGTTGGACAGGGCCGCCCGCCAGCCGGGGATGGACTCGAGCTTGTCCAGGGTGCCGCCGGTGTGGCCGAGGCCGCGCCCGGACAGCTGCGGGACGGCCACGCCGTACACGGCCACGAGCGGCGCCAGCGGCAGCGTGATCTTGTCCCCCACCCCGCCGGTCGAGTGCTTGTCCGCGGTGGCCGAGCGCGCCCCGGAGCGCACGAGCGCGGAGAAGTCCATCCGCTCGCCCGAGGCGATCATCGCCCGCGTCCAGCCCGCGATCTCGTCCCGGTCCATGCCCCGCAGGAAGATCGCCATGGCCAGGGCGCTCATCTGCTCCTCGGCCACGACCCCGCGGGTGTAGGCGTCCAGGACCCACGCGATCTGCCCGGGCGAGAGGGCACCGCCGTCGCGCTTGGTCCGGATGACGTCCACGGCGTCGAACTGCTCGGTCATGTGGGGTCCTTTCGGGGACTAGAGGTTCTCGGGGCCGAAGGCGTCGGGCAGCACCTCGGCCATGGTGCGCACCCCGGAGACGGTGAGCAGCCGCAGGCCGGGTGCGCGGTGCTCGTGCAGCAGCTGCCGGCAACGTCCGCAGGGCATGAGGACGTCGCCGTTCCCGTCCACGCACACGAACGCGACGAGCCGCCCGCCGCCGGACATGTGCAGCGCGGACACCAGGGCGCACTCGGCGCACAGGGTCAGGCCGTAGGAGGCGTTCTCCACGTTGCACCCGGAGACCACCCGCCCGTCCTCGGTGAGGGCGGCCGCGCCCACGGGGAAGCGCGAGTACGGGACGTAGGCGTGCTCGCGGGCGGCCACGGCCGCCTCCCGCAGCCGGTCCCAGTCGATCCGGGGCCCGTCGTCGGTCGCCTCGCCGCCGGGGCGCAGGGGCTCGTTCACGGGGCGCTCACTCCTTGGTGTAGGGCTTGCCGATGGCCGCGGGACCGCGGGAGACCCCCACGAGCCCGGCCACGGCCAGGATGGTGACGACGTACGGGAGCATGGCCAGGAACTGGCTGGGCACGGGCGTGCCCAGGAAGGACAGGATCGACTGCAGGTTGGACGCGAAGCCGAACAGCAGGGACGCGAGCAGCGCCCCGACCGGGTTCCAGCGGCCGAAGATCAGGGCGGCCAGCGCGATGTAGCCGGCGCCGGAGGTCATGTCTCGGGTGAACGCGGAGACGGAGACCAGCGTGTAGAAGGCGCCGCCGAGACCGGCGACCATCCCGCCGAGCAGCACGTTGCGGAAGCGCAGGGCGTTGACCTTCACGCCCAGGGTGTCCGCGGCCTTGGGGTGCTCCCCCACGGACCGGGTGCGCAGCCCCCAGCGCGTCCGGTAGAGCGCGAACCACACGAGCGCCACCGCGGCGTACATCAGGTAGCCGATCACGGACTGGTCGAAGACGATCGGCCCGATCAGGGGGATCTCCGAGAGCACGGGCACGGCGAAGCGCGGCAGCCGCGGCGGGGAGTTGAACACGCCCGGGTCCGACTCCAGCACCGTGGCGAAGAGGAAGCCGGTCAGCCCGGACACGAGCACGTTGAGCACCACGCCCACGATCACCTGGTTGACCCGGTAGGTGATCGCGAAGACCGCCAGGACGAGCGAGACGAGCCCGGCCCCCAGCACGGCGGCGAGCAGCCCCACCCAGGCGCTGCCGGAGAGGGAGCCGGCCACTGCCGCGGAGAACGCGCCGAACAGCAGCTGGCCCTCGATCGCGATGTTGATCACGCCGGAGCGCTCGCACAGCAGTCCGCCCAGGGAGCCGAAGATCAGCGGGATGGCCAGGGCCACGGACCCGGCCAGCAGCCCGGACAGGGACACGTCCGGGCTGCGCGCGCTGCCCACGACCCACACGAGGAAGCCGCTGACGAAGAAGAAGCCGAACACGAGCACCGCCCACCGGGGCAGGTGCGCCCCGGCCCGGGCGCGCAGGACCGCGAGGACCGTCAGCCCGGCGAGCACGGCCACGGTGAGCCAGCCCCACAGCACGCCGTGCACCACGAGGTCCGGCACGCGGAAGAGGTCGCCGGCCTCCGAGACGCGGAAGCTCACCGTGTTGTCCGGGGCGTTGAGCCCGAAGAGCAGCAGGGCCACGAGGCCCAGGAGGCCGAGGACCACCGGGGTGCGCCAGCTGGTGACGCCCACGACCTCGTTGGCCGCGGTCGTGGACAGCTCCGCGTCGGCCGGCGGGGGCAGGGTCGTCGCGGCGGTGCCGCCGGCCGGACGGCCGGCCGTGCTGCCGGCCGGGCCGCCGGAGTCCCAGGGCGCCTGCTCGGGGCGCGGTTCCGGATGCTGCGAGCTCATGCCCGGTCTCCCTCGGTGGCGGTGGTGGTGGCGCTCCCACCGCGGCGGGAGCGGACCCGGTCCTGCCCGGTCCGCACCAGCGGCGGCAGGGCGATGAACAGGACGATCAGGGACTGCACGACCAGGACGATGTCGATGTTCGTGCCGGTCATCGACTGCATGGTGACGCCGCCGGCGCGGAACCCGCCGTAGAGCAGGCCCGCGAAGAACGTGCCCCACGGCTTGGACCGGCCCAGCAGGGCCACCGTGATCGCGTCGAAGCCGAAGGACGCGGCGACGCCCGCGGTCAGCGCGCGCTCGGTGCCGGAGATCTGGGCCACGCCCGCGAGTCCCGCGAGCGCGCCCGCGAGGACCATGACGACGACGAAGCCGCGCGTGACCGAGATGCCGGCGGTCCGGGCCGCGCGCGGGTTGGCGCCCACGGCCCGCAGCTCGAAGCCGATCGTGGAGCGCTTGAGCAGCCAGGCGACGAACACCGTGGCGAGGACCGCGAGCACGAAGCCCCAGTGCAGCCGGAACTGCTCGCCCAGCAGCTTGGGGAACATCGCGGTGTCCGCGACCTGGGGGCTCACGGGGTTCGAGGAGCCCGGGCGCAGGAACGCTGGGCGGGTGAGCAGCCAGGCGACGAGGTTGAGCGCGATGTAGTTGAGCATGATCGTCAGGATCACCTCGTGGGCGCCGGTGCGGGCCTTGAGCACGCCCACGATCGCCCCCCACAGCGCGCCGCCGAGGGCCCCGGCGAGGATCACGGCGAGCAGGTGCACGCCCACCGGCAGCTGCCAGGCGAAGCCGACCCAGGCGGCGAGCGCCGCGCCGATCAGCAGCTGCCCCTGGGCGCCGATGTTGAACAGCCCGGCCTGGAAGGCCACGGCCACGCCGAGCCCCGCCAGGATCAGCGGCGTGGCCACGGTGAGGGTCTCCGCGAGCGGGTAGACCCGCTGCGCGAACGTGCTGCCGTTCGGGTTGTAGACGGCGCCGTAGAACATCGCCTCGTAGGCGGAGGACGCGGCGGCCCACATGGCCGCGAGCGTGTCCCCGGGGCGGGCGAAGAGGTAGCTCGCGGCGTCGGCCACCCGGTCGTCGGTCAGGGCGATGAGGAGCCCGCCCAGGAGCAGGGCGGCGACGATCGCGAGCACGGACTGCACCGCGGAGCCGGTCCAGTCCCGCCGGGGGCTCCCGGGCGTGACGGCCGTGGGCGGCGGCGCCTTCTGCTGGTCGGCGGCCGCGGGGGCCGCTCCGGTGGCACTCATGCCTGCTCCTTCGGGTGCTGCGCCGTGGCCTGCGGGCCGTCGGCCTGCGGAGCGCCGGCCTGCGGGGCATCGGTCGGTGGGGCGTCGGTCGGTGGGGCGTCGGTCTGCGGGGGAACGGTCGGCTGCGCTCCGGTCCGCCGCGCGCCGTCGGGCCGGACGCCGGCCGCGCGGAGCTCCTCGGCGGTGGCCCCGGCCATCATCTGGCCCAGGACGTCGCGCGGGGTGTCGGGGCCCACGATCCCCATGATCCGGCCGTGGAAGAACACGGCGATCCGGTCCGCGAGCGCGTACACCTCGTCGAGCTCGGTCGAGACGATGAGCACGGCCACGCCCTTGTCCCGCTCGGCGACGATCTGCTCGTGGATGAACTCGATGGACCCCACGTCCACCCCGCGGGTGGGCTGGGAGGCGAGGAAGAGCTCGAGGGGCCGGGAGAGCTCCCGGGCGATGACGACCTTCTGCTGGTTGCCGCCGGAGAGGGTCTGCACGGGGGCGTCCACGGAGGGGGTGCGGACGTCGAACTGCTCGACGGCGCGGCGGGCGTTGGCCTGGACCTCACCCAGCCGCAGGGACGGGCCGCGGGAGAAGCGGTCGTCGCCGTAGAGGTCCAGCACGAGGTTCTCTGCGACGGTGAACGGGCCCACGAGCCCGTCCGTGGAGCGGTCCTCCGGGACGAAGCCCACTCCGGCGTCGAGGACCTGGCGCACGGACTTCCCGAGCAGCTCGGTGCCGCCCAGCCGGATCGAGCCGGTGGCCCGCTCCCGCAGGCCGAGGATCGCCTCGGCCAGCTCCGTCTGGCCGTTGCCCTGCACGCCGGCCACCGCGAGGATCTCGCCGCGGGCCACGTCGAATCCGACGTCGTCGAGCAGCTTCACGCCGTTGTCCGCGACCACGGTGAGCCCGGAGACCTCCAGGGCCCGCTCCCCCGGCTCGGCCTCGCCCTTGGTGACGGTCAGGGACACGTCCCGGCCCACCATGAGGGCCGCGAGCTCGGAGGTCGAGGCCTCCGGGGACGTCTGGCCCACCACCCGGCCGCGGCGGATCACCGTGATGACGTCGGAGATCGCCTTGACCTCCCGCAGCTTGTGGGAGATGAACAGGATCGACTTCCCGGACCCGCGCAGCTGGCGCATGATCTCGAGCAGCTCGTCGGTCTCCCGGGGCGTGAGCACCGCGGTGGGCTCGTCGAGGATGAGCACCTGCGCCTCCCGCACGAGGGCCTTGATGATCTCGACCCGCTGCTGCACGCCCACGGGCAGGTCCTCGACCACGGCGTCCGGGTCCACGTGGAAGCCGTAGCGCTGCGAGATCTCCCGGATCCGGCGGCGGGTGGTCTCGAGGTCGAGGGTGCCGCCGCGGGTGCTCTCCGCGCCGAGGGCCACGTTCTCCGCGACGGTGAACACCGGCACCAGCATGAAGTGCTGGTGCACCATGCCGATCCCGGCGGCCATGGCGTCCCCGGGGCCCCGGAAGGACACCTCGGCGCCGTCCACGAGGATGCGCCCCCCGCTCGGCCGGTACAGGCCGTAGAGGACGTTCATCAGGGTGGACTTGCCCGCCCCGTTCTCGCCGAGGAGGCAGTGGATCTGCCCGGGCTCCACGACGAGGTCGACGTCCTCGTTGGCCGCGAAGGAGCCGAACCGCTTGGTGATGGACTGCAGTTCCAGCTTCATGGTGGGGTGGTCCTCCTCCTGGGCCGTCCGCCGGCCCCGGGCGGGCACGCCACCGCCGCCAGCTGCGGCCGGGGCCCTCGCTGGCGGCGGTGGGTGCGGTGGTCGGTGTCGTCCGGAATCAGGCCTGCGGCGAGTTCTCGGACTCGACGGTGACCGTGCCGTCGATGATGTCCTGGCGCAGCTGCTCGACCTCGGCGGCGAGCTCCTCGCCCACGGCCTCCTCCTGGTCGTGGAACGGGGCGATGCCCACGCCGTCGTTCTCGAGGGTGCCGACGTAGGGCTCGTTGCTGAACTCGCCCTCGGCGGCCGACTCGACGACGTCCTGCACGGAGGTGCTCATCTGCTTGAGCACGGAGGTGAGCTGGTACTCCTGGCCCTGGTCGAGGGTCTCGTAGCCGTCGGCGTCGACCCACACGAAGCGGACCTCGTCGCCGCCGCCGCCGTTGGCCTCGACCACGGCGTCGAGGGTGCCGAGGGCCGCCTGCCCGGCCACGGGCAGCACGATGTCCGCACCCTCGTTGATGAAGTTCTGCGTGGTGGTCTTCGCCGCGGAGGTGTCGGTGAAGCTGTTGACGAAGGTGCCGTCCTGGGAGTCCTTGTCCCAGCCCAGGAGCCGCACGTCCTCGCCCTTGGTCTCGTTGTAGTGGTCGATGCCGTCGGCGAAGCCGTCCATGAACACCGTCACGGTGGGGATGTCCATCCCGCCGTAGGTCGCCACGGTCCCGCTCTGGGTGCTGCCCGCCGCCACGTAGCCGGCGAGGAACGCGGCCTCGGCCGTGTTGTAGACGAGCGGCTTGACGTTGTCGAGCTCGATCGAGGCGTCGTCGACGATCGCGAAGTTGGACTCGGGGTTGGCCTCGGCCACGGCCCGGGTGGCGTCGGCGAGGAGGAAGCCCACGGACAGCGTGAGGTCGCACCCGGACTGCACCATGGACGTCAGGTTGGGCTCGAAGTCGGTCTCGGCCTGGGACTCGGCCTGGTTGACCTCGATGCCCATGGACTCCTCGACGGCCTGCAGGCCCTCGTAGGAGTTCTGGTTGAAGGAGCGGTCCTGGAAACCGCCGGAGTCGGAGACGATGCAGCCGGTGAAGTCGGTGGCCTGCTCCTGCGCCTCGCCGCCCTCCTCGGGGGCCGCGCCGCAACCGGCGAGCACGAGGGCGGAGGCGCCGAGCAGCGCGGCGGCGGAGAGCGGGCGGGTTCCTCGGGACGTCCGGGGCGGGAAGGTCATGGTTCCTCCAGGTGACGGGCGCGGCCGGGCGGTGATCCCGGTCACGCGGCAAGCGCGACGTGGTGCCACTCTACCCACGGGTAGTGGCGGTGCGCCGGAGGGCCGCGTTAATTCGTGGTGACGTCCGGCCGGGTCTGCCGGGAGTGCAGCCGGATGGCGCGCAGGGCCGTGTTGGTCATGACCTGGATGCCGCAGCCGATCGCGGCCTCGTCCGCCACGTAGTCCGACTGGTGCAGGTCGTAGGTGTGCCCGCCCCGCGTGCGCGTGCCCAGCCGCATCATCGCCCCGGGCACCTCCTGGAGGAACCACGCGAAGTCCTCCCCGCCCATCGACTGGTGCACCAGCACCACCGCGTCCTCGCCGAGCTCGGCGCGGGCGGCGTTCTCGATGAGCGTGGTCTCCACCTCCCCGTTGACCACGGGAGGGACGCCGCGGATGTGCTCCAGCTCCACGTCCACCCCGTAGGGCGCGGCCACCTGGTGCACGACCTCGTCGAGCAGCGTGCCCGCCCGGTGCCAGGCGTCGGCGTCGAGGCAGCGCATCGTCCCGGACATGAACCCGGTGGCGGGGATGGCGTTGGGCGCCACGCCGGCGTGCATCTGGCCCCACACCACGGCCACGCCGGAGCGCACGTCGATCCGCCGGGAGAGCACGGCCGGGACGTTGACGGCGATCTGGGCCATCGCGTAGACGAGGTCCTGCGTGAGGTGGGGGCGGGAGGTGTGCCCGCCGCGGCCGGTGAACTCGATGCGCACGGTGTCGGAGGCGGACGTGATCGCGCCGATCCGGGTGCCGACCTGGCCGACGTCGACCTTGGGCTCGCAGTGCAGGGCGAACATCCGGGGCACGCCCTCGAGGACGCCCTGGCGCAGCACGGTGAGGGCGCCGCCGGGCAGCTGCTCCTCGGCGGGCTGGAAGACGATCCGCACGGTCCCGGCGATGTGCGCGGTCCGGTGCAGGTCCGCGAGCACCTTGGCCACGCCCACCATCACCGTGGCGTGGATGTCGTGCCCGCAGGAGTGCGCCACGCCGTCGTTGACGGAGGAGCACTCGAGGCCCGTGCCCTCTTGGATCGGCAGCGCGTCGATGTCCGCCCGCAGGCCCACGCCGATCGGGCCGTGCCCGATGTCCACGTAGCACCCGGTGTCCGAGAGCCGCACCGGGGACAGGCCCATGTTCTCCAGGGCGCCCACGATCCGGTCCGTGGTGCGGAACTCCTGGTAGGACAGCTCGGGGTGGCGGTGCAGGTCCCGCCGGAAGGCGATCAGGTCGGGCAGGTAGCGCTTGAGCAGGGGGCCGATGGCGGGCGGGAGGCCGGCCTCCAGGGCCGCGGCGGAGGATGGCGCGTCAGGCATCTGTCCAGACTACTCCCGGGCGCGCACCGCCCCCGACGCTCACAGGACGTCCGTGTTGCCGCTCTGCTTGAGGGAGGCCACCGCGTCCTTGACGCGCTGGGCGTGCTCCCGGGTGGTCACCAGCAGCGCGTCCGGGGTGTCGACGACGACGATGTCCTCGACCCCGATCAGCGCGATCAGCCGGCCCGTGTCCGAGACGACGATGCCGCTGGAGCTGTCGGAGAGCACCCGGCTGTTGTCGCCGAGGACCGTGACGTCGGGGTCCGTCTCGGGGTCGACGTGGTTGAGCCGCCGGATCGCGGCGAAGTCCCCGACGTCGTCCCAGGTGAAGCTCGCCGGGACCATGGCCACGTCCCCGGCGGCCGCCGCGGGCTCGGCCACGGCGTAGTCGATCGCGATCTTGGGCAGCCCGAGCCACACCCGGTCCACCACCTCGTCCTGGGCGGGCGTGCCCCAGGCGTCGGCGATCTCGGTGAGCCCCGCGTGCAGCTCCGGCTGGCTCGCGGCGAGGTGGCGCAGCATCAGGGACGCGGGCGCCACGAACATCCCGGCGTTCCACGTGTAGTTGCCGCTCGCCACGTAGTGCCGGGCGGTGTCCTCGTCGGGCTTCTCGACGAACTCCTCGACCTGCAGGGCGTGGGGCGCGTCCGGCAGCCCGAGCTGGGCGCCGGCCCGGATGTAGCCGAAGCCGGTGGCCGGGGAGCTCGGCGGGATCCCGATCGTCACGATCCGCCCCGAGGCCGCCGCGGCCACGGCCTCCCGGACCACGTCCTGGAAGGCGCCGGCGGGCTCGATCACGTGGTCGGCCGCGAAGGACCCGATGATCGCCTCGGGGTCGCGGCGCTGGACGAGCATGCAGGCCAGGCCGATGGCCGCCGCCGAGTCCTTCGGGGACGGCTCGAGCACGAGGTCGCCGGTGGAAAGCTCCGGGAGCTGGCGGCAGACCGCAGCCGCGTGCGTGCGCCCGGTCACGACCATGACCGGGCCGTCGCCCAGGCCCGCGAGCCTGTCGTACGTGGCGCGGAGCAGGGAGGAGCCGGAGCCGGTGAGGTCGAGCAGGAACTTGGGGGCGTCGGCCCGGGAGAGGGGCCACAGCCGGGAGCCCACCCCTCCGGCAGGGATGAAGGGGTGGAAGTGCGCGAGTGGGGAGGTCACGGACAACACCATACGACGTCGCCCGGGAGCCCACGGAAAACGACGTGCGCGCACGGCGGAACCCGTGCGCCCGTGCGGGACAGCCTGTCAGTAAACACCGGTCGTGCTGGTATCGTAGGAGGGAACTCGCGCATCATCCGACACAGAGCCGGAGGGCTCCGCTCACGTCGTGCGCAGTGCGAATTCCCGAACATTTCTAGAGCGCACGACGGCGAGCGACTCAGGGAGGTTTTTCAGTGGCGAAGACATCCAAGGGCACCCTGTACCGCGGCCAGGCTCATGGCCAGTGGTCCTGGGTGGCCCATCGCATCACCGGCGTGGCCATCTTCTTCTTTCTCTTGGTCCACGTCCTGGACACGGCGCTCGTGCGGGTCTCGCCCGAGGCCTACAACGCGGTCATGGCGACCTACAAGAACCCGGTCATGGGCCTGGGCGAGGCCGGCCTCGTGGCGGCCATCGTCTACCACGCCTTCAACGGCCTGCGCATCATCATGGTCGACTTCTGGTCCAGCGGCACCAAGTACCAGAAGCAGATGCTCTGGGGCGTCCTGGCCCTGTGGGTCGTCGTCATGATCCCCTTCCTCATCCGTCACCTGTCCCACGTCTTCGGGGGTTAATCACTATGAGCACTCCGCTCAAGGCAAGCATCTCGGTCCCCCGGAGCAAGGACCTCGAGGTCAACGGCATCAAGTACAACCGCTCCTCGTCCCGCCGCAACAACTTCGAGATGTTCGCGTGGCTGTTCATGCGCCTGTCCGGCGTGATCCTGCTGGTGCTCGTCTTCGTCCACCTCTGGGTCAACCTCGTGGGCCCGGAGGGCGGCGTGAACGCCGTCGACTTCGCGTTCGTGGCCGGCAAGTGGGCCAGCCCGTTCTGGCAGGTCTTCGACATGCTCCTGCTGTGGCTGGCGATGCTGCACGGCACGAACGGGCTGCGCGTGATCATCGACGACTACGCGGAGAAGGACCGGACCCGGTTCTGGCTGAAGGTCTTCCTCTTCACCACGTCCGCCTTCGTGATCCTGCTCGGCACCCTCGTCATCTTCACCTTCGAGCCCTGCCCGGCCGGCGCGGACCCCGCGCTGCTCGCGAGCTTCTGCACCGCGGGCTGATGCCTGCCGGAGACGGCCCGCCCCGCGGCGGGCCGTCTCCGCCGTCCGGTCACAGGCGACCGGGCCCCAGCACATCCGACGGAACACCCAACAGAAAGAACAACCGGTATGCAGGTTCACAAGTACGACGTGGTCATCATCGGCGCCGGTGGTGCCGGTATGCGCGCCGCCATCGAGGCCGGTCAGCGCTCCCGCACTGCCGTACTGACCAAGCTGTACCCCACGCGGTCCCACACCGGCGCGGCGCAGGGCGGCATGTGCGCGGCCCTCGCCAACGTCGAGGAGGACAACTGGGAGTGGCACACGTTCGACACCATCAAGGGCGGTGACTACCTGGTCGACCAGGACGCCGCCGAGGTGATGGCCAAGGAGGCCATCGACGCCGTCCTCGACCTCGAGAAGATGGGCCTGCCGTTCAACCGCACCCCCGAGGGCAAGATCGACCAGCGCCGCTTCGGCGGCCACACCCGCGACCACGGCAAGGCCCCCGTGCGCCGCGCCTGCTACGCCGCGGACCGCACCGGCCACATGATCCTCCAGACGCTGTACCAGAACTGCATCAAGCACAACGTGGAGTTCTTCAACGAGTACTACGTCCTGGACCTGATCATGACCGAGGTCGACGGCCAGCGCCGCGTCGCCGGCGTCGTCTCCTACGACCTCGCCTCCGGGGAGCTGCACGTCTTCCAGGCCAAGTCCGTGGTCTTCGCCTCCGGCGGCGCGGGCAAGGTCTACAAGACGACCTCCAACGCCCACACGCTCACCGGCGACGGCATGGCCATCGCGTTCCGCAACGGCCTGCCCCTCGAGGACATGGAGTTCATCCAGTTCCACCCGACCGGCCTGGCCGGGCTGGGCATCCTCGTCTCCGAGGCGGCCCGCGGCGAGGGCGGGATCCTGCGCAACGCCGACGGCGAGCGGTTCATGGAGCGCTACGCCCCGACCATCAAGGACCTCGCCCCCCGCGACATCGTGGCCCGTTCCATGGCCAACGAGGTGCGCGAGGGCCGCGGCGCCGGGCCGAACAAGGACTACGTCCTGCTCGACCTCACCCACCTCGAGCCGGCGCACATCGACGCGAAGCTGCCCGACATCACGGAGTTCGCCCGCACGTACCTGGGCGTGGAGCCCTACACCGAGCCCGTCCCGGTGTTCCCGACCTGCCACTACGCCATGGGCGGCATCCCGACCAACATCAAGGCTGAGGTGCTCCAGGACAACGAGAACGTGGTCCCGGGTTTGTACGCCGCGGGCGAGGTCGCCTGCGTGTCCGTGCACGGCTCCAACCGCCTGGGCACCAACTCGCTGCTGGACATCAACGTGTTCGGCAAGCGCGCCGGCATCTACGCCGCCGAGTACGCGCAGCGGGCCGAGTTCGTGCCCGTGCCCGACACCGCCCTGGACAGCACCGTGGCGCTGCTCGACAACGCCCGCAACGGCACCGGCACCGAGAAGGTCGCCGCGATCCGCAAGGACCTGCAGGACACCATGGACCTCAACGTCCAGGTGTTCCGCACCGCCGACACCCTGCAGACGGCGCTGGACGACATCGCCGCCCTCGAGGCCCGGTACGCGAACATCTCCATCCAGGACAAGGGCAAGCGCTTCAACCTGGACCTGCTGGAGGCCGTGGAGCTCGGCTTCCTCCTGCAGCTCGCGAAGGTCATGACCGTGGCCGCCCTGCACCGCACCGAGTCCCGCGGCGGGCACTTCCGGGAGGACTTCCCGGAGCGCGACGACGCCAACTTCATGAAGCACTCGATGGTCTACCTCGACCCCTCCTCCCCCACCGCGGGGATCCGGCAGGAGACGAAGCCCGTCATCTTCACCCGCTACGAGCCCATGGAGCGTAAGTACTGATGTCTACCGCACACACTCCCGACCGGCCCGAGGACGGCCGCGACGACGACCCCCAGGACCGCGCCCCCGAGCACGGCCACGCCCCGGGCCACGCCCAGGACGACCGCGCCGGCTACAAGACCGACGCGGACGCCGGGTCGGTCGACGAGCGCGACGAGGCCGCGACCCCGGCCGTGGACCCCGCCGCCGAGAACGCCGAGGGCGGGGAACCCGCCGCGCGCGTGGACCTGCCCGAGGAGCGGCAGGGCAGCGACGAGATCCCGACCTTCGACCTCACCCTGCAGATCCGCCGCTACAACCCGGAGGTCTCCGACGAGGTCCGCTGGGACGAGTTCAAGCTCACCATGTACGGCACCGACCGTGTGCTGGACGCCCTGCACAAGGTGAAGTGGGAGATCGACGGCTCGCTGTCCTTCCGCCGCTCCTGCGCGCACGGCGTGTGCGGCTCGGACGCCATGCGCATCAACGGCCAGAACCGCCTCGCCTGCAAGGTGCTGCTCAAGGACCTCGACCTGTCCAAGCCCGTCACGGTAGAGCCCATCAAGGGTCTGCCGTGCGAGAAGGACCTGATCGTGGACATGGAGCCGTTCTTCCAGTCCTACCGCGAGATCATGCCGTTCCTCGTGGCCGGCGGCAACGAGCCGACCATGGAGCGCTACCAGTCCCAGGAGGACCGGGCGCGCTTCGACGACACCACCAAGTGCATCCTGTGCGCCGCGTGCACGTCGTCCTGCCCCGTGTTCTGGACCGACGGCCAGTACTTCGGTCCGGCGGCGATCGTCAACGCGCACCGGTTCATCTTCGACTCCCGCGACGACGCGGGGGACCTGCGCCTGGAGATCCTCAACGACAAGGAGGGCGTGTGGCGGTGCCGCACGACCTTCAACTGCACCGAGGCGTGCCCGCGCGGCATCCAGGTCACGAAGGCCATCGCCGAGGTCAAGAACGCCATCCTGAGCCGCTCCATGTGAGCGTGCCCCCAGGCCGCCGCGGCCCGTCCCCTGCACGGCAGGGGGCGGGCCGCCGTCGTCCGTGCGCGGCGGCAGCTCAGCGGCGACCGGTCAGGGTGGCCATGGGCACCACGGTGATCGCCACGTTCTCGCCGTCGGGGTGCACCCGCCCGCCGCGCTGGTCCGCGTGCACGATCGCCCCGATCGCCGCCGAGAACAGCAGGATCTGGTTGAACAGGTAGAACCACAGGAGCACGCCCACCACGAGGGCGACCGAGAGCAGGTACGGGTTGGTGGTGGCCCCGGCGACCACCGTGCCCCCGATGTAGCGCAGCGCGAAGCTGCCGGCCGCCGCGGCGAGCACGGTGACGGCCAGGGCGCGGCGGGTGATCCGCAGCCCGGCCACGCCCCGCACGAGCTCGAGGGCGAACAGGGCGTCCAGCACGACGACGAGCAGGGTGCTCATCGCCCAGGTCAGCCCGGTGCGCAGCCAGTCGGGGCCGCTGCCCCAGCCGAGCTCCCCGGCGGTGTCCAGCAGGAAGCCCAGGAGGCCCGAGGCCGCGCCGTTGGCCACGACCGAGAGGGCGAGCAGCACGCCCAGCAGGAGCAGCCCCAGCAGGTCGCGCGGCACGGCCGCGATGGGCAGGCCCTGCGCAGGGGGCACCTCGAAGAGCCGGCGGAACGCGAGCCGCACCCCGGAGACCCAGCGCCAGCCGGAGAAGAACAGGACCGCGCCGCCGATCACCGTGGCCAGGGTGAAGGGCCGGGTGTCCTCGAGCAGCTCGAGGGGGACCACTCCCCCGTCCCCGGTGTCCAGCAGGCCGGGGACGCGCTCGGTCACGGCCTCCACCACGGCGTCGCGCACCAGGGGGTCGTTGCCGAGGAACACGCCGATCACGGAGAAGCCCATCACCAGCAGGGCGGTGGACGCGAAGATCAGCACGAAGGACAGGCCCGCCGCCATGAGGGGCCCGCCGTGGAAGAGGTAGTGCAGGACCACGCGGACCGGCATCCGCCGGTAGGTCTCGGCGAGCGCCACCGCGAGCACCGAGCCGGCCAGCCCGAGGGCGCCGGCGCCGGCGACCCGCTTCTCGCGCAGCAGCGCCCGCTGGCGCAGGGCCTCGCGCCGCATGCCGTGGCGGTCGACCGCGCGCGGCGGCAGCTCGGGGGCGGGGCCGGTGCGGGGACCGGCGCGGGTGCTCATGGCCGGGCGGCTCAGCGCCGGTCGCGGTCGCGCCCCGAGAAGGGGAACTCCTCGCGGATCCGCCAGACGCCCCGGCCGTCGAGCTCGTAGAGACCGATCCGGTCCACGAGGAACCCGGCGCGGTAGGTCCGCAGCATCTCCTGGGCGCGGTCGAGGTCCTCCTCCTCCACGGCCTGGGCGATCGTGACGTGGGGGTGGAACTCGAAGGGGGACGCCGAGACGAGCTGCTCCTCGTGCAGGGCGTCGTGCAGCGCGCGGCACTGCTCCTCGCCCTCCTGGATGCGCAGGTAGACCACCGGGCTCACGGGGCGGAACGTGCCGGTGCCGTTGATCTCCACCCGGAACGGCTCCCACTCGCGGGCCACGGCGCCGACCCGCTGCACGACGTCCGCCCAGCGCTCCGCCTGCGGGGCGATCATCAGCGTGATGTGCGCCGGCACGGCGTACGAGGCGGGGTCCCCGAAGGACGCGCGCCAGTCCTGGAGCTCCCGGCCCACGGGCTCGGGCAGCTCGATCACGACGCCCGCGTACACCTGGCCGGGGCGGATGGTGGGGGACTGCTGCGTTCGGGTCAACTCAACTCCTCACAGGACGGGACCCAGCCTAGCCCAGCCCCCCGGACCCGCCCAGGCGCGGCAGGAAGCCCATCCGGTCGTAGACCCCCGCCAGGGTCCGGACGGTGATCTCGCGGCCCTTCTCGGCGCCCCGGGCGAGGAGGCGGTCCAGCTCCGCGGGGTCGTCCAGCAGCTCCTGGGCGCGGGCCTGGATCGGGTCCAGGGTCTCGGTGACCACCTCGGCCAGCCCCACCTTGAGGTGGCCGTACAGCTTCCCCTCGTACTCCGCCACGAGGTCGGCCACGGGCCGGCCGGTGAGCGCCGAGTACACGGTCAGCAGGTTGGCGATTCCCGGCTTGGCCTCGCGGTCGAAGCGGATCTCCGTGCCGTCGTCGGTGACCGCGGACCTGATCTTCTTTGCGTTCTTCTTGGCCGGGTCGAGCAGCCGGATCAGCCCGCTCTCGGACGCGGCGGACTTGGACATCTTGGCGGTGGGGTTCTGCAGGTCGTAGACCTTGGCGGACTCGGCGAGGATCTTCGCGTCCGGCACCACGAACGTGTCCCCGAAGCGGGTGTTGAAGCGCTGGGCGAGGTTGCGGGTCAGCTCGAGGTGCTGGCGCTGGTCCTCCCCCACCGGGACCTGGTGCGCCTGGTAGATCAGGATGTCGGCGGCCATGAGCACCGGGTAGGCGAACAGGCCGACCGTGGCGTTCTCGGCGCCCTGCCGGGCGGACTTGTCCTTGAACTGCGTCATCCGGGACGCCTCGCCGAAGCCCGTGATGCAGTTGAGCGCCCAGGCCAGCTGGGCGTGCTCGGGCACGTGGGACTGCACCAGCAGGGTGGAGCGCTCGGGGTCGATGCCCGCGGCGATGTACTGGGCCGCTGTGACGCGGGTCCGCTGGGCCAGGGCGGCCGGGTCCTGCTCGGCGGTGATGGCGTGCAGGTCGGCCACGAAGAACACGCACTCGTTGTCGTCCTGCAGGTCCACCCAGTTGCGAACGGCCCCCACGTAGTTGCCCAGGTGCAGGGAGTCCGCCGAGGGCTGCACCCCCGAGACGACACGGGGCTTGCCGGAGGCGGTGGGGACGTCGAACGGTACGGGCTCAGGGGTCACGGTGCGGGGTCCTTCGATCGGGCGGGCGCCGTCGGGGCGCGGAGCGGGCGAACGGGTCAGAGCTGGTAGTCGACCACCACGGGCGCGTGGTCGGAGAAGCGGGTGTCGTAACTGGGGGCGCGGTCCACGGCGGCGGTCACCGCCCGGGCCGCGAGCCCCGGGGTGGCCATGTGGTAGTCGATGCGCCACCCGGCGTCGGTGTCGAAGGCCTTGCCGCGGTAGGACCACCACGTGTACGGCCCGGGGACCGGTCCGGCCAGCTCCCGGGCGACGTCCTTGTACCCGTGCTCGCCGAAGAAGCGGTCGAAGTAGGCGCGCTCCTCGGGCAGGAAGCCGGCGTTCTTGACGTTGCCCTTCCAGTTCTTGATGTCGAGCTCGGTGTGCCCCACGTTGAGGTCTCCGACGACGAGCACGTGCTCCCGCGTGCGGGCGAGCTCGGGCAGCCGCTCGGTCATGACGTCGAGGAAGCGGTACTTGTCGTCCTGGCGGGGGGTGCCGACCTCCCCGGAGTGGACGTAGGCCGAGACCACGGTGAGCCTGGTGCCGTCGGCCAGGTCGTGGTCCGTCTCGACCCACCGGCCCGCGGTCTCGAAGTGCTCGTGGCCGATGGAGTCGCGCCGCCGCACGGGCAGCAGGGACCCGTCCCGGGCGTCCCGGCGGGTGGCCACGGCCACGCCCGCCCGGCCCTTGTCGGCGGCCTCGGCGTGGTGGACGTCCCACACCTGCTCGTCGAGCAGGTCCCGGACGATCCGGTCGGGGGCCCGGACCTCCTGCAGGCACAGGATGTCGACGTCACGGCCCGCCAGCCAGTCGGCCATGCCGCGCTTGTAGGCGGCGCGGATGCCGTTGACGTTGACGGTGGCGACGCGCAGGACGTTCTCGGGGCGGGACATGCGGGGGCACCTGCCTTCCGGGTGGTGGTGAGCGGGGGGGGTCGTGCTGTGGGGGTTCGTGCTGCGGGGCGGTCGGGGTCAGTCGACCACGGTGCCGCTGAGGGGCTCCTGGCGCAGCATGCTCATCCCGTTGCCGGCCGTGATGTCGATGGTGTCGAGGGCGCGGTCCAGCGCCTCGCGCTCGGGGCCCTCGACGGGCAGCGCGGCGAGCTCCTGCTTGATCACCTTGGACTGGACCAGGACGATCTGGAAGCTGTGGGAGAGCTTCTCGTCCCGCATGGAGCCGGCGGCGGACCCGGTGACGGTGGGGGCGCGGCCGGAGCCGGTGCGCAGCTGCTCCCGGGCCTCGTCGACCTGCCGGCGGCCGAAGCGGGCGGCCTTGCGGACCATGAGCACCACCCAGGTGGCGAGCAGCAGCCAGCCGAGGGCGATGCCGGCGAGCGCCCAGCCCAGCCACGAGTTGGCGTTCGCGGCCTGCAGCAGCGCCACCACGAAGATCACCACGAGCACGGCCAGCCCGATCACCGTGCCCCACAGCGCGGTGCGGGAGGCGGGCTCGGCAGCCGGGGCGGTGGACGGGGTCGGGGATCCGAGGGAGCGCATGGTCCCCATTGTCTCAAATCCCGGCCCGGGCCACGAACCGGCGCGGGCGCCGTCCCCGCCCGGTGCCGGGGACGGCCGCGCCCCCGGGAGCGATGGCTCCCGGGGGCGCGGCGCGGTGGACGGTGCTCAGCGGAGGCCGGCGTGCCGCTCGGCGGTCTCCACCACGTTGAGCAGCAGCATGGCCCGGGTCATGGGCCCCACCCCGCCGGGGTTGGGGGAGATCCAGGAGGCCTTCTGCGCGGCGGCCGGGTCGATGTCCCCGGTGAGCCTCTTCTTCCCGGTCTCGGGGTCCTCCACGCGGGAGACCCCGACGTCGAGGAGCACCACGCCGTCCTTGAGGCTGTCGGCCGTGATCATGTGCGGCCGCCCGGCGGCGGCCACGACGACGTCGGCCTGGGCCAGCAGCGCGTCGAGGTCCTTCGTGCCGGTGTGGGCGAGGGTGACCGTGGCGTTGATCTCCTTGCGGGTCAGCAGCAGCCCGATCGGCCGTCCGACGGTCACGCCGCGGCCCACGACGAGCACGTGCCGGCCCGCGAGCTCGACGTCGTTGCGGCGCAGCAGCTCGATCACCCCGTTCGGCGTGCACGGCAGCGGGGAGGTCATCGGCTCGGAGACGTTGAGCACGAGGCGGCCGAGGTTGGTCGGGTGCAGCCCGTCGGCGTCCTTGTCCGGGTCGATGCGCTCGAGGATCGCGTTGGTGTCGATGTGCCCGGGCAGCGGCAGCTGGACGATGTAGCCGGTGCACGCGGGGTCCGCGTTGAGCTCGTCGAGGACGCGCTCGAGCTCCTTCTGGGAGACGTCCGCGGGCAGGTCGCGGCGGATCGAGGAGATGCCGACCTCGGCGCAGTCCTTGTGCTTGCCGCCCACGTAGGAGTGCGAGGCGGGGTCGTCGCCCACGAGCACCGTGCCGAGGCCGGGGGTGATCCCCCGCTCCGCCAGCACGGCCACGCGCTCGGCGAGCTCGGTCCTGATGGCGGCGGAGGCCGCCCGTCCGTCGAGGATCCGTGCGCCCACGCTCACCACTCCTCGAGGCCGTCGTAGAGCGGGAAGTCCGCGGCCAGCCGGTCCACGCGGACCCGCAGGGCGTCGATGTCCGCCCCGGGCTTGAGGGCGGTGGCGATGATCTCGGCGACCTCCTCGAACTGCGGTGCGCCGAAGCCGCGCGTGGCCAGCGCGGGGGTGCCGATCCGCAGCCCGGAGGTGACCATCGGCGGCCGCGGGTCCCACGGCACGGCGTTGCGGTTGACGGTGATCCCCGCCCGGTGCAGGAGGTCCTCGGCCTGCTTGCCGTCCAGCTCGGAGTCGCGCAGGTCCACCAGGACCAGGTGCACGTCGGTGCCGCCGGTCAGCACGGACACCCCGGCCCGGGCGACGTCGTCGGCCCCGAGGCGCTCGGCGAGGATCCGGGCGCCCTCGACGGTGCGCTCCTGGCGGGCGCGGAACTCCTCGGTGGCCGCGATCTTGAAGGCCACGGCCTTGCCCGCGATCGCGTGCATGAGCGGGCCGCCCTGCTGGCCCGGGAAGACGGCGGAGTCGATCTTCTTCTTGAGCTCGCCCGTGGTCAGGATCACGCCGGAGCGGGGTCCGGCGAGGGTCTTGTGCACGGTCGAGGTGACCACGTGGGCGTGCGGCACGGGGTTGGCGTGCAGGCCCGCGGCCACGAGGCCCGCGAAGTGGGCCATGTCCACCCACAGCTTCGCCCCGACCTCGTCGGCGACCGCGCGGAACGCCTCGAAGTCCAGCTCCCGCGAGTACGCGGACCAGCCGGCCACGATGACCTGCGGGCGCTCGGCGAGGGCCTGCTCCCGGACCCTGTCCATGTCGATCGTGTAGCTGTCGGGGTCGACCTCGTAGGCCGCGATCTCGTAGAGCTTGCCGGAGACGTTGAGCTTCATCCCGTGGGTGAGGTGGCCGCCGTGGGCCAAAGAGAGGCCCATCAGCTTGTCGCCGGGGGTCATGAGCGCCTGCATGACGGCCGTGTTGGCCTGGGCACCCGAGTGCGGCTGCACGTTGGCGTGCTCGGCGCCGAACAGGGCCGTGGCCCGGTCCCGGGCCAGGTTCTCGACGACGTCGACGAACTCGCAGCCGCCGTAGTAGCGGCGCCCGGGATAGCCCTCGGCGTACTTGTTCGTCAGCACCGAGCCCTGGGCCTCGAGGACCGCCCGGGGCGCGAAGTTCTCGGAGGCGATCATCTCGAGGGTGCCGCGCTGGCGGCCGAGCTCGTCGGCGATCGCCGCCGCGATCTCCGGATCGACCTCGGTGAGGGGCTGGTTGGTGACGGACGGGGACGTGCTCGTGGACATGCCGCTCCTGAAGGTGGGGACCTGGGTGGACCGTCTACGAGTTTAGGCGATGGCGCAGCACCCGGTCCCGTCCGGCGTGGGCGGCCCGGCCGACGACCCGCTCGAGGGGTCCCTGGCCCCGGGTGCGGTGCCACAGGACGGCGAACACGGCGCCCACCAGGACGTGCACCAGGAACCACAGCACCGGCCGCTCGTAGTGCAGCTCCAGGAAGAGCCCGAGCAGGTGCGCCGAGTACAGGGTGAGCGTCATCGAGCCGGCCGCGACCAGCGGCAGCAGCACCTGCTCGGTCCGGCGGGCCACGAGGAGGCACAGGCCGAGCACGAGGGCGCCGGTGCCCACCCCGCTCAGCAGGGCGAGCGGGGTGTTGGTGTGCGGCCCGGTCACGGCCAGCCACCACCAGGTGGCGGAGGGCAGGACGGGGTCCGGCCCGTACACGAGGACGTCCTGGACGTCCCCCCGGCCCAGGGAGGGGCTCGCGGCGAGCAGCCGCTCGATGCCGCCGAGGGGGTGCAGCAGCAGCCAGGAGGTGACGGCGGAGAACACCGCGAGCGCGGCACCGCCGATCGCGAGGCCTGCCTGCGTGCGCACGGCCGAGAGGTCCAGCCGCCCCAGGGCCAGGCCTGCGAGGAGGTAGACGAGGTACGTCACCCCGGGGTACGAACCGGTCACGAGCAGCTGGGCGAGGGTGGTGCCCGGCTCGGTGACGAGCTCGGCGAGGCCGGGGTTGTAGACGGTGAACCCGGGCAGCACGGGGCCGAGCGAGTGGACCAGCACGGGGCCGAGCACGGCGAGCCCCGCCGCCCAGGCGAGCAGGGCGCGCACGGACAGGTGCAGGAAGGGCAGGGCGAGCAGGAAGAACACGCCGTAGTAGACCAGGATGTTGTAGGCGGGCGGGTCGCCGGGCGAGAGCTGGTTGATCAGCAGCCCCAGCGCGGTGATGAGCACCGCGCGCACGAGCAGGCCGGCCCGGTCGGCGGTCATCCGCCGGCCCTCGTGCACCCGGGTCCCGCCCGAGCCGAGGGCCAGGCCCACGCCGGCGAGGAGGGCGAAGAGGGCGGCGGCCCGGCCCGAGAACAGCGTCCACTGGGCGGTGGCCTCGAAGGCCTCCGGGTCCCAGGACGGCAGGATGTGCACGGAGACCATGCCGAGCAGGGCGAGGCCGCGGGCCGCGTCGATCCCGACCAGGCGCCGGCGGGCGGGCGGGCCCGCGGACGGCTCCGCGGCCCGGGCCTGTCCGGCGGGGTGGCGGGTGTGCAGCATGGCGGTGGTTCCCCTCTCGTGGTGCCCCGCGGGCGCCTGCCCGGGGGTCCGGGCCTCCGGGCCCGGTCGTGGATCCACTCCAGCAGACGGGGATGTGGCGCTCTTATCGGCTTCCTGTGCCGGGGCTGTGAAGTGCGTCCGCGAACGATCCGCAGGTGATCGGGGGCCGGGGCGGCGCTACGCTGAGGACGGTCCGAGGACGCCGGTGCCGCCGGCGGGGACCAGGAGGGATTCCGTCGTGACCGAGCCCGTGCAGCGGCCCACCGCCGTGGACCTCCCGCGCCTGCGGCACCCCGACGGCGCACCGGTGCGCGCCCTCGTCGTCGACGACGAGCCGCTGCTGGCCCAGATGGTGTCCATGGGGCTGTCGATGCTGGGCTGGCAGGTGCGCTCCGCCCACGACGGTGACGCCGCGGTGGCCGAGGCCCGCGGCTTCCGGCCCGACGTCCTGGTGCTGGACGTCATGCTCCCGGGGTGCTCGGGGGTGGAGGTGCTCGAGCGGATCCGATCCTTCTCCCCCACCGTCCCGGCCCTGTTCCTCACCGCGAAGGACAGCACCGAGGACCGCATCACCGGCCTGGCTGCGGGAGGGGACGACTACGTGACGAAGCCGTTCGACATGGAGGAGCTGCTGCTGCGGCTGCACCGCCTGGTGCAGCGCGCGGGCATCGCCCACCCGGACGCCGCGGAGCTGGTCGTGGGCGACCTCGTACTCAACGCGGACACCCGGGAGGTCAGCCGCGGGGGCGACGAGATCACGCTGACGGCCACCCAGTTCGACCTGCTCCGCTGCCTCATGGAGAACGCGCGCCGGGTGCTGAGCAAGCCGCAGCTCCTCGAGCAGGTCTGGGGCTACGACTTCGGCGGCCAGACCAACGTGGTGGAGCTCTACATCTCCTACCTGCGCAAGAAGATCGACGCCGGGCGCCCGCCCATGATCCACACCGTGCGCGGCGCCGGCTACGTGCTCAAACCGGCCGAGTGAGCACCCGCCGAGGACGTGCCGCCCCATGAGCACCGGCCCCACGAGCACCGATCCGACCAGCGCCGGCCCCACGGGCACCGGCCCGACGGGCACCGATCCGACGGGCCCGGAAGCGACCGGGGCGCGGGCCCGGCCGCGGGGCGCGGGCCGGGCGCTGCAGCTGCGCACCAAGCTGCTGCTGACGGTCCTGGCGCTGCTGACCGTCGCCTGCGCCGCCGTGGGCGCCCTGGGTCTCGCGGTCCTCAACGTGTCCCTGGGCGAGCAGCTGGACGGCAGGGTCCGGGACGCCTCCTTCCGCACGATCGAGTACGGGGTCCGTGCCGCCGCCGGGCCCTCGGAGGAGCTCGAGGCCATGATGGACGTCCCCGCGCAGGGCGCCGGCACCCTCAACGCCCGGGTCGTCGACGGCGAGGTGGTCCGCGCCGGGCTCTTCGCCCCCGACGGGACGCGGCAGGAGCTGACCGACGAGGACCGGCGGCGGATCGGGGAGCTCGTGACGGCGCTCGGCGCCGAGTCGGACGACGAGGGGGGCCGGCAGTGGGGCCCCGTGGACGTGGAGCTGGCCGTGGGCGGCTACCGCGTTCTGGTGGTCGACGACCCGTGGGACTGGGGCCTCGTGCTGACCGGTCTGCCGCTGGCCGACAAGGAGGACACCCTGCGCAGCTTCGGGGTGAGCACCGCGGCGATCTCGACCGGCGCCATCGCCGCCACGGGGCTGGTCGGGCTCGTCGTCGTCCGGCGCACCCTGCGCCCCGTGGAGCGGCTCTCCGACGTGGCGACCCGCGTTTCGGAGCTCGACCTCGACCACGGGGAGGTGGTCCTGCCAGTGGGGGCCGTGGCGCCGGCCGCGCACCCGGACACGGAGGTGGGCCGACTCGGCCACGCCTTCGGGCGGATGCTGGACAACGTAGCCCACGCGCTGACCGCCCGCCAGCGCAGCGAGACGCGCGTGCGCCGGTTCGTGGCCGACGCCAGCCACGAGCTGCGCACTCCCCTGGCCAGCATCCGCGGCTACGCGGAGCTGATCCGGCTCACGGAGCCGATGAGCGCGCAGGGCCGCAGCTCCCTGTCCCGGGTGGAGTCCGAGGCGGCCCGGATGACCGCGCTCGTCGAGGACCTGCTGCTGCTCGCGCGCCTGGACGAGGGCCGGGCCGTGGTCACCGAGGACGTCGACCTCCTCGAGCTGGTGGTCGAGACCGTCAGCGACCTCCGGGTCGCGGCGCCCGGCCACGTCTGGCGCCTCGAGCTGCCCGACGAGCCCGTGCTCGTGCGCGGGGACCCGGCCCAGCTGCGCCAGGTGCTCATCAACCTGCTCGCCAACGCCCACCAGCACACGCCCGCGGGGACGACGGTCACGGCCTCGCTCGGGACGGAGGCGGCCGCCGGACCGGGGCCCGGCGGCGAGGCCGTGCTCGCCGTGGGCGACGACGGCCCCGGCATCGGCGCCGACTTCCTCGAGCACATCTTCTTCCGCTTCGCCCGGGAGGACCACGCCCGCGCCGCGAGCTCCCGCGGCGCCGGCCTGGGCCTTTCGATCGTCGACGCCATCGTGCGCGCCCACCACGGGCGGATCGACGTCAGCAGCGTCCCGGGCTGCACCCGGTTCACCGTCCGCCTCCCCCTGGCCGACCGCTGAGCGGACGCGGCTTGCCCCCGCGGCCCCCGGGCCGTTTAATGAGCTGGTCAGGAACCGTCGGCACGGACGGCCGTCCCCGCTCCAGTGCCAAACCGCAACGCCGCGTCCGGGGTCCGTCGCGTGCCGCGTGCTGGGGGTTTCTCCGTGCGGTTCCGAGGGGTCGCGGACGCCGCACCCACCTTCCGGAGGAACTCTCGTGAACGCACTGCCCACCGCCCCGTTCACCGCCTCCCTGCCGCGCATCCAGGGCGCGGACGCGCTGCCGCAGGCGGTCGACCAGCTGCGCATCCCCCACGAGGCCGTGATCTTCGACATGGACGGGGTGGTCACGGACACCGCCGCCGTGCACGCGGCGGCCTGGAAGACCCTCTTCGACACGATCCTGGCCGACGACCGGCTCGAGCCGGCCGAGCCCGGCACCACGGTGGACCGCCGGCCCTTCGACGCCGACGCCGACTACCGCCACTACGTGGACGGGAGGCGGCGCGAGGACGGGATCCGCTCCCTGCTCGCCGCCCGGGGCGCCTGCCTGCCGGAGGGCGACGAGACGCCGGGGGCGTGGACGGTGCAGGGCCAGGCCGTGCTGAAGAACACCTACTTCCAGGACGCCCTGCAGGTCCAGGGCGTCCGGGTGTTCGAGAAGACCGTGGCGCTCATCGAGCGGCTGCGCGCCGCCGGGGTGCCGGTGGGTCTCGTCACCGCGAGCCGCAACAGCGTCCCCGTGCTGGCGGCGGCCGGGCTGCAGGACTCCTTCGACATCATCGTGGACGGCCACTTCGCCGCCGAGCACGGGCTGCCCGGCAAGCCGGCGCCGGACACGTTCCTGACCTGCGCGAAGATGCTCGGGGTGGACCCGGCCCGGTCCGCGGTGGTGGAGGACGCCGTGTCCGGGGTGCAGGCCGCGGCCGCCGGCGGCTTCGGCATGGTGGTGGGGGTTCGCCGCCACGGCGAGCGCAAGGACCTGTACCGGGCCGGGGCCACGATCGTGCTCAACGACGTCGGCGAGCTCGACCTCGGCGCCCGCCGCGACGACCCCTGGAAGCTGGTCTTCGAGGGCTTCGACCCGGCCACCGAGGCCCGGCGGGAGACCCTGCTGACGCTGGCCAACGGCTACATGGGCGTGCGCGGGTCCGCCTGCGAGTTCCCCGACAACGGGGTGCACTACCCCGGCAACTATCTGGCCGGCATCTTCAACCGGGTGGTGAGCCACCTGAGCGGCCGCGACGTCGAGCACGAGTCCATGGTCAACGCCCCCAACTGGACCCACCTGGACCTGCGGGTCTCCGGCGGCGACTGGTGGTCGGAGGGCGGGCTGCTCCCGTCCGACGAGCGGATCGAGCTCGACCTGCGCCGCGGCCTGCTCATCCGGTCCCTGGTCCTCACCGATCTCAACGGCGACCGGGGCGAGGACGGGGCCCACGCCCGGCTGGAGATCGTCCAGCGCCGCCTCGTGTCGCTGCGCTTCCGCCACCTGGGGGCGCAGGAGACCACGGTGACCGCCCGGGGGTTCTCGGGGCGGCTGCACCTGCGCACGGGCATCGACCCCAGCGTGCGCAACAACGGGGTCGCGGAGTACCAGGACCTCAACGACCACCACCTGGTGGACCTCGAGTCGACCTCGCTGCCCGACGACCACGAGACCCTGCTCTCGCACGTGCGCACCACCCAGTCCAAGATCGAGATCACCACGGCCCAGCGCACCACCATCGAGGGCGGCCAGAACGTCCGGGAGCGCCGCGAGATCCGGCCCGGCGGCACCGAGTTCCGCCGCCACCAGGTCAACATCGCCGACGGCCGCCCCGTGATCATCGACTCGACCACGGCCGTGGTCACGAGCCGCGACGCCGCGATCGGCTCGCCCCGCGAGGGCGCCCTCGCGGAGCTCGACCGCAACCCCAGCGGCGTCCGGGGCCTGCTGCCCTCGCACGAGATCGAGTGGTCCCTGCTGTGGGACCGCTTCGACGTGGACGTGTGCCCGGACCCGGAGGAGCGCACCGGGGAGCTGCCCATCACCCAGCTGGCGCTGCGCGTGCACCTGTTCCACGTGGCCCAGACGCTGGCGCCGCACATGTCCCTGCGCGACGCCGGCGTCCCGGCCCGCGGCCTGCACGGCGAGGGCTACCGGGGGCACATCTTCTGGGACGAGCTCTACATCCTCCCGGTCGTCAACCTGCACCAGCCGCAGGTGACGCGCGCGCTGCTCTCCTACCGGTGGCGCCGGCTGCCCATGGCCAAGCACCGGGCCACCGAGTTCGGGCTCGAGGGCGCAGCGTTCCCGTGGCAGTCCGGCTCGGACGGCCGGGAGGAGACCCCGCCGGAGCTGTTTAACCACCACTCCAACCGGTGGCTGCCGGACAACTCGTGGCGGCAGTTCCACGTGGGCCTCGCGATCGCCTACAACGCCTGGATCTACTACGAGACCACCGGTGACCTCGACTGGCTGGCGGGGCAGGGCTCGGAGCTGATCATCGGGATCACCCGGCTGTTCGCGTCCCTCACCGACTACGACCCCGCGGACGGCCGCTACCACATCGCCGGCGTCATGGGCCCGGACGAGTACCACGACGGCCCGCGCGGCCAGCACGGCGGCGGTCTGAAGGACAACGCCTACACGAACGTGCTGGCGGCCTGGCTGTTCCGGCACAGCGCCCACATCTTCCACGACATGGTGGAGCACCAGCGCGAGGAGCTCTCCGCCCGCTTCGACCTCTCGGCCGAGGAGGTCGGGACCTGGCAGCGGATGGCCGAGCGGATGTTCGTGCCGTTCAACACGGACGGCACCATCAGCCAGTTCCACGGCTACGACGACCTCGACGAGCTGGACTGGGAGTACTACCGGGCCAAGTACCGCAACATCGGCCGCCTCGACCTCCTGCTGGAGAACGAGGGCGACATGACCAACAACTACAAGCTGGCCAAGCAGGCCGACACGATCATGCTGGTCTACCTCTTCGGCCCCGACGGCCTCGTCGAGGAGCTCGGCCGGATGGGCTACGAGGTGGACCACGCCGCCATCGAGCGCACCGTCGACTTCTACATCGCGCGGTCCTCGCACGGTTCCTCCCTGTCCCGGGTGGTCAACGCCTCGGTGCTCGCCTGGCTGAACCCGGACCGTTCGTGGTCCTCGTTCCAGGATTCCCTCCTGGTGGACCTCGACGACACCCAGGGCGGGACCACGGGCGAGGGCATCCACCTGGGCGCCATGGCCGGCTCCGTCGACGTCGTGACCCGCGCCTACGCGGGGCTGCGCGTGCGCGGCGGCTGGCTCGAGTTCGACCCGGCCCTGCCGAGCCAGCTGGACACCGTCTCGTTCACGGTGCTGTACCGCGGCCAGGTGATCCGGGTCTGCATCGACCACCACGTCCTGGAGCTCGAGGGTGCCTCCCGGCGCGCGGACGACGTCACGATCCACGTGCACGGCGCGGAGTACGTGCTCAAGGGCGGCCAGAAGATCCGCGTGGCCATCCAGCACCGGCACCAGCGCGCCCAGCGGCCGGCCGTCACGCGGCAGGGCGTCTGAGCCGCGGGCGGCGGGCCCGCCGCTAGGCTGGGACCATGGCACACTCCACGACGCCCGGACTGGTCCTCCCGCACGGGGGGCACGAGCCCCGGATCGACTCCTCCGCCTTTGTGGCCCCGACCGCCACGGTCGTGGGTGACGCCGAGCTGGGACCGGAGTCCGGGGTCTTCTACGGCGCCGTGGTGCGCGGCGACCGCTCCCCCGTCCGGCTGGGCGCGCGGTCCAACCTGCAGGACAACGTGGTGGTCCACTCCGACCCCGGCCACCCCTGCACGATCGGCGCGGACGTGAGCGTCGGCCACGGCGCCGTGGTGCACGGGTGCACCGTGGAGGACGATGTCCTGATCGGGATGAACGCGACCGTCCTCAACGGCGCCGTGATCGGCACGGGCTCGCTGGTGGCCGCGGGCGCCGTCGTCCTCGAGGGCACCGTGGTGCCGCCCCGGTCCCTCGTGGCGGGGGTGCCGGCCAGGGTCCGGCGCGAGCTCACGGACGAGGAGCAGGAGAAGGTCCGCGCCAACGCGCGCACCTACGTCCAGCTCTCCGCCGAGCACCGCCGGCTCACCGCCTGAGCCGGGCCCGGCGGCCCGTCACTGCGCCGCGAGGGTGCGCGCGTAGTCCAGGTACGCGCCGTGGTCGAAGCCGGGCAGCAGGCACGACTGCACCACCCAGCCCTGCAGCACCGAGAGGATGGCCTGGGCGAACATGCCGGCCCACTCGCGGGCCGCGTCGTCGTCGAGGCCCAGCTCCTCGACCGCCCACCGCCCGTAGCGCTCCTCCACCCGGTCCCGCACGCGCCCCAGGTGTTCCCCGGCCAGCGCGGCCAGACCGGGGTTGCTCACCGCCCCGCCCCACGTGATGAGCAGCAGGCGGGTGGTGGCGGGATCCGCCGCCAGCCGCTCCAGCAGTCCCACGACCCACGCCGCGGGGTCGGTGCCGGGCTCGTCCTCCGCGGCCGCGAGGACCCGGTCCAGGGCCGCGCGGGCGGCCGCGGCCACGAGCTCCTGCTTGCTCGGGAAGTGGTTGTAGAGCGCCCCCGCGGACAGCCCCGTGGCGGCGATGATGCGGTGCATCGACGCCCCCTCGTAGCCGTGCTCGAGGAAGCACTCGCTGGCGGCGGCCACGATCTCGCGGCGGCGCTCGTCCTTGTACTGCTGGCTCACCCGGGGCACGGGCTCAGCCTACGCCACGAACGGTCGTTCGATCGGAGCCGGCGGGCGGGATCCCGGCGGCGGGCGGCGTGGCAGAATGCGCCCATGCCTGCCCAGACCCTCAGCCCGTTCGTCGACGCCTCCCTCGACGCCGCCCACCTGGACGACCCCGGCACCGCGACCGGCCGCACGCTCGGATGGGGCGTGGTCAGCACCGCCGACATCGCGGAGAAGGTGGTCCCGGACATCGCGGCGCTGCCCGACGCCCGGCTCGTGGCCGTGAGCTCGCGGGACCAGGACCGCGCCGAGGACTTCGCCCGCCGGCACGGGGTGGAGCGGGCCTACGGCGGCACCGCCACGAGCACCGGACTGGACCGGCTCGCGGCCGATCCGGACGTGGAGATCGTCTACGTGGCCACCCCGCACGGCTACCACCACCGGGACGTCTCGGCGCTGCTGCGGGCCGGCAAGCACGTGGTGTGCGAGAAGGCCCTCGCCATGACCGCGGCGGAGGTCCGGGACCTGCTCCGCCTGGCCCGCGAGCACGGCGTCTTCCTCATGGAGGCCGTCTGGACCCGCATGACCCCCGGCTTCCGCACCGCGATGCGCTGGGTCCGGGAGGGCCGGCTCGGCCGGGTCCTCTCGGTCGAGGGGTCCATCGGCACGCACCGGGCCCTGGACCCGGCCCACCGCCTGTTCCGCCGGGCCGACGGCGGCGGGGTGCTGCTGGACATGATGGTCTACCCCCTGACGTGGACCTCCGCGGTCCTGGGGGCCCCGGAGCGCTGGAGCGCCCGCGCGGAGCTCGGCGCCACGGACGTGGACCTGGACACCGCCCTGACCCTGGACTTCGGGCATGGCCGGGCGCACGTGAGCGGCACCCTGTCCGCCACGGTCCCCCACCAGGTGACGATCAGCGGCACGGACGGCTGGCTGCGGGTGGACGGACGGATCAACTGCCCGACCACCCTGGTGCTGCAGACCGCCGAGGGCGCCCGCAGGGGCGCCGCCCCCGTCGTGGAGCGCGTGGACGTGGCGGGCGCCGGATACGTGTTCGAGATGCGCGAGGCCACCCGCTGCGTGCAGCAGGGCCTGCTCGAGTCCCCCGTGATGCCGTGGGCCGACTCCCTCGAGCTCGTGGAGCTCTTCGACCGGGTGCGGGCGCAGATCGGCGTGCGGTATCCCCACGACGCCCGCTGAGGGCGGTTCGCCCTGGGCGATGGGGGCCGGGACCCGTTGAAGACCGCGAGGAGCGGGATTATCATGGTCAACAGTTGAGTTGATCGGACTCAACTAAGTGTCGAAGACATTGCTCATATGGTTGAGGAGATGATTGACGTGGCCACGATGTTCACCCCGTTCAACGATTTCGACCGGCTCGCCGCCTCGCTGTTCGCCCGGCAGGGCCTGCGCGAGATGCCCATGGACCTGTACCGGGACGGCGACCAGTACATCCTGCGGGCGGACCTGCCCGGCATCGACCCGGAGAGCGTCGACGTCGACGTCGACGGCCAGCTGCTGACCATCCGCGCGGAGCGGGAGCTGCCCGAGGTGCAGGACGTCCAGTGGATCACCCGGGAGCGGCAGAGCTCCTCGTTCGTCCGCCAGCTCAACCTGGGCCAGGGCATCGACATCCAGAACATCGCCGCGAACTACGACAACGGCGTGCTCACGGTCACGATCCCCGTCTCGGCGCAGGCCAAGCCGCGCAAGATCCAGGTGGTCTCCGGCCAGGGCGAGCAGCAGGCCCTGGGCGAGGGCCGGGACGAGTCCGGCGACCGCGTGATCGGCGAGGGCGAGCTCGTCAACGGCGCCGGGGCCACCCAGTCCACGGAGGGCTGAGCCCGGCCCCCGGCACCGGCACGCCCCGGACGGGGCCCCACGGCCACGGGCCCGTTCCCCGCGGGGAACGGGCCCGCCGCCGTGCCATGGCCGCCCGCGCCCTCCGGCCGGACGGCGGGCCCGGCCAGCGGGCGGGGCGCCGCCTCGGGTATCTTGGCACCAGGAAGCACCACCACCGATCCGACGACATCCTGGGAGACAGCCCGCACATGGCCAAGATCATCTACACCCGCACCGACGAGGCGCCCCTGCTCGCCACCTACTCCTTCAAGCCGATCATCGACGCCTACGCCTCGACCGCCGGCGTCGAGGTGGAGACCCGCGACATCTCCCTGGCCGGGCGCATCATCGCCGCGTTCGGCGACCGCCTCCCCGAGGAGCAGCGGGTGGACGACGCCCTCGCCGAGCTCGGCGAGCTGGCCAAGAAGCCCGAGGCCAACATCATCAAGCTGCCCAACATCTCCGCCTCCGTCCCGCAGCTGAAGGCCGCGGTCAAGGAGCTGCAGGAGCAGGGCGTCGCCCTCCCCGACTACCCGGACGAGCCCCGCACCGAGGAGGAGAAGGAGACCCGGGCCCGCTACGACAAGATCAAGGGCTCCGCGGTCAACCCGGTGCTGCGCGAGGGCAACTCGGACCGCCGCGCCCCCGCCTCGGTCAAGAACTACGTCCGCAAGAACCCGCACCGCATGGGCGAGTGGACGGCGGAGTCGAGGACGAACGTCGCCACGATGGACGCCGACGACTTCCGGGACAACGAGAAGTCCGTGGTCATGGACGGCGACGACACCCTGACGATCCGCCTGGTGGCCGAGGACGGCAGCACCACGGTGCTCAAGGAGTCCGTCCCCGTGCTGGCCGGCGAGGTCATCGACGGCACCGTGATGCGCGCAGCCGCCCTGGACGCGTTCCTCGCGGAGCAGGTCGAGCGCGCCAAGCGGGAGGACGTCCTGCTCTCGGTGCATCTGAAGGCCACCATGATGAAGGTCTCCGACCCGATCATCTTCGGCCACGTCATCGAGGCGTTCTTCCCGGAGCTCTTCGCCGCCCACGGCGCGGCCCTCGAGAAGGCGGGCCTCTCCCCCGCCAACGGGCTCGCGGCGATCCTCAACGGCCTCGACGCCCTGCCGGCCGACGTGCGCGACGACGTGCGGACCGCGATCGACAAGGGCCTCGCCGAGGGCCCGAAGCTCGCCATGGTGAACTCCGACAAGGGCATCACGAACCTGCACGTGCCCTCCGACGTCATCGTCGACGCGTCGATGCCGGCCATGATCCGCACCTCCGGGCACATGTGGGGCCCCGAGGGCGAGGAGGCGGACACCCTCGCGGTGCTGCCGGACAGCTCCTACGCCGGGGTCTACCAGGTGGTCATCGACGACTGCCGCGCCCACGGCGCGTTCGACCCGACCACCATGGGCTCCGTGCCCAACGTCGGCCTCATGGCGATGAAGGCGGAGGAGTACGGCTCCCACGACAAGACTTTCGAGATCCCTGTGCAGGGCACCGTCCAGGTCGTCGACTCCTCCGGCTCCGTGCTCATCGAGCATGAGGTCTCCCCCGGGGACATCTGGCGGGCGTGCCAGACGAAGGACGTCGCGATCCGCGACTGGGTCAAGCTCGCCGTGACCCGCGCGCGGGCCTCCGCGACGCCGGCCGTGTTCTGGCTGGACCGCACCCGCGCCCACGACACCAACCTCATCGCCAAGGTCGAGCAGTACCTGACCGAGCACGACACCGAGGGCCTGCAGATCGAGATCATGTCCCCCGAGGAGGCCACCGCGTTCTCGATCGAGCGGATCCGCCGCGGAGAGGACACCATCTCGGTCACCGGCAACGTGCTGCGCGACTACCTGACGGACCTGTTCCCGATCCTCGAGCTGGGCACCTCCGCGAAGATGCTCTCGGTGGTCCCGCTCATCAACGGCGGCGGGCTCTTCGAGACCGGCGCCGGCGGGTCCGCGCCGAAGCACGTCCAGCAGCTGGTGGAGGAGAACCACCTGCGCTGGGACAGCCTCGGGGAGTTCCTGGCCCTCGCCGCGAGCCTCGACCACCTGGCGACCACGGCCGACAACGAGCGCGCCCGGATCCTCGGCGAGACCCTCGACCGGGCCACGGGCACGTTCCTCGAGGAGAACAAGTCCCCGAGCCGGAAGGCCGGCGAGATCGACAACCGCGGCAGCCACTTCTACCTGGCCCTGTACTGGGCCCAGGAGCTGGCCCGCCAGGACGAGGACGCCGAGCTGGCCCAGGCCTTCGCCTCCGTGGCGGAGCAGCTGGCGGCCAACGAGGACGCGATCAACGAGGAGCTGCTCTCCGTGCAGGGTCGTCCCGCCGACATCGGCGGCTACTACCGCCCGGACGACGCCAAGACGTTCTCGGTGATGCGCCCCTCGGAGACCTTCAACCGGGTCCTCTCCTCGCTCAGCGCGTGAGCTGAGCGCGCGGGTCGCCCGCGCGCTCCGGCACGGGCAGCACGCACGGCAGCGGCCGCACTCCCACGGGGAGTGCGGCCGTTGCCGTGCGGGGGGCATGCCACCCGGGGCCGCCTGCCCGGAGGCGGCCCCGGAAGACGGCTCAGTGGAAGAAGTGCCGCGCCCCGGTGAAGTACATCGTCACGCCGGCGGCCTCGGCCGCGGCCACGACCTCCTCGTCCCGGATCGAGCCGCCGGGCTGGACCACGGCGCGCACGCCGGCGTCGAGGAGCACCTGGAGGCCGTCCGCGAACGGGAAGAACGCGTCCGAGGCCGCCACGGCGCCGCGCGCGCGCTCGGCGCCGTCCTCGCCCAGGGCGTTGGCCCGCTCCACGGAGAGCTTGCAGGAGTCCACCCGGTTGACCTGGCCCATGCCGATGCCCACGGACGCGCCGCGGTCGGCGAGCAGGATCGCGTTGGACTTCACCGCCCGCAGCGACGTCCACGCGAAGGCGAGGTCGGCGAGCGTCCGCTCGTCCGCCGGCTCCCCCGCGGCCAGCGTCCAGCCGGCGGGATCGTCGCCCGCGGCGTCGAGCCGGTCCGAGACCTGCAGCAGCGCGCCGCCGGAGATCTGCCGGTACTCGAGGACGTCCCGCTCGAAGCCCTCGGGCAGCTCGAGCAGGCGGATGTTCTTCTTGGCCTGCAGGATCTCCAGGGCCGCCGGCTCGAAGCCGGGGGCCACGACGACCTCGGTGAAGATGTCCTGCACCGTCTCGGCCATCGCCCGGGTCACGGTCCGGTTCGCGGCGATGACCCCGCCGTAGGCGGAGAGCGGGTCGCACGCGTGGGCCTTGCGGTGGGCGTCGGCGATCGGGTCCTCGGCGCCGGGGGTGGCCACGGCCAGCCCGCAGGGGTTGTTGTGCTTGACCACGGCCACGGCCGGCTCGTCGAAGTCGTAGGCGGCGCGCAGTGCGGCGTCGGCGTCCACGTAGTTGTTGTAGGACATCTCCTTGCCGTGCAGCTGGTCGGCCTGGGCGATGCCGGGGGACGCGGCCTCGTCCACGTAGAGCGCCCCCTTCTGGTGGGGGTTCTCGCCGTAGCGCAGGGAGGCCGAGCGCTGCAGGGCCAGGCCGGCGTAGGGCGGCCAGAAGTTGGCGTCCTCGTCCTGCTCGAACTGCTGGGCCGTCCAGGTGGCCACCGCGGTGTCGTAGGCGGCGGTGTGCGCGAACGCCGCGGCGGCCAGCCGGCGGCGTGCCCGCAGGTCGAAGCCGCCCGAGGCCGCCGCCTCCACGACCGCGTCGTAGGAGGACGGGTCCACGACCACGGACACGGCCGCGTGGTTCTTCGCGGCGGCCCGGACCATGGAGGGGCCGCCGATGTCGATCTGCTCGACAACCTCGTCCTGGCCCGCGCCGGAGCGCACGGTGTCCACGAACGGGTACAGGTTCACGACCACGAGGTCGAACGGCTCGATCTCCAGCTCGGCGAGCTGGTCCATGTGGTCCTGCTTCCGGCGGTCCGCGAGGATGCCCGCGTGCACCCGCGGGTGCAGGGTCTTGACCCGCCCCTCCAGGCACTCCTGGAACCCGGTGACCTCCGCGACCTCCGTCACCGGCACGCCCAGGTCGGCGATGCGCCGTGCGGTCGAGCCGGTGGACACGATCGCGACGCCGGCCCGGTGCAGCCCCGTGGCGAGACCCTCCAGCCCGGTCTTGTCGTAGACGGACACCAGCGCCCTCTTGAGGGGCACGCGGTCAAGCTGGGTGGGGCTCACAGGTTCTCCAAGCGTTCGAGGTCTGGGGTTGCCGGCGGGATCCGCCGGGAACCATTTTACGGACCTTCGCCGGGTCTGCTCACCGGGCGTCGTGCAGGGCTCCCTGCCGGGCCGCCGCGCCGAGCGTGCGCACGAGCAGCTCGCGCTCGGCGGCCTTGATCCGCTCGTGCAGCTGCGCCTCGGTGTCCCCCTCCTCCACGGGCACCGCCGCCTGCGCCAGGATCGGACCGGCGTCGACGTCGGCCACGACCTCATGGACGGTGACGCCGGTCACCTTCACCCCGTGCGCGAGGGCGTCCCGCACCGCGTGCGCCCCCGGGAAGGACGGCAGCAGCGAGGGGTGGGTGTTGACGATGCGCCCCGCGAACGCCTCGACGAACTCGGCGTCCACGATCCGCATGAACCCCGCGAAGACGATCCGGTCGGGCTCCCGGGCGGCCACCGCCTCCTGCAGGGCACGGTTCCACCGCGTCCGGTCCGGGTGGTCGCCGGGCCGGACGAGGAACGTCTCGACGCCGGCCTCCCGGGCCCGCTCCAGGCCGGTGCAGGGCTTGTCCGCGCCCACGGCGGCGATCTCGACGTCGATCCGGCCCTCCCGGACGGCGTCGAGGACCGCCTGCAGATTGGTGCCGGAGCCGGAGACCATGACCACGATGCGCATGCCCCCGAGTCTAGTCGGGCGGGCGGGGAGGGGCCCCCGGGGTGCCCTAGAGTGAAGGGCATGACCCCTCCCCGCCCGACCCCCGAGGCAGCCCCCGCGGACGCACGACGCGCCGCCGCGACCCGCACGGCAGGGGGCGCGCTGGTGTGCGCGGCGGTCGCCCTGGTGCTCGTCGGCGCCGCCCTGTGGCCGACCGTGGCCGGGGTCGTGCTGGCCGCCCTCGGGATCGGGCTGGGCGTCGCGGCGCTCGTGCGCTCCCGCGGGACCGGCAAGCGCCAGCTGCTGGTGCTGAGCGCGGTCGCCGCGATCGTGCTGGGCGCGCTGAGCCTGCTCACCGGCGGGGCCCGTCTGGCGCTGTGGCCGGTGGCCGAGGCCTACCAGGAGTGTGTCGCCGGCACCCTCACCCTCTCCGGGGCGGCGCAGTGCCAGCAGGAGCTCGAGGACGGGATCTGGAGCTATCTCTCCGGCGGCCCGGCGGCGCCGGCGTCGGAGGACGCCGCGGGCGCCTCGGCCGCGTCCACGTCGAACGCCTCCGCGGACCCGGTCTCCGCCACGGCCGGCCCCTGAGCCGCCCACGGGCCCGCGTCCCGGTGCCCGTCCGCGGTGCTGCGGCCGGTCCCGGGTCCGTCGGCGCCGTGCCCCTCGGTCCCGTGCCGGTCAGCGCCGTGCCCGCGTGCGGGCCGCGGCCTCCGCCGGCCGGCCGAGCGCATGGCGCGCCGGGCCGCGGTCTCCTCCCGGCGCCGCCGGCGCGCCGCCCGCCGGCCGGCCGGCGTCCCGTCCTCGCCGTCCTCGCCGCCGCGGGGCGGCGCGAACGGCGGCTCGTGCTCGAGCCACGGTCCCACCACGCAGCCGACCGCCGCCCCGACGGCCACCTCGGCGCCGAACAGCAGCAGCACGGCGGGACCGTCCGGCCCCACGTCCGTGAGTCGGCCGAGCCCCAGCGAGCCGTGCGCGAGCCAGCTCAGCAGCATGACCAGCACGCCCGCGACGGCGCCCACGAAGACCCCGGTCAGCAGCGTCGAGAGCGGGTACGTGATCCAGCGTGCGGGCAGCCGCAGCGCCATCCAGTCGTCCAGGTGGTTCTCCCCCTCGCGCAGGAACCACCAGCCGGCGAGGACGCCGGCCAGGACCGGCAGCACGACCACCACGAGCGCCCAGGCCGGGAGCTCGGCGGGCGGCAGCGCGGCGAGCGCCGGGAGCAGCGGCACGGGCCCGGCCTCGGTGCCCAGCGGAGAGGCGTGCGTGCCCGAGCCGAGCTCGAAGCCCGCGCCCGTGGCCCAGGCCAGGGCGTAGACCGCGAGGTTGGGCAGGTAGCCGAGCTGGAGTCCCGTCAGCGCGGTGTCCCCCGGCACGCCGGTGCCGAGCCGCTGGTAGACGCCCACCACGTCGTTCCAGTTCCAGAACAGGGCGGCGGCCAGCAGGGCGGACCCGGCCCCGACCCCGGCCACGGCCGCGACGAAGCCGGAGCGCAGCACCGCCCACACGTAGGACCCGGCCCAGCGGGAGTACTGGCTCGTGCGCTCGACCCACGCGGCGGCGTTGACGCCGATCAGTCCCGGCAGCGACCGGGAGGCCCGGTACGCGCCCACGAACCCGCCCAGGGCCACGGGGACGAGCGGGAAGACGGCGGCCGCGGCCGGGCTCGCCGAGACCTGCCCTCCGCTGAAGAGCAGCGCAGCGGCGGCGCTGAACGCGGAGTAGGCGGCCAGGCCGCTGAGGTACGGCTGCCAGAACTGGCCCTCCCAGCAGGCGCGGGCCAGCCGTCTCCCGGCGTGCCAGGAGAGCGCGAACGGCACGAGGGTCAGCCCGAGCGGGACGAGGTTGAGCGTCCCGGTGGTCGCGGGCAGCCCTGCGCCCGGGTCCAGGGCCACCTGGAGCGGGGTGAGGTGGGCGAGCAGCCAGACGTGACCGGAGAGCACGAACCCGCCGGTCAGGCCGAGGGTGTCGAAGCCGTCGGCGAGCCACACCATGAGGACGGTCAGCAGGACCAGCAAATAGGACACCACGGCCACGGAGCCGAGTTCCAGCGCGCCCTGCAGCCACAGCGGCATGGGCACACCCCGGCGGTCCGGGCGTACGGCGGGGGAGGACAGGCCTAGGGAGTTCATCACCGCCCATCCTCCCACGCCCGGGCGGCACCCCGGCCGAGGCTTCACGGCGCCTTCACCGGCGGGCCACGCCCCGCTTGCCGTCCGGTCGCCCGGCCCCGGCAGGCTCGGGAGCATGAGAGTCGCCGTGGTCGCCGAGCAGTTCCTCCCCCACCTCAACGGAGTCACCCACTCGGTGCTGCGGGTCGTCGAGCAGCTGGTCGCCGGCGGGCACGACGTCGTGGTCGTGGCGCCCTCCTACGACCCCGCGCCGCTCGGGCGCCCGGCGGAGCAGGTCGTCGAGGACCTCGACGGGGTGCCGGTGCACCGGCTGCCCGCCGTTCCGCTCACCGGCTACCCCGCCGTGCGGGTGGCCGGCGGGACCGTGGCCCGGGTGCGGCGGCAGCTGGAGCGCTTCCGGCCGGACGTGGTCCACGTGGCCTCCCCGTTCGTGCTGGGCCGCCGGGCGATCCTGGCGGCCCAGCAGCTCGGGGTGCCGTGCGTGGCGGTCTACCAGACCGACGTGCCCGGCTACGCGGCCAAGTACGGGGCCCCGTTCCTCGAGCAGCTCCTGTGGGGGCACGTGCGCTCCATGCACAACCTCGCCACGCTCACGCTCGCGCCGTCCACCTCGGCGGTCCGGCAGCTCACCGAGCACGGCGTCCAGGACGTGCACCTGTGGCGGCGCGGGGTGGACACCGCCCGCTTCTCCCCCCGGCACCGGGACGAGCGGTGGCGGGAGGAGGTCGGCGGCGGCCGGCGGATCGTCGGCTACGTGGGCCGGATCGCCCCGGAGAAGCAGGTCGAAGACCTCTCCACGGTCGCGGACCTGCCCGGCACCCGTCTGGTGGTCGTGGGCTCGGGCCCGGAGGAGGACGCCCTGCGCCGCCGGCTCCCGCAGGCCCACTTCACCGGGCGCCGCAGCGGTGCCGACCTGGCGCGCATCATGGCGTCCTTCGACGTGTTCGTCCACCCCGGCGAGTTCGAGACGTTCTGCCAGACGATCCAGGAGGCCATGGCCTCGGGGGTGCCGGTCGTCGCGACCGGCCGGGGCGGTCCCCTCGACCTCGTGGACCGCTCCCGCACCGGCTGGCTCTATCCCCCGGGCGACCTCGGGGCGCTGCGCGGGCACGTGGCCGATCTCCTGGGCGACGAGGCGAAGCGGGCCGCCTTCGGCGTCGCGGCGCACGCGGCGGTCCAGGGCCGGACGTGGGACGTGCTGGTCGGGCAGCTTCTCGAGCACTACGAGCACGCCGTGGCGCTCTCGGCCCAGGGCCGGGGCCGGCGGCACCGCCGGGCCGTCTGAGGGCTACCGGCGGGCGGGGGACGCGTCCAGCACGGGCGCCCCGGTGCCGGCGTACCGCCCCGGCTCCGCGGTCAGCACGGTCAGCCCGTGCACCAGGGCCGTGGCCGCGGTGAGCCCGGCGAGCGGGTCGGCCGCCCCCGTCACGGACAGTGCTCCCCACGCCCGGGCCACGGCGGCGTCCGCGGGGAGCACCCGGCCCGGGAAGCGCAGCTCGAGCTGCTCCGCCCACAGCGTCTCGTCGGGCCGCTCGGCGAGCAGCTCGCCGAGCACCGTGGCCGGCAGGAACAGCCGCCGGTGGCCGTGCCGGCGCAGGACCTCGGCCAGCTCGGGACAGCGCTCCGGGGTGCGCACCCCCAGCAGCACGGAACGGTCCAGGAGGAGGTCCACGGCGGCGGGCCTCAGGCCGCGGCGGCGAACTCCCCGCGGGCCGGAGCCAGCAGGAAGTCCACGAACTCGGTGCGGACCTGCACCACGCGGGCGTAGTCCTCGACGCTCATGGCGGAGACGCTGATCGCCGGGACGCTCGGCGCGGGATCGCGGCGGGTCCCGTCCCCGGTGGCCGGGACAGCGAGGGAGTGCTGGATGAACGCGCCCGTGCGGGCGGCGGAGGGGCGGGGGTCGGACATGACCGGGATCCTTCGTGCGCTCTTGCTCGCACCGGGTACCGCTGCTGCGGCGATGCGAGCCGCTTCCTCATCCGAACCACCCGTGAACATGGGGTTGGTGCCCGGTCAAGTCGGAGCTTGCCGACCGGGTCTCTTGAAGCTCTCCCCATTGAACCACATCGGCCGAACCGTGTCCGTGCGCGGCGCCCGGGCAGGAACCGGTGCCACCCCCCTGTGCGCAGGCCTTCCCCGGGGCGTCACCGCTCGGACATCTCGACGACACATCGTTGTGCTGGAATGGGTCCCGCAGGACCGGGGACGGCGCAGGCGACGACCCCGCGCATTACGTTTCGGTGACACAAATCACGACTCGCCTGTCGAGGTGTCGGAGCCGCGGGGTAGCCTGAACCTGCTTCTCGAGATGCGGCGTCCACGCCCTCGGCCGGAGATCGACGATCCCCGGCGGGCCCGTGGAGGGGCTCCGACCCGCTGCACGCCAACCCGATGTTCCCGGGTGGATCGGATGACGAAGCGGCGGGCAACGCCATCGGATGCCTGCAAGAACGTCAGGAGAAAACATGACCATGTCCGAAGAAAGAACAGCCATCACCACCGACCAGCGCGAGGAGTGGATCGACGTGACCGTCACCGCCCTCCCCGATCTGCACCTCGTCCGTCTCACGTCGACCGACGGGGACGTGCAGGAGTACCTGAGCCCCGAGGCCGACGACCTGGCCGCCGCGGCGGAGCACACGGAGGGTACAGCGCAATGGTGCGCCAAGTACCGCCAGCTCCTCGTTCCCGGAGCCCTCGCGGCGACCGGACGGCACCCGTTCTTCAAGCTCCACCCCTCGTCCCTCCCGCTGTCGGCATAGCCGGCGGACAGGAGCGCGCGGAGGCCGCAGCCCGTTGGGCTGCGGCCTCCGTCGTGCGGGAGGACGGTGACGTCCGGAGCGCCGGTGGGACCTGCGGGGTGCTCACTCGAGGCCGTAGTCCCCCGCCGAGCCCCAGCCGCCGCCGGCCTCGTCGGCGGAGCCGTCGAAATCCCACTCGGAGGCCTCAACCTCGAACGGCACGGAGACGTCCAGCTCGGCGTCGGAGACACGGTTCACCACGAAGGGGTCCTCCGGCTCCTCCGCGGCGGGGAGCGGATCGGGAACGGTCACGGCGCTTCCTCCCGGTGCCGCTCGGCGGGTACGACGACAGAACCGCCGCCGGGCTCAGCCCGACGACGGTTCTGGAGGATCAACGGGCCGGAGCCCGCGGAAAATCCTTAGGAGATGACGTTGATGTTCGCAGCCTGGGGGCCCTTGGGGCCGTCCTGGGTCTCGAACTCGACGCGGTCGTTCTCGTTCAGCGAGCGGAAGCCGTTCGAGTTGATCGCGGAGAAGTGGGCGAAAACGTCCTTGGAGCCGTCCTCGGGGGTGATGAAGCCGAAGCCCTTGTCAGCGTTGAACCACTTGACGATACCGGTAGTCATGGGAGACCTGATCCTTCATGAGATGAACGTTTCCCGACGTTCGAGAAACAAAACAGTTGTGATGCATGGAAAACGTCTTCTCAGAAAAACTGCTGCACCCGAGTGGGCCGAACTGCTTGAAAGACAAAAACGAACCTCAACAACTGCGGACTACTCTACACGAGATCCGGCGCCGCACCACCCGGGGCGGTGCGCCGCACCCGACCCGGCACCGGGAACCGCTCAGAACCGGGGACCGCTCAGACCGGCGGGGCACCGAGCTCGATGAGGAGCACTCCGCCGGCGATCAGGGCCACCCCGGCCGCCGTCACCCAGGTGAACGGCTCGCGGAACAGGACCCGGCCGGCCAGCGCCGTCAGCGCCACGCCGGAGGCCGACCAGATGCCGTAGGCGACGCCCAGCGCCATGCCCTCGGCCAGGACGAGGCTCAGGCAGGTGAACGCCACCAGGTAGCCGACGGCCACGGCGGCGTACCAGCGGGGGCGGCCCCGGGCGGCCATCCGCAGGGACAGGGTCCCGGCGACCTCGGTGAGGATCGAGACACTGAGGAAGAGCCAGGCCATCAGGGGGCCTCCTCCGGCTCGGGGGCACGGCGCCGGGCGGGGCCGCGGGAGCCGAGCTCCACGCACAGCACGCCAGCTACGACCAGCACGATCCCGGCCAGCACGGCCGGGCTCAGCCGCTCACCGTAGACCACGGCCGCCGCCAGGGCGGTGAGCATCACCCCGAGGGCGGCCCACACGCCGTAGGCGACCCCCACCGGCATGCCGCGGCGCAGCACGGACGCCAGGAGGGTGAACGCGGCGAGGTAGCCGGTGACGACGAGCACGTACCAGGCGGGTTCGTCCAGAGCCGCCTTCAGCGACAGCGTGGCCGCCACCTCGGCGAGCACGGCGGCGAGCAGCAGCAGCCGGCGCAGCACGGCTCAGCCCTCCAGGAGCTCGTCGGCGACCGCCTTGACCCGGGCCCGCTCCTGCGGGTCGGGGGCGAAGACGCCCGCGGCGTCGGCGAACCACACGCCGTCGGCGAGCAGCCGCACGGCCAGCAGCCGGCTCCGGCGCTCGGCGGGCAGGTCCTCGGGCAGGTCCACCCACGGCTCCACCCGCGCGACCCAGCGCTCCTTGAGCGTCGCGCGCAGCCGCTGGTCGGTGAGCATCACGAGGTCGGTCTCGTCGACCTCCCCGGACAGGCACCAGTCGAGGTAGGCGCGCAGCCGCTCCTCCGCGGGCACCTGCTCCGGCGGGCCGGGCAGGCGGCGGGCCATCTGCGCGTCCCAGCCGTCCATCACCCGGTCCACCAGGGCGAGCATCAGCGCCTCCTTGGTGGGGAAGTGGTACATCACCCCGGGCTTGGTCAGACCCACCTGCCGCGCGGCCGACGCTAGGGAGACCGTGCCGCCGCCCCGGATCAGCTCGAGGGCGCCGTCGAGGATGCGCTCGCGGGAGGAGGTGCTCATGAAAAAGAACTTTACCAACCGGAAGGGTGGTGACACGATGTTGAGCATCCCGGTGCGCGGGCCTCGGCCGCCGCACCGGTCCGCGGGCACGACGACGTCCCGCCCCTGCCCGGTCCGCGCTGGACCCGGCGGGTGCTCCCCGACCCGGATCACCACTTCCAGGAGGACTCGTCCCATGACTTCCGCCCTGCACCAGTCACCGTCCGAGAGCGGCACCCCACCCGCCGGGCGCTCCCGGCCGGCCGTGAACCGGACGGTCTTCGCCGGCTCGGGCGTGACCATCATCCTGTTCTCCCTGTGGGCGATCCTCGCCCCCGACCAGGCCTCCGCGGTGATCAACGCCGTGGTCGGCTGGATCGCGACCAACATGGGCTGGTTCTACGTCCTGACGGCCACCGTGGTGACGGTCTTCGTCCTGGTCGTGGCGTTCTCCCGCGAGGGGACCATCAAGATGGGCCCCGACCACTCCAAGCCGCAGTACAACCTGTTCACCTGGACCGCGATGCTCTTCGCCGCCGGCATCGGCATCGACCTGCTGTTCTTCTCCGTGGCCGAGCCGGTCACCCAGTACTACGGCCCGCCCGCCGGGGAGGGCGGGACGGCCGAGGCCACCCGCATGGCCGTGGTGTGGACGCTGTTCCACTACGGCGTCACGGGCTGGTCGATGTATGCGCTGATGGGCATGGCCTTCGGCTACTTCGCCTACCGGTGGAACATGCCCCTGAGCATCCGCTCGGCCCTCTACCCGCTGATCGGCAAGCGGGTGCAGGGGCGCACGGGGGACGTCGTGGACATCGCGGCGCTGCTCGGCACGATCTTCGGCGTGGCCACCTCGCTGGGCATCGGCGTGGTGCAGCTCAACTACGGCCTCTACCTGCTCTTCGGGATCGAGGAGGGGACCGCGGCGCAGATCGGGCTGATCGTCGTGGCCGTGGTGATGGCCACCGCCTCGTGCGTCTCGGGCGTGGACAAGGGCATCCGCAGGCTCTCCGAGCTCAACGTGCTCATGGCCGTGGCGCTGATCGTCTGGGTGCTCGTGGCCGGCCGGACCTCGTTCCTGCTCGACGCCACGGTGCAGAACCTCGGCGACTACGTCTCCTCGCTGCCGGGGATGACCATGGAGACGTTCGCCTACACCGGTGCGGCGGAGTGGATGGCGGGGTGGACCCTCTTCTTCTGGGCCTGGTGGATCGCCTGGGCGCCGTTCGTCGGCCTGTTCCTGGCGCGGATCTCCCGGGGCCGCACCCTGCGCGAGTTCGTGATCGCGACCCTGACCGTGCCGTTCCTGTTCATCCTCATCCTGGTCTCGGTCTTCGGCAACAGCGCCCTGGCGATCGTCACGGGCGGCGACGACGCCTTCGGCCAGGCCGCCATGAACACCCCCGAGCGGGCGTTCTACTCGCTGCTCGAGCAGTACCCGGGCGCGCCGGTGCTCATCGCGCTCGCCTCGCTGGCCGGGCTGCTGTTCTACGTCACGAGCGCCGACTCGGGCGCGCTCGTGATGTCGACGTTCACCTCGACGATCCAGGACCCTACCCAGGACGGGCCCAAGTGGCTGCGCATCTTCTGGGCCGCCGCCACCGGGCTGCTGACCCTGGCGATGCTGCTGGTGGGCGGGGTGCCGACCCTGCAGGCCGCCACGCTGATCATCGGCCTGCCCTTCTCGATCGTGATGTACCTGGTCATGATCGGGTTCTGGAAGGCCCTGCGCGCCGAGCGCTCCCAGCGCGAGGGGCGCAGCTCCACCCGCCGCTCCGCGGCCGCGTCCCGCATCCCCGGCCCGGACAGCCACTGGCGCCGGCGGCTCTCCCGGACCGGCTCGTTCCCGGGCCCGAAGGCCGTGCGCCGCTACGAGGACGAGGCGCTCGTCCCCGCCCTCGCGGAGGTCGTCGAGGAGTTCCGGGCCCAGGGCCTCGACGCCGAGCTCACCAGCTCGGTGGTCGGCTACCAGGACCTGTCCGAGCACACGCTGACCGTGCGGATGGGCGAGGACCGGGACTTCTGCTACCAGATCTATCCGGTGGCCACGCCCGTGCCGGCCTTCGGCGGGTTCCGCACCAACCCGGACTCCGACCTGTACTACCGCCTGGAGGTCTTCAACGAGACCGGCTCCCAGGGCACGGACGTCATGGACTGGAGCCACGAGCAGGTCATTAACGACGTCCTCGACAGCTGGGAGGCGCACCTGGCCTTCCTGAGCATCCACGACGGGCCGTCCGTCATCCAGGACGGCGAGCAGGGCCACCCCGACTGGTCCACCGACATCCACGACGTGCCGACGGGGCAGATCCCCGCGGCGAAGGAGGCACACCCGTGAGCAGCACCTTGTTCATCGACGGCCAGTGGCAGGCCGCCGCCGAGGGCGGCACCCGCACCATCGTCTGCCCCGCCGACGGCGCCGAGGTCGGCACCGTCGCCGAGGCGACCGCGCAGGACACCGAGCGCGCGATCGCCGCGGCCCGCCGCGCCTTCGACGACGGCCGCTGGTCGTCCGTGCCGGCCCCGGAGCGCGGGGACCTGCTGCTGCGGGTCGCCGCCCGGCTGCGCGAGCGCAAGGACGAGTTCGCCCGCGCCGAGTCCCTCGACACCGGCAAGCGGCTGGTCGAGTCCGAGATCGACATGGACGACATCGCCGCGTGCTTCACGTACTTCGGCAAGGCCGCCGCGGAGCAGGCCGGGCGCGTCGTCGACGCCGGGGACCCCACCGTGGTCTCGAAGGTCGTCACCGAGCCCGTGGGCGTGTGCGGGTTGATCACGCCCTGGAACTACCCGCTGCTCCAGGCCGCGTGGAAGATCGCCCCGGCGATCGCCGCCGGGTGCACCTTCGTGCTCAAGCCCGCCGAGCTCACCCCGCACACGGCGATCCTGATGATGCAGGTCCTCCAGGAGGTCGGCCTGCCCGACGGCGTGGCCAACCTCGTGCTGGGCGCCGGCGCCGAGGCGGGCGCGCCGCTGTCCTCCTCCCCCGACGTGGACCTCGTCTCCTTCACCGGCGGCGTGCTGACCGGCCGGCGGATCGCGGCCGCCGCCGCGCCCACCGTGAAGAAGGTCGCCCTGGAGCTCGGCGGCAAGAACCCCAACGTGGTCTTCGCGGACGCCGACTTCGACGCCGCCGTGGACAACGCCCTCAACGCCGCGTTCGTGCACTCCGGGCAGGTCTGCTCGGCCGGGGCGCGCCTGGTGGTCGAGGAGCCGATCGCCGAGCGCTTCGTCGACGAGCTCGTCCGCCGGGCCGAGCGGATCCGCCTCGGCGGCCCCTTCGACGAGCAGGCCGAGACCGGGCCCCTCATCTCGGCGGCCCAGCGCGAGAAAGTGCACGCGTACGTGGAGCGCGCCCGCGAGCAGGGGGCACGCGTCCGCACCGGCGGCGAGCACTCCACCGGGACCTCCGCCGACGGGTCGCTGGACCTCGGGCAGGGCTTCTTCTACCCGCCCACCGTGATCGACCGCTGCACCCGCGAGATGGATTGCGTGCACGACGAGGCCTTCGGCCCCACCGTCACGGTCGAGACCTTCCGCACCGAGGACGAGGCCGTCGAGATCGGCAACGATACGATCTACGGCCTCGCCGGGGCCGTGTGGACCGCGGACGCCGGCCGCGCCCACCGCGTGGCGAGCCGGCTGCGCCACGGCACGATCTGGATCAACGACTTCCACCCCTACCTGCCGCAGGCGGAGTGGGGCGGGATGAAGCAGTCGGGCGTCGGGCGCGAGCTCGGCCCCACCGGCCTGGGCGAGTACCAGGAGCTAAAGCACGTCTACCAAAACACGGCCCCCGCCGTGACCGGCTGGTTCGCCGCATCCTGACCCGTGCCCGCCCGGCGTCGTCGTCGCCCGCACGACGACGACGCCGGCGCGCCCCCGACCCCGCACGTCCCGAGACCTGCCACGCCCCGAGAACCGCCAGGCCCCGAAAACTTCCCGAGACCTTCCCGAGGAGAGACATGACCACGCCCAGCACCACCCCAGCGCCCGAGACCCCGCAGGAGTTCGACTACCTGGTGGTCGGCGGCGGCTCCGCCGGCGCCGTCGTCGCCGCCCGCCTGTCCGAGGACCCGTCCGTGAGCGTCGGGCTGATCGAGGCCGGACCGCACGACCGGGACATCGACGAGGTGCTGACCCTCAGCCGGTGGATGGAGCTGCTGGAGTCCGGCTACGACTGGGACTACCCCGTCGAGGAGCAGGAGAACGGCAACTCGCACATGCGCATGGCCCGCGCCAAGGTGCTGGGCGGCTGCTCGTCGCACAACTCGTGCATCGCGTTCTGGGCCCCGGCCGAGGACCTGGACGAGTGGGAGGAGGTCCACGGCGCCGAGGGCTGGAACGCCGAGACCGCCTTCCGGCTCTACCAGAAGCTCGAGACCAACGACGACGAGGGCGCCCACCACGGCCACGACGGGCCCGTGCACCTGATGCAGATCCCGGACGACGACCCCTGCGGCGTCGCCCTGCTCGAGGCCTGCGAGCAGGCGGGGATCCCGCGCACCACCTTCAACACCGGCAAGACCGTGGTCAACGGCGCGAACTTCTTCCAGGTCAACCGCCGCGCCGACGGCACCCGGGCCTCCTCGTCCGTGTCCTACCTGCACCCGGCCGCCGACCGGGACAACCTCACGGTCCTGCACTCGACCCAGGCCAAGCGCGTGGTCGTCGAGGACGGCCGGGCGACCGGCGTCGAGGTGGTCGACAACGCCTTCGGCACGGCCCGGACCGTGCGCGCCCGCCGCGAGGTGGTCGTCTCCGCCGGCGCCATCGACACCCCCAAGCTGCTGATGCTCTCCGGGATCGGGCCCGCCGAGCACCTGCGCGAGGTCGGCGTGGACGTGCTCGTGGACGCCCCCGGCGTCGGCGAGCACCTGCAGGACCACCCCGAGGGCGTGCTCCAGTGGGAGGCCCGCCGGCCCATGGTCACCGAGTCCACCCAGTGGTGGGAGGCCGGGATCTTCACCCAGGTGGACCCGGACACCGACCGGCCGGACCTGATGATGCACTACGGCTCGGTCAACTTCGACCTGCACACCTACCGGCAGGGCTACCCCACCTCGGACAACGCCTTCTGCCTCACCCCGAACGTCACCCACGCGCGCTCCCGGGGCACGGTGCGGCTGCGCTCGCGGGACTTCCGAGACAAGCCCCGGGTCGACCCCCGCTACTTCACTGACCCCGAGGGCTACGACCTGCGCATCATGACCGCCGGGATCCGCAGGGCCCGGGAGATCGTCGCCCAGTCGGCGCTGGCCGAGTGGGCCGGTGCGGAGCTGTTCCCGGGCCCGGACGTGCAGACCGACGAGGAGATCGCCGACTACGTCCGGCGCACCCACAACACGGTGTACCACCCGGCCGGGTCCTGCCGGATGGGACCGGCCGACGACGCGATGTCCCCGCTGGACCCGCAGCTGCGGGTCAAGGGGGTGAAGGGTCTGCGCGTGGCCGACGCCTCGGTGATGCCGGAGCTGACCACGGTCAACCCCAACATCACCGTCTACATGATCGGGGAGCGCGCGGCGGAGCTGATCGCCGCGGACGCCTGAGCGCCTCCTGCGCAGCACCCCCGGCGCCGGGCCGGGCGCGGACGGGCCCCGGGTCGCACACCGACCCGGGGCCCGTCCGTCCCGGCCGCCCGCTCAGCTCATGAGCTTGTCCACCAGGGCCTGGGCGAACTCGGGCGTGACGTCCCCGTAGTTGAGCGAGAAGTCCTCGTCCACCTTGGCGGGCAGCAGCCCGGAGCACAGGACGGCGGCGCGGGCGTAGAGCCCGGCCAGCTCGGCGCCGATGGGCACGGAGAGCAGCTCCAGCTCGGGGTCGTAGGAGACGATCGGCACCCCCGCCTGCCGGGCCGCGAAGTGCTTGCCGATGCCCGAGGCCACGAACCGGGCGTGGCCGGACTCGACGTCGGCCGGGGTGCGGAACGCGTACCGGGTCCGGTGGTGGTGGTTGATCCGGTACAGCCCCGGGCGGTTCCGGTCCTCGGTGAGCTCCCACGTGGCGTCCTCGGGGACGAAGCGCTCGGCCACCCCGTTGTACTGCATCTCCGCGCGCCGCAGCTGCTCCTCGACCTCGGACAGCGGGGGCAGGGTCTCCAGCATCGCGGGCCCGGCGTCGAAGACGACGTCGCACAGCCCCACCGGCAGCGCCTCCTGCAGCGTCCCGAGGTCCACGTCCTGCAGCAGGGTGGTCCCGTGGTCCTCCGGGGAGAGCACCACCACGGACGCCTCCTGGGCCGCGGCCGCCTCCGCGACCACGGCCTCCTTCTCCGGGGTCCAGCCGCCCGTGAGCAGCACGGAGCCGTCCACGAGCTGGGTGAGCGAGGGCCCGCAGACCTGCCAGCGCCGCACGGTCCAGTGCTCGTCGCGGACCACCTCGAGGAAGCCGAGGGCCTGCAGGTGGCCCACGAACCACTCCTCGAACCGCTCGGAGTCCTCGAGCTGGCGGGCCACGATGGACAGGCTCGAGCGCTTCCCGCCGCCCAGGAACGTGAGGGCGTCCCGGAACGGCGCCCAGGACGTCGGGTACTCCCCCTCGTCCGGGCCGATGAAGCGCAGCGCCTCCACGGAACCGGTGGAGGTGAGCGCGGAGGGCTTCGTGAGCCGGCCCGGATAGCGCTTCTGCAGCCCGCACTGGGCGCACTGCCCGAAGATCCACGGCGCCTTCGCCTTGGGCTCCATGGCCGGCAACACGATGCGGTGCCGGCCGGTGGCCAGGCAGGAGCGCCCCTCCGGCTCGGGCAGCGCGTTGGTGCGCTCGAGCAGCAGCTGCCCCTCGGAGGAGTGCCAGCCCGGGGCGCCGGGGACCTCGTGGTCCCCGGCCGCCACCCGTGCGGGCAGGTTGTCGAACGCGCCCTGCACGTACCGCTCGGGCAGCTCCGCCACGATGCCCGCGGTGACGGGCCACAGGGGCTCCTCCTCGACGTGCACCATCTCGCCCTCGTAGCCGAGGGAGCGCTGGGTCAGGTGGAAGGACGAGTCCCGGAGCTTGAACTCGCGGCGCTGCCGCACCGTGCGCCCCGCCTTGAGGACGAGGGTGTAGTCGTTGGGCTTGAGGGTCCGGTCCGCCCGCGCCATCGGCGTGCCGTGCAGCGAAATCTGGAACGGGGGCACGCGCCCCTCCACCAGCTTGGCCTTCTCCAGCTTGAAGGAGTGCGGGTTGCGCCACTCGCACTCCACGGTGAGGGGCGCGTCCGTGTCCGAGGTGATGGTCACCTGCGGCGGGCGCAGCGCGGACCAGCGCACCACGTCGCCGGGGATCCGCAGCCCGCCGGAGAGGGTCACGGCGGGCACGAGACGGGGCACCAGGCCGGAGAAGTTGTCGTTCGCGGTCAGCTCCGGGTTGCCCGCGCGCAGCACCTGCACGTCGTCGAACATCACCCACCCCTCGGCGAGGCCGTGGCTGCCGGCCTCCACGAAGCGGTAGTCCGGGGAGGCGGAGTCGTCGAGGATCCGCTTGATCTGGGCGATCCACTCCGGCTCGTCCCGGACCATGATCCGGCACGGCCAGGCCGCGGGGATGTGGTCCACGGAGATGAAGGTGTCCGAGAACCCGTCCTTCGCGAAGATGACGACGGGGCGCGGGTGGCGCTCGAAGCGCACGTCCCCGGCGCTGAGCTGCAGGGTCCCGCCCAGCAGCGTCCCCGGGTCCATCCGCGCGGTGTAGGCGGAGACCCCCAGGAAGGCGTCCCCGATGAAGGACAGGAACACGGTGCGGGGCCCCGCCGTGGTCTCGAGCTCCACCTCCCGGCCGGAGAGGAAGCGCTTGGGCACCACGAAGCCGAGCTCGAACACGGGGTTGCCCACGTAGTCGGTGCTGTCCGTGAGGGACAGCGAGCAGGACTTCACGGCGCTGCGGCCAGGCCCCCGGCCGTTCGCGCGGACCTCGGCGCGGGCCTGCTCGCGGGACTGCTCCCAGACCGCGAGCTCCGCCAGCGCGATCTCGAGACCGGGCTCGCGGGTGAGGGGGTTCGCCCAGACCTGCTTCATGGCCTTGGACGCCTTCGTCTCGGCCATGTCGAGCCAGAAGTCGAGGTAGACCCCGAGCTCGGCGGCGGAGAGCCCCTGCGCGGTGGTCATCCCCAGGTCCTCGAACATGCGGTGCAGCTGGCGCCGCTCGGCCTCGCCGAACATCGTCTGGGACAGCGCGAGCCCGACCGGCCGCTGGTTCACGGCGTACGCCGTGGGCAGCCCGATCTCGCCGTTGCGCAGCTCGAGCCAGTAGCGCAGCGCGTCCCAGTACGCCTCGGTGTCCTTCTTGAAGGAGGACTCGAGGGCCTTCGCGTTCTCCGGCCCGGCCTGCAGGAGCACGGTCAGGGGCAGGAAGAACGTGGAGACTGACTTGTTGCCCGTGCGCGCGGCCAGGGTCGACATGTGCCGCCCGGCGAGCGCGAACAGGGCGAGCAGGGCGACGACGGGCGGCGGCGGGATCTCCGCGATGGAGTCCAGGCTGCGGCGGGTGGCGCGGTACCACTGGCCGTTGAGCCGGTTGAACACGTCGAACACCGAGCGCCGCCCGTCCTCGGTCACCAGCAGGGGCGTCACCGAGTCGGCGAGCGCCCGCAGGGTCGAGGGCCCGTCGAGGCCGCGCTCCTCGCCGATCGCGGCGAGCGTCTTGTCGTCGAGGTCGAGGTAGATCAGCTCTCCCGCCCGCTCCGGGCCGAAGAACGCCGCGCAGACCGCGTCGTTCCAGCGGAGGTAGGCGAGCTCCTCGGCACTGTCGGCAATGGCATGGTCTCCGAGGCGGAGCCCAGCAGTGTCGGGCACGAGTCCTCCGTCCGCGGCCGCACGTGGGGCCGCTGTCGTCGTTCGAGGGGTCGCCTCGATTATAGAGAGCCCGCGGGGCCGCTCCGCACGCGCGGCGCCCGGCGCCCCGGCCCGATACGGTGGGACGATGCACTCCCCTCCCGGTCCCCTCGTGGACTCCCGGCGGCTCGTCGCCGCCTCCGGGCCCGCCGTCTTCCGCCGCGGCCAGGAGTACTTCCGCACCGGACGCGTGCGCGCCGTGCGCTGGTCCCCGGGCGCCGAGGGGTCCGGCAGCCTCTCCGCCGAGGTCGAGGGCTCCGGGGCGGTGTACTCCGTCTCCGTGCGGGTCGGGGTCGGCGGCGCCCCGGGACCGGCCTGGTGCAGCTGCCCGGCCGGCGGGTTCTGCAAGCACGCCGTGGCCACCGTGCTGCGCCACAACTTCGAGACCGCGGTCCGGGCCCACCAGCAGGGCGGGACCGCGGCGCCGTCGTCCCCGGCCGGCGCCTCGGCCCCCGGGGGTACCGCCCCCCGGGTGGGCACCGCGTCCGTGCGACGGGGCGGGGCACCCGACTGGAAGGACGCCCTGACCGAGATCCTGGGCGGGCCGGACCCAGCGGAACCGCCCGCGGAGGAGCTCGAGGGAGTGGCCTTGGAGTTCGACCTGCGCCGGGAGCCGTACCGCTACGTGCACGGCACGGGCCGAGCGGGCTCGCCGTGGCACCTCTACGTCCGCCCGGTGCGCCGGGGCCGGCGGGGCGGGTGGATCAAGGGCGGGCTGGACTGGGAGAGCGTCACCGCCGACGCCGGCCGGTGGTCGCTGAGCCCCGCGCAGGTCGACTGGTTCGACGAGCTCCGGGCGCTGAGCGCCACCCGCTCCCCCTACGCGGTGCACGACCGGCACTGGATCCGGCTCGACTCCTACGCCTCCCCCCTCCTGTGGGGCATCCTCGGCCGGGCGGAGACCGCCGGGGTCACCCTGGTCGGCCGGGAGCACGGGCTGTCCGTGACGGTCGAGGAGCCGGGACGCTTCCACGTGGACGTGCTGCGCGGGCCCGGGAAGGACCTCGAGCTGCGGCCCACGGTGGACAGCGGCGGCCGCCGGATCGCCCTGGGCACCGCCCGGATCATCGGGGACCCCGGGCACGGGCTGTTCGCCCCGGACGGGGACCCGCAGGACGTCGCCGACACCGAGGACCTCAACGTCTTCCCGCTGCGCCTCGTGCCCCTGGCCACCCGGCTCACCCGCGAGCAGCGGCGGTTCCTGGACACGGCGGGCGGTCTGCGGATCCCCGAGGACGAGGTCGAGGAGTTCTTCGACCGCTACTTCCCGCGCCTGCACCGCAGCATGGACGTGGACACCGGGGACGGGTCCATCGAGCTGCCGCAGGTCGCGGACCCCGAGCTGGTGCTCACCCTGGAGCACCAGGAGCTCACGATCCGCGCCCGCTGGGAGTGGGAGTACCAGAAGGGCCGCGACCGGATCCTGCTGCCCTTCCGCCCCGAGGACCCGCTCGCCGACGAGCCCGTGCACCGCGAGTCGTCTTGGGAGACGGCGGTCACCGCCGCCGTCCGGCACCGGGCGCCGGGGGTGGACTTCCGCCGCTCGAGCTACGTGGCGCAGGACGCGCTGGTGCTCGTGCGGGAGTGGCTGCCAGCCCTCGAGAAGGTCCCGGACCTGCGGATCGAGCACACCGGCGGGCGCATGGCCTACCAGCAGATCGCCGACCCGCCCACCATCACCGTCAGCACCGCCGCCACCGAGCGCCGCGACTGGTTCGACCTCGGGGTCACGGTCAAGGTGGGCGAGTTCTACATCTCCTTCGCCGACGTCTTCCGCGCCCTCGACCTCGGCCAGGACGTGATGCTGGCCCCGGACGGGTCCTGGTTCTCCCTGGACCGCCCCGAGTTCGACCGGCTGCGCGAGCTGATCGCCGAGGCCCGCTCGCTGCAGGAGACCCCCGAGGGACCGCTGCGCATCCACCGCCACCAGGCCGGGCTGTGGCAGGACTTCGAGGACGTCGCGACGGACACCGACCAGGCCGAGGCCTGGCGGGAGGGAGTGCGCTCCCTGCTCGAGCTCGAGACCCTCGAGGCGCCCCCCGTGCCCGCGACCCTGCACGCCGAGCTGCGGCCGTACCAGCGCGACGGCTACTCGTGGCTGAGCGTGCTGTGGGACCACGGCCTGGGCGGGATCCTCGCCGACGACATGGGTCTGGGCAAGACCGTGCAGGCCATCGCCCTGATCTGCCGGGCCGTCGAGCGCGACCCGGACCTCCCCCCGTTCCTGGTGGTCGCCCCGACCTCCGTGGTGCCCAACTGGACGGCGGAGATCCGCCGCTTCGCCCCGTCCCTGCCGGTCGTGGGCGTGACCGACACCCAGGCCAAGGCCGGCACCGATCTCGTGGACGCCGCCGCCGGCGCCCGCGTGGTGGTGACCTCCTACACCCTGCTGCGCCTGGACGAGGCCGCCTACCGGGGGATGCCCTGGGCGGGGGTGCTCCTCGACGAGGCGCAGTTCGTGAAGAACCCGCGGACCAAGGCGCACCGGGCCGCGAAGGACCTGGACGCCCCGTTCAAGCTGGCGATCACGGGCACCCCCCTCGAGAACAGCCTCGTGGAGCTGTGGGCGCTGCTGTCCCTGACGGCGCCCGGCCTGTTCCCGTCCCGGCGGAAGTTCACGGAGACCTACCAGCGCCCCATCGAGCGCGGGGAGGACGCCGCCGCCCTCGCCCGGCTGCGCCGCCGCGTCAAGCCCCTCATGCTCCGCCGCACCAAGGAGTCCGTGGACCTGGAGCTGCCCCCCAAGCTCGAGCAGACCATCGAGGTGGAGCTCTCCCCCGCGCACCGCCGCATCTACGACACGCGCCTGCAGCGCGAGCGGCAGAAGGTCCTGGGCCTGCTGCGCGACCTCGACCGCAACCGGTTCACGATCTTCCAGTCCCTGACCACCCTGCGCCTGCTCAGTCTCGACGCGTCCCTCGTGGACCCCACGGCGGACGTCTCCTCGAGCAAGCTCGACCTGCTCTTCGAGCACCTGCCCGAGATCGTGGCGGAGGGCCACCGGCCCCTGGTGTTCAGCCAGTTCACGAGCTTCCTCAAGAAGGCGGCGGCCCGCCTGGACGAGCTGCGGATCCCCTACGCCTACCTCGACGGCTCCACGACGGACCGGGCCCGGGTGCTCGAGCGGTTCACGTCCGGGCAGGTCCCCGTGTTCCTGGTGAGCCTCAAGGCCGGCGGCTTCGGGCTCAACCTTACCCAGGCGGACTACTGCTTCCTCCTGGACCCGTGGTGGAACCCCGCCACCGAGGAGCAGGCCGTGGACCGGACCCACCGGATCGGTCAGCAGAAGAAGGTCATGGTCTACCGGCTCGTGGCCCGGGACACGATCGAGGAGAAGGTCATGGAGCTCAAGGAGCGCAAGGCCAGGCTGTTCACCGCCGTGCTGGACGACGACAGGATGTTCTCCAGCGCCCTCACCGCCGAGGACATCCGGGGCCTGCTCACGCCGTGACCTGCGGGTTCGTCCACCGGCCGTTGCTGGACGCGTCATCAGGGGGTCACATTCCCCCGCACGCACGGCGACCGGGGAGCAGGCACTAGCATCGGAAGTGCGTGGTGTCGTGCGGCGGCGTGGTGTCGTACGGCAACGCGGCCTCCTCGGCCCGGGCGCCTTCCCCGAGCCGATCCGACCATCTGACCTTCCGACCGGAGGATCCTCCATGCCTCATGCCGTGGCGGGTCTCGCAGCCTTCGTGCAGCGCTATGGCTCCCTGATCCACGCGATGGCCGACCGCGGGATGACCCGCGGCCAGGTGCGGATGCGCTTCCAGCTGCTGTTCCCGGAGGAGTCGACCGCCCTGCTGGACGCGGCGATCGCCCACCTGGGCGAGCGCTTCCCGCAGGAGGCCTCGGCCCCGGACCTCAACGACGGTGCGGTCGGCGCCGGCGTGTGGCTGGTCATGGCCCAGCACCTCGGCCTGGCCCCGGCCCCCGACTACGCGGCGCTGAACCTGAGCACGGCCCTGGTCCGCGACGTCACGGGGCTGCTCGCGGCGTCCGACGCCGACGGCTCGCTCACCCGGCGGACCCTCGGGCTGATCGGGGCCGCCCAGCAGCACTGCGCCGAGAAGGCCTCCTGCCGCCCGCTCAGCGCGCACAGCTACGAGATCGCACGGCTGGGCCTGTGCACGGAGTCCGACTTCCTGTGCGTGCTCGCCCACCACTGGCCCGCGCCCGAGCGCACCGTCTCCCAGCGCCTGGGCGGCGGACGGTGGGACGTGGCGCTCGAGCGGATCGGGCTGCAGGCCGGCGCGGAGCCCGCCCTCGAGCACGTCTTCACGGAGGAGGAGTACGCGACCGCCGTGACGGCGTTCCTCTCCCACTGCCGCAGCACCGGCCACCACCCGACCACCGCCCGCTACGGCCGGTGGGTCGTCGAGCAGGAGGCGGGCAGCACCCGCCGCCCCTACTTCGACGGCGTCCGCCGGTTCTTCGGCTCCTGGGAGGAGGCCATGCGCTTCGCCTCCGCCCGCCAGCCGGCCGGGGAGCCCATGGGGGACGGCTTCGCCGACACGAGGACCTGGTCCGACCTGGCCACCCCGGAGGCCCAGGAGATGCTGGGCCGCGCCGGCATCGGCGTGGTCCTGACGGACGCGGCGGCCCCGGTGGCCGACGAGGACGTGTGGGAGGACCTGCGCCTACTCATCGCCACGGTGCTCGCCCGGCTGCCCTGGAACGACTTCCTCGTCGTGGAGTACGAGCGCGACGACGACCGGTCGGAGGCCCCCGTCGCGTGGGCCGGGGTCGGCCCGCACGGCGTGGAGTGCGCCGTGCTCTCGGGCGGCCAGCTCGCGCACGCGGCCTGGCCCGTGGACGCCACCTTCTTCCACGAGGACGAGTGGAACGAGCCCACGGGCCGGGACCAGCCGTGGACCACCGCCCCGCTGGGCTTCCCGGAGGCGGCGCAGAAGCTCGTCGAGGGCCTGCGCTTCGGCTGGGGCTGCGCCGACCCGTACCGCTTCCACTGGGGCGTGGGCTCCTTCCCCGCGGAGACCCGCGACGAGGCCTCGGTCATCGCCCCCGAGCGCCGGCAGTGGCGCACCCCGGCGGCGCCGGACACCGTCGATTCCTGACCCCGCCCGCCGACTCATATGCCGGAGGCGGAGAATCATGCAGGATCGATATTTATCACCGGGAGAGCGGCGTCCTAGGCTGGCACGGTCCGCCGTCCCGACCCCGGCTCGCGCCGTCCGGTCCTGACGCCGCCGTCCGGTCCTGCGGTCGGACGCCGTCATCCGACCCCGCCCCGAGGAGCACCCCATGAGCCGCCACGTGCCGAGCACCACCCGGCAGGCCGGTCGGCCGGCCCGCGGCCTCCGGCGGGACTGGTCGGCGTCGGCGACCCTCGCGGGCTTCGTGGCCGTCGTCGTCTCCTACTCGGGGCCCGTGCTCGTGGTCCTCGAGGCGGCCCGGGCGGGCGGGCTCGACCCGGAGCTCACCTCCTCCTGGCTGTGGGCCGTCTCGGTCGGCTCCGGCGTCACGTGCGCCCTCATGAGCCTGTGGACGCGCCAGCCCGTCATGGTGGCGTGGTCCATCCCGGGGGCGGCGCTGCTCATCACCTCGCTCGGCGGCTACTCCTTCTCCGACGCCGTGGGCGCCTACGTGGTCACGGGCGTTCTGGGCCTGGTCCTGGGCGTGACGGGGCTGATCGGCCGGATCCTGGCCGCCGTGCCGAAGCCCATCACCGCCGCCGTCCTGGCCGGCGTGCTCTTCCCCTTCGCCATCAAGGTGGCGGCGGCCGTCGTCGAGAACCCGTGGGTGGCGGGCGCCCTCGTCCTCGGCTACCTCCTGGGCCGGCGGTTCTTCCCCCGCTACGCCGTCTTCGCCGCGCTGGGCCTGGGCGTCCTGACGGCTCTCGTCCGCGGCCGGATCGAGCCCGTGACCCTGGACCTGTCCCTCACCCAGCCGGTGCTGACCGTGCCCACGTTCTCGTGGGAGGCGATCGCCGGGATCAGCATCCCGCTGCTGATCGTGACCGCGGCCGGGCAGAACGCCCCGGGCCTGGCCATGATGCACACGGCTGGCTACGCCGCCCGGGACCGGCTGCTGCTCGGCGTCTCGGGCGTCGCGTCGGTCGCCTTCGCGCCCTTCGGCAGCCACGCCCTGAACCTCGCGGCCGTCACCGCGGGCATCGCGACCAGCCCCGAGTCCCACCCGGACCTCGGCCGCCGCTACGTGGCCGGCATCTCGTGCGGGGTCTTCTACGTCCTCTTCGGCCTGTTCGCGGACACCGTCGTCGCCGCGTTCGCGGCGATCCCCCCGGGGATGATCACTGCCCTCGCGGGGGTGGCCCTGCTGGGCGCCCTGCAGGGGTCCTTCTTCGACAGCATGCACCCCGGCCGGCACCAGCCGGCCGTCATCGAGGCGGCGCTCATCACCCTGGTGGTCACGGTCTCCGGCATCGCCCCCTACGGCATCGTCTCCCCGTTCTGGGGCATGCTCGCGGGCATCGGGTCGTACGCGATCCTGCGCCGCCCCGCGGCGGCCGCCACCCGCTGAGCACTCCCGCACGGCTTCGGCGCACCGAATCCCGGGGCCGGCGCCCCGGGTCTACACTCATCGGGAAGCGAAGGGGAGTAGTTCCCGGGTGCCCTGCACCCGTCGGTCTGTCGCCATCCCGGTCTCGACGAGGAGTCCCGGCAGCCCACCCGTGCCCGCGGGCGAACGAGACCTTCCGGACGACACCGCACCCCGGTCGGACCCCGCGCGCCCCGTGCCGCCCCGGGCCGCGCCGGGCCCGAGGAAGGCCGCATGACACCCGCACCCGACGCCCACGCCCCCACGCCCCGGGGAGACCCCGCCCGACCGGCCCGGCCCGAGCGCGGACAGATCCGCCGCTGGCGCAAGTACCTCGCGGAGGAGCGCGCCGAGGCGCGGATCTACAGCCTCCTCGCCGCCCGCAGCACCGGCCGGGAGCAGGAGATCCTGCGCCAGGTCGCCGAGGCCGAGCAGCGCCACGCCGAGCACTGGGTCCGGCTGCTCGGCCCCCACGCGGAGGCCGAGGCCCGGCCGTCCCTGTACTCCCGGCTGCTGATCTTCCTCGCCACGCACTTCGGCTCCGTCTTCGTCCTGGCCCTGATCCAGCGCGCCGAGAGCCGCTCCCCCTACGACCGGGAGGAGGACGCGTCCGACGCCATGGCGGCCGACGAGGCGGTGCATGAGGAGATCATCCGCGCCCTCGCCACCGAGGGCCGGCACAAGCTCTCCGGCAACTTCCGGGCGGCGGTCTTCGGCGCCAACGACGGCCTCGTGTCCAACCTCGCGCTGGTCATGGGCGTGGGCGCCACCGGCACCTCCCCCGGGATGGTGCTCTTCGCGGGCGTCGCCGGCCTGCTCGCGGGGGCGCTGTCCATGGGGGCCGGGGAGTTCGTGTCCGTGCGCTCGCAGCGCGAGCTGCTCGACGCCTCCCAGCCGACCCAGGTGACGCTCCACGTGGCGCCGAACCTGGACCTGGACGCCAACGAGCTCGTGCTGATCTACCGGGCGAGGGGCATGAGCGAGGAGGCCGCCGAGCACCGCGCGGCGGAGCGACTGGGCTTCTTCGAGTGCGACTGCGACCCCTCCCGGTCGTTCCGCGACACCGTCGAGGACGAGCCGGCGCCGCACTCCACCGTGGCGCTCGGCACCGATCTGGGGGCCGCGGCGTCGAGCTTCTGCTTCTTCGCCTCCGGCGCGATCATTCCGATCCTGCCGTACCTCGCGGGCCTCACCGGCATCCCCGCGATGCTCGTGGCCCTCGTCCTCGTGGGGCTCGCCCTGCTGGTGACGGGCGGCCTGGTCGGGCTGCTCTCCGGGGCCTCCCCCTGGAAGCGCGGGCTGCGCCAGCTGGCCATCGGCTACGGCGCCGCCTTGGCCACCTATCTCCTCGGCCTGCTGTTCAACACGAGCGTCGCCTGACCGGCCCGGTCGTCACGAAGGCAAATCGAACCTGTCCTCATTTGAGGGGACATCCCGGGCGGCCGGCGGACCCCCGGGTCGGGGACCGTCCGTGAAACCGCTGGTCGGAGCGGGTTTCCCCCCGATTCCGCCGCCCCCGCGCCCCGCCGACCGGCCCACGTTCCGGGGGCGGCCGGCGGCTCAGGGCCCGTCCCGCGAATTCCCCGGGGAAACCGGGTGCGGACGCGGCACCGCGTCGGATAAGGTGGCGATCGTGGTGAGAACCACAGCAATGGGGGAAATTGCACGGATCGGACCGATTCGGACGCACTGGGGGGTGCACCGTCTGCGGCATCCGTGTTCTGAAAGCCGCTCAGCCCACGGCTCTCCTCTGTTGAGGCGTTCAACGCCTGCCGATGGCCGCGGGTCCTCCATGGGAGGCGCATCTCTCCCCGCGCCGGGCGGACTCCTACCGCCCGTTCCCGCGGCCATCGGTCTACACCGCACCTCCTCCGCCTCGGTCGTCCCACTCCGCACGCCGTCTTGGCGCCCTGCCCGCTGGGGCTAGGATCGTAGGGCCGCGCCCGCCGTCGTCGAGACCGGACCGCGCGGCGCACCCGTCACCAGCGCCGAGGAGCCCGCCCATGCCCGCCCAGGGGACCGTCGAACACGTCCTGACCGTCCACTGCCCCGAGGCCCACGGGCTCGTGAGCGCCATCACGTCCAACCTGACGCAGCAGGGCTGCGACATCTTCGACGTGAAGCACTTCTCGGACCGCTTCACCGACGAGTTCTTCATCCGCTGCCACACCGTCAGCGAGGCCGGCACCGCCACCGTGGAGTCCCTGACCGAGGGCTTCGCCCCGGTCGCGGAGCAGCACGACATGCGGTTCCGGCTGGTCCCCGTACAGCGCCGGACCCGGGTGCTCGTCATGGTGTCCCGCTTCTCCCACTGCCTCACGGACCTGCTGCACCGCACCAGGATCGGCGAGCTGCCCATCGAGATCGTGGCCGTGGTCTCCAACCACCTCGATCACAAGAGCCTCGTGGAGTGGCACGAGGTCCCCTTCCACCACGTCCCCGTCACGGCAGCGACCAAGCCGCAGGCCGAGGGTCGGCTGCTCGAGCTCGTGGACCGCTACGACGTCGAGCTGGTCGTGCTGGCCCGCTACATGCAGGTGCTCTCCGACGAGCTGACGCGGGAGCTGTCGGGGAAGTGCATCAACATCCACCACTCGTTCCTGCCCTCGTTCAAGGGCGCCAAGCCCTACCACCAGGCCTACGCCCGGGGCGTGAAGATGGTGGGGGCCACCGCTCACTACGTGACGGCGGACCTCGACGAGGGCCCCATCATCGCCCAGCGCGTCATGCCCGTGGACCACGCCCACACCCCGGCGGACCTCGTGGCGGTGGGCCGCGACGCCGAGATGCAGGCGCTGTCCCGCGCCGTGAAGTGGCACGCCGAGGGCCGCGTGGTGCTCTCCGGCAACCGCACCATCGTCCTGGTCTGACCCGGCCCCCGCGCCCCGGGGCGGCCGGGCGCGCTCACGCGCGGGCGGGCCGGCGGACCGGCGGCGCCGAGCCGTCGGACGCCCCGAGATGCTCCACCCGGACGGCGACGCCCGTCTCGAGCGAGCGCTGCGCGGCGTCGGCCACCCGGGAGGCGGCCACGGCGTCGCGGGCCGTGCAGGGGCTGGGGATCTCCCCGTGCACCACCCGCACGAAGGCCGCCATCTCGCGGCGGTAGGCCTCGGCGAAGCGCTCGTGGAACGTGGTGTGCGGGGGCCCGGCCGGGAACCCGACCCCGGGCTCGGCCGAGGGCATCGCCATGTGCTCGTCCATCCCCACGGCCACCGAGCCCTTCGAGCCCTGCAGCTCGAGCCGCACGTCGTGGCCCGCGCCGTTGTAGCGGGTCGCGGCCACGGTGGCCACCGTGCCGTCGTCGAGGGTGAGCACGGCCAGCGCGGTGTCGACGTCGCCCACCTCGCCGATCCGGGGGTCCCCGCGGTTGGACCCGCGGGCGTACACCTCGACGACCTCGCGGCCGGTGATCCAGCGGAGGACGTCGACGTCGTGCACGGAGCAGTCCCGGAACAGCCCGCCCGAGGTCGCGAGGAACTCGACCGGCGGCGGGGTCATGTCACCGGTCACGGCGCGCACGGTGTGCAGCCAGCCCAGCTCGCCCGCGGCGTACAGCTCCCGGGCCCGGACGTAGCCTGGGTCGAAGCGGCGCTGGTGACCGATCTGGACCACGCCCTGCACGCGCTCGATCTCGTCGAGCAGGGGCAGCGCCTCCGCCACGGACAGCGCCACCGGCTTCTCGCAGAAGACCGGCAGCCCCGCGGCCAGGCCTGTCCGGATCAGCTCCGGGTGCGTGGCCGTGCCGGTCGCCACGACGAGGCCGTCCACCCCGTCCTCGAGCAGCGACTCGACCGTGGGCAGCGGCACTGCCCCCGTCCGGCCGGCCACGGCGGCCGCCTGCTCGGGCACGGCGTCCACGATGCTCAGCCGCACCGCCGGCTCACCCCCGGGATCGCGCAGTGCGGCGAGGTGGGCGGCGTGCATGGCGCCGATGCGGCCGGCGCCGATCAGTCCGATCCGGACGGTCATGGCGGGAAGTCCTTTCGACAGGGGAGGGTGCTGTGGGACCGGCCCCGCGCCCGGAGTTCTCCGGGGGCGCGGGGCCGGGGTCCGGTCAGGCGCGGGGGCGGGCCTGGGATTCGGCCATGTCGGCCTTCACCTGCTGCATCTGGGTGGTGTGCCCGCCGAGCTGCTCGAGCTCGTGGGTGAGCTCCTCCAGCTCCGCACCACCGGCCATCTGGGCGGTGAGGTCCCCGAGCAGGATGTCCTTCTTCTCGTAGTAGCCGATGGACCGCCCGCGCTTGAGCAGCAGGAACCGGTCCCCCACGGGGTAGGCGTGGTGCGGGTTGTGGGTGATGAACACGACTCCCAGGCCGCGTTCCTTGGCCTGGAGGATGTAGCGCAGCACCACCCCGGACTGCTTCACGCCCAGGGCCGCGGTGGGCTCGTCCAGGATCAGGACCTTGGCCCCGAAGTGCACCGCGCGGGCGATGGCCACGCACTGGCGCTCACCGCCGGACAGCGTCCCGATGGGCTGGTCCACGTCGCGCAGGTCGATGCCCATGTCAGCGAGCTCCTGCTTGGTGGTCTCCTTCATCCTCGCCACGTCCAGGCGCTTGAACGGCCCGAACCCGGTGGTCAGCTCGGAGCCCAGGAAGAAGTTGCGCCACACCGGCATCAACGGGACCACGGCCAGGTCCTGGTACACGGTGGCGATCCCGGCGTCGAGGGCCTGCCGGGGCGAGGTGAAGGTGGTCTCCTCCCCGCCGACCCGCAGGGTCCCGTCGGTGTGCTGGTGCAGTCCGGCGATGATCTTGATCAGGGTGGACTTGCCGGCCCCGTTGTCACCGAGCACGCAGGTGACCTTCCCGGCGTCGACGGTCATGGTGACCTCGCGCAGGGCGATGATGTTGCCGTAGCGCTTGCCGACGTCCGTGAGCTCCACCAGGGGCGCGGCGGTGTCGGTGGTGTCGGGGGTGGTGCCCGTGGGCGTGTTCTGCGTCGACACGGTGGTCACCTACTTCCTCTCGACGCGCTTGCGCACGTACATGTTCACGATGGTGGCCAGCAGCAGCATCAGGCCCAGGAAGAACTTGAACCAGTCCGGGTTCCACTCCGCGTAGACGATGCCGCGGGAGGCAATGCCGAAGATCAGCGCGCCCAGGGCACCGCCGATCGCGGAGCCGAAGCCGCCGGTGAGCAGGCACCCGCCGATCACCGCGCCGATGATGTAGAGGAACTCGTTGCCCACGCCCTCCCCGGACTGCACGGAGTCGAAGGCGAAGAGGTTGTGCATGCCCAGCAGCCAGCCGCACAGGCCCACGCCCATGAACAGACCGATCTTGGTCTTCGCCACCGGCACGCCCACGGCGCGGGCGGCGTTCTCGTCCCCGCCCACGGCGAAGATCCAGTTGCCGATCCTCGTCTTGAGCAGGATGAACGTGGCGACCGCGACCAGGGCGATCCAGTAGAACACCGTGATCCGCACGTTCACCCCGGCGATGGTCACCGAGGAGGCGAAGATCGCCTTGGCGGAGTCGAAGCCGTCCATGGTGCTGATCGAGGGCGAGGAGACCGAGCCGCCGATCAGCCGGGTCAGCGCCAGGTTGAGCCCGGTGAGCATGAGGAACGTCGACAGGGTCACGATGAAGGAGGGCAGCTTGGTGCGCATCAGCAGCCAGCCGTTGACCAGACCGATCGCCAGCGAGGTCAGCAGGGCGATGCCCACCCCGACCCAGACGTTGACGGCGAAGAACCAGCTGAACATCGAGGCGGCCAGCGCCGAGGTGATCACGGCCACACCGGTGGACAGATCGAACTCCCCGCCGATCATCAGCAGGGACACCCCGACCACCATGATCCCGATGGTCGAGGCCCCGTAGAGCACGGTGGAGATGGACTGGGCCTGGGTGATCGAGGGCGCGGCGACGGCGAAGAACAGCGCCACCACGATCGCCCCGACCAGCGCCCCGATCTCGGGGCGGGCCAGGAAGGTGCCCAGCAGGCCCTTGGTCTGGATCCGCTCGTCGGCCGGGGCCGCGGCGGTGGGCGTGGAGGGGGCTCCGGAGGAGCCGCGGTCCGGCGCCGGTGCGGCGGCCGGTGTACGGGTGGAGGTCATGGTCTTCTGCTCCTGGTTCCCGGGCCCGCTCAGCGGACGCCTTCCTGGGCGTACTGGAGGACCTGCTCGGCGTTCGACGAGTCCACGACGGCGGGACCGGTGAGCGTCGGCTGGCCGCCGCCGATCTTGAATGCCCCGCGGTGGTTCTGCCACAGGGAGTCCACGGACAGGTAGCCCTGCAGCCACGGCTGCTGGTCGATGGTGAACAGCACGTCGCCGTCGACGACGGCCTGGGCAAGGTCGCCGTTCATGTCGAAGGACGCCACGGTGACGTCGCTGCCGGCCGACTCCTTCGCCTCGAGCAGGGTCATGGTGATCGGAGCGCCGAGGCCGATGATCGCGTCCGCCTCTTGAGAGGCCTGCAGCTTGGCCGTGGCGGTCGAGGACACCTGGGTCATGTCGGTGCCCTGCACGTAGAGGATCTCCGTCTCCGGCAGCGCCTCCTTCACACCAGCACACCGGGCCTCCAGCCCCACATGGCCCTGAGCCTGGATCACGCAGATCGGGTGCTGAATGCCCTCCTCCTTCAGCCGCTGACCGGCCGTCTCCCCGGCCAGCTGCTCGTTCGAGCCGAAGTGGGCGAAGGCGCCGAGCTCCTGGAATTCGTTCTCTCCGGCATTGAGGGAGACTACGGGGATCCCGGCCTCCTCGGCGTTGGCCAAGACATCGCGCATCGCGTCAGGCGTAGCCAGGGTTACCGCGATGCCGTCGACGTCCTGGTCGATGTACTGCTGCACGAGCTGGGCCTGGCGGCCTGCTTCGGCGTCGGAGGCGTAGAGCAGCTCGACGTTGTCCTTGGCGGCAGCCTCTTCCGCCCCCTTGCGGATGGTGTCCCAAAACGTGTCCCCGGGAGGAGCGTGGGTGACCATCGCAATTTTCATCGACTCGGTCTGAGCCACCTGGCCACCCCCGCCCTCGCCCGCGGCCGTGGTCTCCCGGCCGCCCTCGGACGAGCAGCCGGCGAGCGCCATGGCCGGGACCAGCAGGGCGGCGGCCGCCAGGAGACGCCGGGGCGCCCTCGGCCGCAGGCTCTCGGGGGAAGGACGTCGTGCAGTCATGGGATGTTCTCCTCGTGTCGTTGCGGGGCCTCGCGCCTGCGGGCGCCGCCTGGGCCGTCCGCTTGGGGATCATCCTGGGTGACCCGGATCACAGATGTCAATAGAATGTATGGACATATTCACATCTCGCCCTTCACAATGGAGGAAGTCGGCGGTCCCGCCCTCTCGGTTCCACTCCTTGGAGGTCCACCATGTCCGGCCCACTCCGTCTCACGGTCGACAAGACCTCCCCCGTGCCCCTCTACCACCAGGTGGCGCAGGGGCTCGAGGACGCGATCCGCAGCGGTGAGCTGCCCCCGGGAACCAAGCTGGACAACGAGATCGACCTCGCCAACCGGCTCAACCTTTCCCGGCCCACCATGCGCAAGGCCATGGACCAGCTCGTGCGCGCCGGGCTGCTGGTACGCAAGCGCGGTGTGGGCACCCAGGTGGTGGGCAGCCAGGTCCGCCGCTCGCTCGAACTGACCAGCCTGCACGAGGACCTCCAGCGCAGCGGGGGCAGTCCCAGCACGGATGTGCTGGACTTCGCGCGGATCCCTGCCGACGACGAGGTGGCGCTGCTGCTGGGCATCGCGCCGGGCGACGAGGTCTACCACCTCGTGCGCCTGCGCGGCACGGACGGCGAGCCGCTGGCCCTCATGGAGAACTGGATCCCCTGCGCGCTCTGCGAGCTCACCCGCGAGCAGCTAGAGCAGGAAGGGCTGTACTCCCTCATGCGCGGCCAGGGCGTCAACTTCCAGCTGGCCCACCAGCGGGTGGGCGCCGTCTCGGCCGACGCGTTCCAGGCGGAGCAGCTGGGCGTCGAGCCCGGCGCCGCGCTGGTCAGCATGCACCGCACCGCCATGGACGACCTCGGCCGGCAGGTGGAGACCGGCCGGCACGTGTACCGGGCCGACAAGTACACCTTCGAGCTGACCCTCGTCCAGCGCTGAGCGCCGGACCACCGCCGCGGCCCGAGACCACCGCACGACGACGACACCGGAAGGCACACCGACCCATGCACATCGACAGCTCCCGCCCCGAATGGGTCCACCCCAAGGACTCCGCCGCCCAGGACGGCTGGTTCGTCTCCTTGGGCGGCCACGACTCCGCCACCGAGGTCCCCGGCTGGGCCCACACGGGCCTGCGCGTGGCCGACCTCGCCCCGGGCGGACGGATCCACCTGGACGCCGCCGAGGAGGAGCGCATCGTGGTGCCCCTGGCGGGGAGCTTCACCGCCGAGACGGGCGGCGAGCGCCACGACCTCGCCGGCCGGCCGTCGGTCTTCGCCGGCCCCACCGACGTCCTCTACACCGGGATCCGCCGGGACCTGACCGTGTCCACCGCCACCGGCGGCCGGGTGGCCGTGGCCTCGGCGCCCGCCCGCGCGGAGCACCCGACACGGATCGTGACCCGCGAGGAGATCCCGGTGGAGCTGCGCGGGGCCGGGAACTGCTCGCGCCAGGTGCACAACTTTGGCACCCCGGCGGCCCTCGAGGCCGACCGGTTCATCGTGTGCGAGGTGCTCACCCCCGCCGGCAACTGGTCCTCCTACCCGCCGCACAAGCACGACGAGGAGAAGGACGGGGAGACCGCGCTCGAGGAGATCTACTACTTCGAGACGCAGCTCGCCGAGGGCATGCCCGTGCCGGAGGCCGGCGGCACCGATCCCATGGGCTACCAGCGGGTCTACGCCTCGGACGACCGCCCCATCGACGTCAGCGCTGAGGTGCGCTCGGGCGACGTCGTCCTGGTGCCCTACGGCTGGCACGGGCCCGCCATGGCGACCCCCGGCTACGACCTGTACTACCTCAACGTCATGGCCGGCCCGGGCCGGGTGCGGGAGTGGCTGATCAGCGACGACCCCCACCACGGCTGGATCCGCCGGACCTGGGACGAGTCGGCGGTCGACCCTCGGCTGCCCTTCGGCCGCTGACCGGTTCCGTGCCGATCCGTCCGGGCGACCGCACCCGGAGTCGTCCCCCGGACGACGGGACCGCCCGCACGTGGAGCCGCCGGCTCGCGCTGCTCGTGTCCACCGTGCTGTTCATGGAGCACCTCGACGGCACGATCCTCGTCACCGCGGCGCCGAGCATCGCGGCCGATCTAGGCGTCGGCAGCGCCGAAATCAGCCTCGCGATGACCGTCTACCTCGTCACGGTGGCCACGTTCATCCCCGTGGGCGGCTGGCTCGCCGGTCGGTTCGGGCCCCGGCGGGTGTTCTGCGCATCCATCGTCGTCTTCACGCTCGCCTCCCTCCTGTGCGCCGCCGGCGGCAGCCTCCCGGCACTGGTGGCCGCGCGGGTCCTTCAGGGCCTCGGCGGGGCCATGATGGTCCCGGTCGGGCAGCTCATCGTCCTGCGCGCCACGGACCGGCGCGATCTGCTGCGGGCCATCGCCTGGATCACGTGGCCGGCGCTGCTCGCGCCCGTGCTGGCCCCGCTCGTGGGCGGGCTGCTGACCTCCTGGGCGAGCTGGCATTGGATCTTCCTGATCAACGTCCCGGTGGGCGCTGCGGCCCTCGTCGCGGCGCTGCGGCTCGTCCGCGACACGGAGACCGAACGCCGGTCCCTCGACGTGCCGGGGCTGCTGTGGTGCACGGTCGCCGTGTTCGGCCTGGTCGCCGGTCTGCAGCTCGTCCCGCACGCCGGGTGGGCCGGCACCGCGGTCGGGCTGCTGTGTGTCGCGGCCCTCAGCGGGGCCGTCGCCGTGCGCTGGCTGCTGCGCGCCGCGAACCCCCTGCTGGACCTGCGGGTCTACCGGATCGCTGGCTACCGGGCGGCGAACTCGGGCGGCTTCGTGTACCGGGCGGTCGTCAGCTCGGTCCCGTTCCTGCTGCCGCTGCTGTTCCAGGACGGCTTCGGCCGGTCGCCCGTGGAGTCCGGTCTGCTCGTCACCGCGGTGTTCCTCGGCAACGTGGGCGTCAAGCCGGCCACCACCCCGCTGCTGCGCCGGTTCGGGTTCCGCACCGTCCTCATCGCCTCCGTGTCCGGCGGCGCGGTCTGCATCGCGGCATTCCTGCTCCTGGCTCCGGGCACGCCCCTGTGGCTCGTCGCCATGCTGCTGCTGGCCAGCGGGGCGCTGCGCTCGATCGGGTTCACCGCCTACAACTCCCTGCAGTTCGCCGACGTGGAACCGGCGCAGATCTCCTCAGCGAACACCCTGTCCGCCACCAGCGCGCAGCTGGCCACCGGGCTGGGGATCGCCGTGGGAGCCCTCGTCCTGCAGCTGGCCTCGGCCGGTGCCGGAATTCTCCCCGAGGCCGGGGACCTGCTCCCGTACCGGGCGGCCTTCGCCGTCATGGCGGCCCTGCTCCTGCTGCCCCTGGTCAGTGCGCTGCTGCTCCCACCTTCGGTGGCCGAGCACGTCAGCGGGCACGCCACCACCGTCCCGGCGCCACCCCGCCCCCCTTCAGGACAGAGGACACCATGACCGCTCTGCCCGAACGCCCGCTCAGCGACGCCACGACCCTGCCGGCCCTCGGCTTCGGCACCTTCCCGCACGAAGAGGTGGACTCCGCCGCAGTCACCGAGCACGCCTTGGATCTGGGCTACCGGCTGCTGGACACCGCCCTGAGCTACGGCAACGAGCAGGCCGTGGGCCGCGGCATCGCCCGCTCGTTCGTCCCGCGAGAGGAGATCGTGGTGACCACCAAGATCCCCGGCCGCCACCACGGCTACGAGGGGGCTCGGGAGTCCGTGCGCACTTCTCTGGAGCACCTCGGCCTGGAGCGCATCGACCTGCTGCTCATCCACTGGCCCCTGCCCCGGCTCGACCGCTACGTCGACACCTGGCGGGCCATGATCGAGATGCGCGAGGAAGGACTGGTCCGCTCCATCGGCGTCTCCAACTTCACCTCCGCCCACATCACCCACCTGCAGGAGGCCACCGGGGTGACCCCGGCGGTGAACCAGATCGAGATGCACCCCTATTTCGGACAGCGCCCGCAGCGGCAGTTCCACGCCGAGCACGGCATCCTCACGCAGAGCTGGAGCCCGCTCGGGCGGGGCGGGGCCCTGCTGGCCGAACCGGCGCTGGAGGAGATCGCCCGCGCCCATGGCGTCGGGACCGGTCAGGTCGTGCTGCGCTGGCACGTCCAGCAGGGGGTCGTCCCGATCCCACCTCCGCGAACCCGGAGCGACGCCGCGTCAACCGGGAACTGAACTTCGAGCTCAGTCCCGAGCAGATGGCCGCCGTCGACAGGTTGGAGCAGGGTCGCATCTGGGGCCAGGACCCCGAGGAGTACGAGGAGTTCTGAGCCCCCGCTCCACCGGCCCAGGTGCGCGACAGGGCCCCCTCCACCCGGAGGGGGCCCTGTCGTCGTCCGTGGACGGTGTCAGCGCAGGGCGCCGACGGACGCGGCGGCGTCCTTCAGGACGCCGGCGGCGATCTCGAGACCCTCGATGCGGCCCAGGGAGACGTCCTCGTGCTCGATGTTGACCGCCATGTCCGGGTCCACCTCGTGCAGGGCGGTGAGGAACTCGGCCCAGTACGCGGTGTCGTGGCCGCGGCCCAGCGCCACGAAGTCCCAGGCGGAGTCCTTCGGCCACTCGTTGGCCCACTCGTCGCCACCGAGGTTGGTACGGTCCTCCTCGGGCGCGAGGCGGCGGAAGCTGTTGTCCAGCACACCGTAGAGCGCGGCGTTCTCCGTGTTGATCCGCACGTCCTTCGCGGCCGCGTGGAAAATCAGCGGGCCGAGTTCGCGGACCACGGCGACCGGGTCCATCTGCTGCCAGAACAGGTGCGAGGCGTCGAGCTCGACGCCCACGTGCGTGGCGCCGGTCAGCTCGATGAGCTTGCGGACATCGGCGGTGTTGAACACGACGTTCTGCGGGTGCAGCTCCAGGGCCACCTTCACGCCGTGGTCGGCGGCCATGCGGTCGGTCTCCCGCCAGAAGTCGGCGACGAGACCCCACTGGTAGTCCAGGATGTCCAGGGCGCCGGAGTTCCAGGCGTTGACGACCCAGTTGGGCACGGTGGCCCCCGGCTCCCCGCCGGGCAGCCCGGACATGGTGACCACCCGGGTCTCACCCAGGCGCTCGGCCAGCCGGATGGAGCGGCGGATGTCCTCGGCGTGCTTCTCGCCGATCTCCTGCTTGGGGTGCAGCGGATTGCCGTTGCAGTTGAGGCCCGCGATCGAGACGCCGGTGCCCTCAAAGATCGCGAGATAGTCGTCGCGGGCCGCGTCGCTCTCCAGGATCTGATCCATGTTCGGCACGTGGACGGCCGGCAGGAACCCGCCGGTGTTGATCTCGATGCCGGTCAGACCCAGGTCCGCGATGACCTTCAAAGCCTCGGGCAGGGGTCGGTCGTGCAGGATCGCGTTGTAGACACCGAGCTTCACAGGACGACCTTCTTTCCGTGATTGGCAGCCGAATCCACAGCGGCCGCCAGGATCTCCATGTTGTGCACACCCTCGTCGAAGGAGGCGTTGCGCGGCAGCGAGACGGACTCGTCAACACCGGCGACCTCCTCGAGGAAGGCGCGGGCCTGGTAGCCGAAGGCGTCGTTCTGGCCGAACCCGACGCCGGGGGCGTCCATGGCCAGCCCCTGCGACAGGTAGGCATGGCCGGGGCCCAGGTTGACGGTGCGGTAGCCGTTGGTGGCCTCCGCTCCCTCGTGGAGGAACAGCTCGATCTCGGCCGGGCGCAACTGGTTGAACCGCGCCGCGCCCTTCTCGCAGAACACCTCGAAGGTCAGGGTGTTCGGGTGCCCGGCGGCCACCCGGGAGACCTCGAGGCTGCCGGCGCCGGAGGCGAACTCCGCCGAGAACGCGGCGTAGTCGTCGTTCTCCACCGGCTCGAACGTGTCGCTGACCTCCACCAGGTGATGGCCGGTCACCGCGCCCAACGGCAGCGGCCGCTCGGTAACGGCCGTGGCCAGCCGGCCGCCGGACACGGAGGCGATGTCGCCGCAGAGGAACTCAGCGACGTAGGCCAGGTGGCTGCCGACGTCGGCCAGGGCCCCGGAGCCGGGACCGCCCTTGTAGCGCCAGCTCATCGGGGCCTTCGGGTTGAACCCGTAGTCGGTCCAGTAGCGGCCGCTGAAGTGCAGGACCTTGCCCAGGGTGCCGTCCTGGATGAGACCGCGGATCGCGGCGATGCCGGGCGTGCGCCGGAACGTGAAGCCGATCCGGGCGATGGATTCGGCCCGCTCGGCGGCGCGGGCCATGGCCCGGGCGTCCTCGAGGGTGTCGCTGAGCGGCTTCTCGCACAGCACGTGCTTGCCGGCCTCCAGCAGGCCCTCGACCGCCCGGCGGTGGAAGCGGTTCGCGATGACGACGCTGACCACGTCGATCTCCGGGTCCTCCGCGACCGCCTCCCAGGACCCCAGTGCCTTCTCGTAGCCGTAGCGGCGGGCCACGTGAGCCCCCAGCGTCTCGTTGACGTCGCCGATGGCGACGTAGCGCAGCGGGGGCAGGACGGGGTCGTAGAGCGTGGGGGCCACGCGGTAGGCGGCCGCGTGGGCCTGGCCTGCCATGCCGGCGCCGATGACGGCGATGCCGATGCTGTCGGTCATGTTTCTCTCCTGGACTGGGGACGGGACGAGGACGGTTCGGGAACGGGATGAACACGAAGGGAGAGCGGCCGTCGCTCCGGGCCCTGTGGCACCGGTCACGATTGGAGCGCTCCAACGAGCGTAGGATCTTCCGCGGACCGGGTCAAGAGATTTGTCAGGACAAATTCGGGAGAGCGATCAGGGACAATGCTGTGGTGAACACTCGACCGCCCACCATCTACGACGTCGCCCGGAGCGCGGGCGTCTCCAAGTCCTTGGTGTCCCTCGTCCTGCGCGGCTCCCCCAGCGTCTCGGAGGCCCGGCGGACCGCCGTCTTGGAGGCGGTGGAGCGGCTGGGCTACCGCCCCAGCCAGGCCGCCGCGGCGCTGGCCGGGGCGACGACGCGCACCATCGGGGTGGTCATCGACGACTGGCGGAACCTCTGGTTCGTGGAGCTGCTGCGCGGTCTGCAGGAGGGCCTGGCGCCGCACGGGCTGCGGATCGCGGTCGCCGACCACACGCTCAACGCGCACGTGGAGGCGCACCCGCTGGACGGCTTCCTGTCGATGCGCGTCGACGGGCTGGTGATCGCCACCGAACCGACCGGGGCCATGCGCGTGCCCGAGGGGCTGCCCGTCGTGGTGGCCGGCCACCGGGAGGGCGTGGTGCCGGGTGCCGAGGTAGTCGCCAACGACGACCGGCTCGGCGCGCGCCTGGCGACGGAGCACCTGATCGGCCTCGGCCACCGCGGCATCGGCCACCTCACGGGCGGCGGCGGAGCGGCCCGGCTGCGGGCGGAGGGCTTCGCGGCGGCGATGGCCGCGGCCGGCCTCGACCCCCGCACCGTCGCCGGACACGGTGCCACCACGGAGGAGGACGGCTACGTCGCCGCGGTGCGCCTGCTCGACGCCGCTCCGGAGACCACGGCGGTCTTCGCCGCCAACGACACCATGGCCATGGGGGCGCTCGCGGCGGCCGGTGAGCGCGGGATGCGCGTGCCGCAGGAGCTCTCGGTGGTCGGCTACGACGACTCCCCCATCGCCTCCACCCACCTCCTGCGGCTAACCACCGTCGACAGCCGCAACGCGGAGATCGGCGCGGTGGCCGCCGAGCGGCTGGTGGCCCGGATCGGCGGGGGCCCGGACACGGGGGCGGCGGTCCTGCTCGAGCCCGAGCTGGTCGTCCGCGGCTCCACGGCGGCACCCCGCGCGACCGGGTGACGGCGGCGCCCTGCCAGCGCCCCGCCGCCGCGCCGGGGAAACGCGTCAGGGCGCGGCGGGGCCGTCGCCCCGCCGCGCCCTGACGCCGGCCCCCGCTGCCGCTCAGGCGCGGGCGGCCACCGGTGCCGTGCTGTAGAGCTCCGGCCTGGGCTGCATCCGCACGGGCACGATCTCCCCGCTGGCCTGCGCCCGGACGCCGGCCTCGCAGCACGCGGCCGTGGCGTAGCCGTCCCACGCCGAGGGACCGCCGATCTGCCCGCGCGCAGCCGCGTCGACCCACGCCTGGATCTCGCGGTCGTAGGCCTCGACGAAGCGCTCCTCGAAGCCCGGGGTGACGCTGCCGCCCCAGGTGCCGGCCGTGCGGACGTAGGGCTCGCTGTCGCCGCCGATGCCCACCACGCCGGTCTCGAAGGACGCCTGCGTGGCGACCTGGTAGCCGAACTGCGCGTTGACGTAGGCCTCTACCTGGGCGAGGATCCCGGACTCGGTCTCCATCAGCACCATCTGCGGGTCCTTCTGGCCCTCCGGGGCGTTGCGGGTGGAGCGCCCGATCCGGACCTGGACCGAGGTGATCTCCTCCCCGGTGAAGAAGCGCACGGCGTCGAACTCGTGCACCACGGAGTCGTTGATGATCATCTCGTTGGTGAACCCGGGCGGGGTGGTCGGGTTGCGGTGCTGGTGGTGCAGGGTCAGCAGCTCCCCGTAGGTCTGCTCCTCGATCATCCGGCGCAGGGCGAGATAGCCCGCGTCGAAGCGGCGCATGAAGCCGACCTGGATCAGCTGCCGGCCGGCGGCCACCTCGGCCTCGACCACGCGCCAGGAGGACTCCGCGTCCGGGGTCAGCGGCTTCTCGCACAGCGTGGGCAGCCCGTGCTCGATCGCGGACAGCAGCACCTGCTCGTGCAGGAACCCGGGGGTGGCGATGAGGGCGGCGTCGATGTCGTCCCGGTCGAGCACCTCCTGGAAGTCCGTGTGGGCGACCGCGCCGGGGATGTGGGCGATGGCGGCCTCGGCCCGGGCCCGGTCGATGTCGACGACGGCGGCGATCTCGGCGCCGTTGATCCGGCGGTGGATGCGTTCGATGTGGTCGGCGCCCATGCGGCCGGCTCCGACGACGGCTACGCGCAACGGGGTGTTCATGGTGTTCTCCTTCCGCCGCCCCTGCGGGGCGGGATGTGCGGGGCGCTCCCGCCGGTCCGGGGACCGGCGGGAGCGGGGTGACGTGCGGGTCAGTGGTCGGACGAGGACGGGAACGCGAAGGACGCCCCCGAGGCGTGGTGCGGCTCGGGCCACCGCTCGGTGACGGCCTTGCCGCGGGTGTAGAAGCGCACCCCGTCGGGCCCGTAGATGTGGTGGTCGCCGAACAGCGAGGCCTTCCAGCCGCCGAAGGAGTGCCAGGCGACGGGCACGGGGATCGGGACGTTGACGCCGATCATGCCCACGGTCACGCGGCGCTTGAACTGGCGGGCGTAGGCGCCGGAGGAGGTGAAGATCGCGGTGCCGTTGCCGTAGGGGTTGGCGTTGATGACCTCGATGCCCTCGTCCAGGGTGTCCACGCGCAGCACCACGAGGACGGGCCCGAAGATCTCCTCCTCGTAGGCCTGCATGTCCTTCCGGACCTTGTCCAGGACGGTGGGGCCGACGAAGAAGCCGTCCTCGTGGTCCTTCACGATCAGGTCCCGGCCGTCCACGACGACGGCGGCGCCGTCCTGCTCGGCGGCGGTGACGATCCGGCGCACGCGGTCCCGGGAGGCGGGGGTGATGACCGGGCCCATGTCGGAGGAGGCGTCCATGCCGTTGCCCACGGTGATGTTCTTGGCGCGGGCGGCCAGCTTGTCCACGAGCAGGTCCGCGGCCTCGCCGACGGCCACGGCCACGGACACGGCCATGCAGCGCTCCCCGGCGGAGCCGAAGGCGGCCGCCGTGAGGTTGTCGGCCGCGGAGTCCATGTCCGCGTCCGGCAGCACGATCGCGTGGTTCTTCGCCCCGCCGAGGGCCTGGACGCGCTTGCCGTGCTTGGTCGCGGTCTCGTGCACGTACTGCGCGATCGGGGTGGAGCCCACGAACGAGATGCCGTCCACGTCCGGGTGGGTCAGCAGCCCGTCCACGGCCTCCTTGCCGCCGTGCAGCACCTGGAACACCCCGTCCGGCAGTCCGGCCCGCTGCCACAGCTCGGCGATCAGCAGGGCCGGGGAGGGGTCGCGCTCGGAGGGCTTGAGGATGAAGGCGTTGCCGGTGGCGATCGCCACCGGGGCCATCCACAGCGGCACCATGACGGGGAAGTTGAACGGGGTGATGCCCGCGACGACACCGAGGGGCTGGCGGAAGGAGTAGACGTCGATGCCGGTGGAGAACTGGTCGGAGTACTCCCCCTTGAGCTGCTCGGCGATCCCGCAGGCGAACTCGACGACCTCGAGGCCGCGGCCCACCTCGCCCTTGGCGTCGGAGAGCACCTTGCCGTGCTCGGCGGTGATCAGGGCGGCGAGGTCGTCGGTGTGGGCGGCCACGAGCTCACGGAACTTGAACAGCACGGCGGTGCGCTTGGCCAGGGACACGTCGCCCCACGAGTCGGCGGCCTTCCGCGCCGCGGCCACCGTGGTCTGCAGGTCCTCCTCGGTGGCCAGGTGCAGGATGCCGGACACCTGCCCGGTGGCGGGGTTGTAGATCTCCTGGGTGCGGTCACCGGTGCCGGGCGTGCGGGCCCCGGCGATGAAGTGCTCGACGTGCTGGATCTGCTGCTGGGTCTGCTGGGTCATGGGATTCCTCCTTCAGTTCCCCAGCAGCGGACGCTGCCGGGCCTTGTGCTGCTGGTAGACCTCGTAGGCCTCGTTCGTGGACTCGAGGGTGGCGGTGCCCGTGACGGGCACGTCCCACCAGGACTCGGAGCTGGGCGCGTCGATCAGCGGGTCCGACTCCACGTGCACGAGCACGGGACCGGAGCCCTCGGGCACGGCCTTGGCCTCGGCCACGGCCGCCTGCAGCCGGTCGATCACGCCCTCGCCGGGCTCGACCCGCAGCACGCGCACGCCGAGGGACTCGGCGTTCGTGGCGAGGTCGATCGGCAGCGTCGAGCCGTCGTCGAAGCTGTGCCGCTGCCCGTCGAGGTAGCGGTACTTCGTGCCGAAGCGCTGGGACCCCAGCTGCTCCGAGAGCGCGCCGATCGAGGCGTAGCCGTGGTTCTGGATCAGCACCACCACGAGCTTGAGCCCCTCGGCCACGGCCGTGACGAGCTCGGTGTGCATCATCAGGTAGGAGCCGTCCCCGACCATGACGACGACGTCGCGCGCGTCCTGCGGCGTCCCGGCCCGCTCCGCCTCGGCCACGGCGGCCCGCTTGACCCCGAGCCCGCCGGCGATCTCGTAGCCCATGCAGGAGAACGCGTACTCGACGTGGTAGCCGAAGGCGTCCTTGACCCGCCACATCTTGTGCAGGTCACCGGGCAGCGAGCCCGCCGCGCACACGACGACGTCGCGGTCGTCCATGGCCTCGTTGACGGCCCCGATAATCTCGTTCTGGCTGGGCAGCGGCAGGTGCCGCTCGGAGAACGCCGCGTCCACGGTCGCGTCCCAACGCTGCTTCTCGGCCTCGACGGTCTCGGCGAGGTCCGCACCGACCCGGTACCCGCCGAGGGCCCTCGTCAGTTCGACGAGCGTCTTGCGGGCGTCGGCGACGACCGGCACGGCGGTGCCCTGCTTGTAGGCGTCGAACGCCGCGACGTTGATGTTGACGAAGCGCACGTCCGGGTGCTGGAACGCGGTGCGGGACGCGGTGGTGAAGTCCTCGTACCGGGTGCCGATGCCGATGACCAGGTCGGCGTCGGCGACCACGGCGTTGGAGGCCGTGGAGCCGGTGGAGCCGACGGCCCCGAGGCACAGTGGGTGGTCCCAGTCCATGACCCCCACACCCGCCTGGGTGTAGGTCACGGGGATCCCGGTGGTCTCGGCGAACTCGGCCAGCGCCTCGGTGGCGAAGGAGTAGTGCACCCCGCCGCCGGCGATGACCACGGGCCGCTCGGCCGCGCGGATCGCCGCGACGGCCGCGCGGACGTCCTCCTCCTCGGGAGCCGGCCGACGGATCCGCCACTCCCGGGGGGCGAGGAACTCCTCGGGCACCTCGAGCGGCTCGGCCTGCACGTCCTGCGGGAGCGCGATCGTCACGGCGCCGGTCTCGGCCGGGTCCGTGAGCACCCGCATGCCGTTGAGCAGCGCCGAGAAGAGCTGCTCCGGCCGCCAGACGCGGTCGAAGTAGCGGCTGACCGGCCGGAAGACGTCGTTGACGGTGATGTCGTTGGCGTCGGGCCGCTCGAGCTGCTGGAGCACCGGATCCGGGCGCCGGGAGGCGAACTGGTCCGAGGGGAACAGCAGCGCGGGCAGCCGGTTCGTGGTGGCCAGGGCGGCGCCGGTCACCATGTTGGTGGCACCGGGGCCGATCGAGGTGGACACCGCGAAGGTGGCCCGGCGCCGGGTGTGCCGGGCGTAGCCGACGGCCTGGTGCACCTGGGCCTGCTCGTTGCGGCCCTGGTAGTAGGGCATCAGGGCGGGGTCCTGGGCCTGGTACTGCTTCAGGGCCTGCCCCACCCCGGCCACGTTGCCATGGCCGAAGATGCCGAACATGCCCGGGATCGTGCGCTGCCGGTACTCCTCGGCACCGATCCGGTCCACGGTCCACTGGTTGGCCAGGAACTCCACGAGCGCCTGGGAGACGGAGAGGGTGCGGGTGCTCATCGGGCGGCTCCTTCCTCGACGGTGTGCCCCTTGAGCAGGGACGCGGCGGTGGCCACGGCGCCGGCGACGTCGCCGTCCTCGGGGTAGAGGAGGGTGCGGCCGACGGTCAGGCCCTGGACGCCGGGCAGCGCGAGGGCGGCCTCCCAGGTCGCGAAGACCTCGTCCGGCCGGCCGCTCGGGTCCCCGCCCAGCAGGACCGTGGGCAGGGTGGTGGCCGCCATGACGCGCTCCATGTCCTCAACCACGGGCAGCTTCATCCACGTGTGCGCGGAGGTTCCCCCGAGCCCCTGGGCGATCGCCACGGACTGGATGACGGCGTCGGCCGAGAGGTCGTTGACGATGCCGGTGCCGGTGATCCGGGAGATGAATGGCTCCACCATCGCGATGAGCCCCAGGGCGGCGAGGGAGTCCACCGCCCTGGCCGTGTTCTCCAGGACGGAGGTGGTGTGCGGGTCCTCGAAGCAGATGCGGGTGAGCATCTTGCCGCCGTCGGCGCCGATCCGGTCCAGGGCCTCGGCGGTGTGCCCCGTGAAGCGGTCGTCGATCTCGTTGACGAGGCCGGGCAGTCCGCCGCGGTTCATGGAGCCGAAGACGAGCTTGCCCTCGAGCGCCCCGAGCAGCAGCAGGTCGTCCAGCACGTCCGGGGAGGCGAGCACGCCGTCCACCTGGGGGTCCGCCAGGGCGATCTGCAGCCGGTCGAGCAGGCTGCGCCGGTCGGCCATGGCGTCGGCCTCGCCGCGCACCCGCAGGGCGCCGCGGGCCGCGTGGTCGGCGGCGACGACGAAGTTCTGCCGCCCGTGCACGGGTCCGGGGTGACGACGGCGGGAGTCGGCGGCGCGCTGGACGGCGCGCGGGTCCTCCAGCCGGACCCGGGTCAGGTGCTCGTAGCGGCGGGGGTCCGCCGTGTCGAGCTCGAGGGGGGTTGTCGTGGTCATCGGGTGGCTCCTTCGGGTACGGCGCGGCCGCGCTCGCGCAGCAGCTGGAAGACCTCGTCGGGGGTGGGCATGGCGTCGGAGCACGAGATCTTCGAGGCCACGATCGCGCCGGAGGCGTTGGCGTAGTCGAGGACCTGCTCGAGGCTCCAGCCCTGGTTGATGCCGTGGCAGAAGGCCCCGCCGAAGGAGTCGCCGGCACCGAGGCCGTTGACGGTCTCCACCGGGACGGGGGCCGAGACCACGCGCTCGTCGCGGGTCTTGGCCATGACCCCCTCGGGGCCGAGCTTGACGACGGCGATCCGCACGCCGGCCTCCAGCAGCCGGTCGGCCTGCTCGTCGGGGGTGCCCTCCCCCACGGCCACCGCGCACTCCTTGTCGTTGCCGATGGCGATGGTCACGTGCTGGAGCAGCTCGTGGACCTGCGCGCGGGCGTCCTCCTCGGTGTCCCAGAACATGGGCCGGTAGTCGAGGTCCAGGATCGTGTGCTGGTCGGCCCGCAGCTGCTCGCGGGGACGGGCCTCGTGCGCGGCGAAGTGGGCCGCGCGGGACGGCTCCTGGCACAGGCCCGTGACGGTGGACCACAGGATCCGCGTGTCGCGCACGACCTCGGTGTCGATCTCGTCGGGCCGGATCTGCAGGTCCGGGGCCGTGGGGAAGCGTCCGTAGAAGTACAGCGGGAAGTCCTCGGGCGGGCGGATCGCGCAGAACGTGGCGGGGGTCTGCAGCCCCGGCACGGCGCTCACGAACCGGTCGTCCACGCCGTAGCGGGCGAGCTCGCGGTGCAGGTAGGTGCCGAACGGGTCGTCGCCGGTGCGGGTGATCACCGCGGTGGACTCGCCGTGGCGGGCCGCGGCGACCGCCACGTTGGAGGGCGATCCGCCGAGGTACTTGCGGAACGTGGTCACGTCCTCGAGTCCGACGCCCACGTCGTCGGGGTAGATGTCGACGCTGATGCGTCCCAGGGTCACGACGTCGTAGCTCACGCGTGGGCCTCCGTCCTCTGCTCGGTGTGCTGCGGGGTGCGGGCGGCGGCCTTCCGGGCCGCCTCTGCGCGCTCGGTCATCTGGGCCAGCTGGTAGCGGGAGACCTCCATCGCGCTCTCGTCCTCGGCGAAGACCGAGGAGACCATCACGGAGTCCGCCCGGTCGAGGAAGCCGTTGGTGGCCAGCCCGCCGAAGAACTCGTCCCAGTCGACGTCGCCGTCCCCGATCTTCAGGTGCTGGTGCACCCGGGCCGCGTTGCCCGGGGGGTTGGTGATGTAGCGCAGCCCGTGCGAGCGGTGGTGGTCCATCGTGTCCGCCACGTGCACCACGCGCAGGCGGTCGCCCACCGCGGCCATGATGTCCAGGGGCGCGTCCTCCATGTGGAAGGTGTGCGGGGCCACGTAGGCGAAGCCGAGGTTCGGGGAGTTCACGCCCCGGATCACCCGCCACGCCGCCAGGCCCTGCTCCACGAAGTCGTCGGGGTGCGGGTCGATCGCGATGTGCACGCCCTCCGCCTCGATGAGCGGCAGCAGCTCCTCCATGGAGCGGTAGAACGCGCGCTCGGACTCCTCGGACAGTTCGGGCCGGCCGGAGAACTCGGTGTTCATCTGCTGCACCCCGAGGTCCACCGCCATCCGGACGGCGCGCTTCCAGTACCGCACGGCGGCCTCACGGGCGTCGGGGTCTGGGGAGGACCAGCGCAGCACGGGCAGCACGGAGGCGATCTGCACCCCGGCGGCGCGGCAGGCCGCCCGCAGGTCCGCGACGAGCCGGTCGTCGGCCTTGGGGTGGTGGAAGAAGGGCAGGAAGTCAGCGTGCGGCGTGAGCTGCAGGTGGTCGTAGCCCAGGTCCGCGGCGAGCTGCGGGAACTCGAGCAGGGAGTGAGTGGCGTGGAACGGGGTGGGATCGAGGGCGATCTTCATGGGCGGATCTCCAGGTCTGTGGTGCGCGGACGGGTCAGCGGACGCGGGTGCGGGAGCCGCAGCCCAGCAGGTAGGAGCGCGTGCGGGTGGCGATGGGCAGCGGGACGTCGAAGGAGGAGACGGGGTACATGTCCTGCTCGACGATGCCGAAGATCGGCCGGTCCAGCTTCTCCACCTCCGCGATGACCTCCGCGAGGTCCGGCAGACCGGCGGGCGGCTCGACCATCACGCCGGCCAGGTTGGCGGCGGCCCAGGTCAGGTTCTCCCGGCGCACGCGCTCCATGATTACGGGGTCGATCTGCTTCAGGTGCAGGTAGCCGATCCGCTCGGGGTACTTGCGGATCAGGTCCGCGGAGGACGCTCCCCCGTACTCGGCGTGGCCGGTGTCCAGGCACAGGGTGACCAGCTCGGGGTCGGTGCGCTGCAGGAAGGTCTCGATGTCGGGCTGGCCGCACACGTGGGAGTCGGCGTGGGAGTGGAACTGCTGCTGCAGACCGAAGTCGTCGCGCAGCACCTTCCCCAGCCGGTCGTGGCCCTCGCACAGCGCGTCCCACTGCTCGGTGCTCAGGTGCTCGTTTTCGAGCGCCTGGCCCGTCACGTCGTCGCGCCACATGGCCGGGATCACCACGATGTGCTCGCCGCCCACGGCGGCGGTCAGCTCGGCGACCTTCCGCGCGGGCTCCCACGCCTCCTGCCACTGGCCGGCGCCGCGGTGGAACGCCGTGAAGACGGTGCCCGCCGAGACCTTCAGGTTGCGCTGGGCGAGCTCGTCGGCGAGCCGGGAGGGGTCCGTGGGCAGGTAGCCGTAGGGACCCAGCTCGATCCAGGAGTAGCCCGCCTCGGCGACCTCGTCGAGGAAACGCTCCCAGGGGGTCTGCTTCGGGTCGTCGGCGAACCACACGCCCCAGGAGTCGGGGGCGGTGCCGATGAGGACGGGGTTCTGCTGCTGCGCCGCCGCGCCGGCGGTCGTGGAGGTCGCGCTCTGCTGCGCCATGGTGACCTGCTTTCTGGTGCTGGACCGGCGTCACGGTGCGGATCCCGTGCGCCCGGCCGATCAGTGGTCCGGATCACAACCAGAATACGACATCAGGTCAGTTTGTAAAGACATACCGTCTAACTTCGCGCCCGACGATCCCTGGAACCCGATTCGGGGCCGTCGAAGGGGCGAAGGGACGCCCATCATGTCTTCTATTTGTCGTAATGTCTTGACATACTTTCGAGCACGGTGGAACAGTCGTCCACCACGTGCCATCCACCGGAAGGACCCATCCGTGCCCCTCGTGCGCATCGACGTCACCGAAGACCGTCGAACCCCCGAACAGCTCCGCGAGCTCGCCGACACCGTCCAGGACGTCATGCTCGACACCTTCGCGGCCCCGCCCCGCGACCGCTACCAGATCATCACCGAGCACCGGCCCGGCCAGATCATCGCCGAGGACACCGGCCTCGGCTTCACCCGCACCGACGACCTCGTCATCGTCCAGGTGGTCCAGCAGGGCCGCAACGAGGCCCAGAAGCAGGCCATGTACCGGGCCCTGGCCGACCGCCTCCGCGCACGCACCGGGCTGGACCCGCAGGACCTCATCGTCTCCGTCACCGAGAACACCCGCGAGGACTGGTCCTTCGGCGAGGGCGTCGCGCAGTTCCTCGAAGGCCGACTCTGACTCCTCGGCCGGCCCGGAGCACGGGGAAGGCCCCGTCCACGGTGTTCGCGGACGGGGCCTTCCCCGCGTGCCGGGTCGACAGGTCGGAGCCCGCCGGATCACTTGGTCTCGAAGATCTCCCGCATCAGCTGGGCGGTCTCGGACGGGGTCTTGCCGACCTTCACGCCCGCGGCCTCGAGGGCCTCCTTCTTGGCCTGCGCCGTGCCCGAGGAACCGGAGACGATGGCGCCGGCGTGGCCCATCGTCTTGCCCTCGGGAGCGGTGAAGCCGGCGACGTAGCCGACGACCGGCTTGGAGACGTTCGCCTTGATGAAGTCCGCGGCGCGCTCCTCGGCGTCGCCGCCGATTTCGCCGATCATCACGATGGCCTCGGTCTCGGGGTCCGCCTCGAACGCCTCTAGGGCGTCGATGTGGGTGGTGCCGATGACCGGGTCGCCGCCGATGCCGATGGCGGTGGTGAAGCCGATGTCGCGCAGCTCGTACATCATCTGGTAGGTCAGGGTGCCGGACTTGGAGACCAGGCCGATCTTGCCCTTGCCGGTGATGTTCGCCGGGGTGATGCCGACGAGCGACTCGCCCGGGGTGATGATGCCGGGGCAGTTCGGGCCGATGATGCGGGTGGTCTGCTTACCGTCCGCACCGGTCCTCGACTTCGCGTACGCCCAGAACTCGGCGGAGTCCTGCACCGGGATGCCCTCGGTGATGACGACCACCAGCGGGACCGAGGCGTCGATGGCCTCGATCACGGCGTCCTTCGTGAAGGCCGGCGGCACGAAGACGATCGACACGTCCGCGCCGGTCTTCTCGACGGCCTCGGCGACGGTGCCGAAGACCGGCAGCTCGACGCTGTTGCCGTCCTTGTCCTGGTGGGCCACGGTGGTGCCGGCCTTGCGGGCGTTGACGCCGCCCATGACCTGCGTCCCCGCCGCGAGCATGCGGCCGGTGTGCTTGGTGCCCTCGCCGCCGGTGATGCCCTGAACGATGACCTTGGAGTCCTTGTTCAAAAAGATTGACATTGCTGTTCGTTCCTTAGAAGTGTTCGTCCGGTCGGCGGATCAGTTGGCGGCGTGGGCGAGCTCGGCGGCCTTGTCCGCGCCCTCGTCCATGGTCTCGGCGAGGGTGACGAGCGGGTGGTTGGCGCCGGCCAGGATGCGCCGGCCCTCCTCGACGTTGTTGCCGTCCAGGCGGACCACGAGCGGCTTGTCCTCCTCGTCCCCGAGAATCTCGAGGGCCTTCACGATGCCGTTGGCCACGGCGTCGCACGCGGTGATGCCGCCGAAGACGTTGACGAACACGGACTTCACCTGCGGGTCGTTGAGGATCACGTCCAGGCCGGCGGCCATGACCTCGGCCGAGGCCCCGCCGCCGATGTCCAGGAAGTTGGCCGGCTTGACGTTGCCGTGCTTCTCGCCGGCGTAGGCGACGACGTCCAGGGTGGACATCACCAGGCCCGCGCCGTTGCCGATGATGCCGACCTCGCCGTCGAGCTTGACGTAGTTGAGGTCGTGCTCCTTGGCCTTCTCCTCCAGGGGGTCGGCGCTGGACTTGTCGGCGAGGGAGGCGTGCTCCGGCTGGCGGAACTCCGCGTTCTCGTCGAGGGTAACCTTCCCGTCGAGGGCGATGACCTGCCCGTCGCCGGTCTTCACCAGCGGGTTGACCTCGACGAGCGTGGCGTCCTCCTTCTTGAAGACGTCCCACAGCTTCACGAGCACGGGGACCACCTTCGCGGCGGTCTCGTCGTCGAACTTCGCCTCGCGGACGATCTCCTGGGCCTTGGCCTCGGTGATGCCCTCGGTCGGGACGACCTCGACGCGGGCGAGGGCCTCGGGCCGCTCGACGGCGAGCTGCTCGATCTCCACGCCGCCCTCGACGGAGCACATGGCCAGGTAGGAGCGGTTGGCGCGGTCCAGCAGGATCGAGAAGTAGTACTCCTCGGCGATGTCCGCGCCCTGGGCGATCATGACGCGGTGGACGGTGTGGCCCTTGATGTCCATGCCGAGGATCTGCTGGGCGTACTCGTAGGCCTCGTCGGCGGTCTTGGCGACCTTGACGCCGCCGGCCTTGCCGCGGCCTCCGACCTTGACCTGCGCCTTCACGACGGTGACCCCGCCGATTTTCTCGGCTGCGGCCCTTGCTTCTTCGGGGGTGGTCGCGACGATGCCCTGGAGCACGGGGACGCCGTGCTTCTCGAACAGGTCGCGTGCCTGGTATTCGAACAGGTCCACGGGTGAATGCCCTTCTTCGTCGAAGTCGTGGGCGGCGGCGACCCGGGCAGTGTGCGGGTCGCCCTCCGACCTGGTGGTGAACGGAGCACTCCGCATCCTCCCGGCCGGGGCCGGCAGGATGCCTCCGGGCCGTTCCGCGGAGCCGTTCCGGGCGCGGGACGTACCGGTGCACTCCCTGTACGAGACTGTAGTGCATGCTGAAACTGCGGCCACAACCGGGGGCGCGCGCGTGCGGCCCGGCGATTCTTGATTGACTGGCCCCATGAGCTCTGTCGACTCCCCCGAGAACCGGGCGTTCGCCCCCGCCGATGCCGGCTTCCTCGTCTCGATCGCGACCTTCGCGTTCGTGGCCCTCGGGCTGGAGGCTGTGGTCGACGGCACGGTGCTCACCTTCACGGGCGGGATCCCCGACGTCTACCCGCTGGGCTGGCAGGTCGTCACCTGGCTGACCCTCGGCGCGGCGTGGCTCGGGATCCAGCGGGGCCTCGTGGCGTGGCTGCGCCACCGGGCGGCGGACCCCGCGGCCCCTGCGCCCTCGGCCCCCTCCCCCTCGTCCGCGGTCGACCACCGGCGGACCACCACGGCCCTGGTCGTCTTCGTGCTGGCCGTCCTGCTCGGGGTGATCCTGCCCGTCTTCCTCGTGGGCGAGTGGCGCGTGCAGCCGATCCAGCTCTACCTGGACCTCTACGCGGAGTACGGCACGGGCGCGTGGCTCGGCATGGTGGGCTTCGCCGCCTACCACGTGGGGCGGGCCCTGCTCCTTGCGCTGGTCCTGACGTGCGTGCAGCGGGCCGTGGAGCTGCGCCGGCCGGTCCCCTGGACACGGGTCGCCCCGGTGGGCGGGCTCGTCCTCGGGCTCCTGCTCGCCCTGCCCGGGCTGGTCCTCGGCGGCTGGGCCTCCGTCGCCACGGCCGTGGTCTGCTGCACGCTACTGGGCGTGGTGCACAACCTCACCGGCAGGTCGCTGCGCTGGACGGCCCCTGCGGCCGTGGCGGTGCTGCTGTTCGTCTAGCGGCATCGGCCGGGGCCCCTGTCGCGGTGATGCCCTCCGGCTTCGACCCGAGCAAGGCCTCGGCGGAGAAATGTTGCGGCGATCACAAGAATTTGCCCACCGGGGTTCCCCGGCCCGGCCATATGTCCTAACATAATGACATCAGGACCACTGAGACGTGCGTCACGCACCGCGCGACGCGTCCGACCCGTCAGCACCGTGAAGAGCGCACCGGTTGCGCCCGAGCAAAGGAACTCCCGATGGCCACCTCCTCACCCCGGGAAGCAGCCGCTGCGCTGCCTCCCCTCACCTCCGGGCCGCATCGCAAGCGCCTCGGTCTCATC